>NZ_KV833341.1:72109-340854 GCF_001837615.1 Corynebacterium sp. HMSC070H05
ACCTCGAGCAGCGGCTCGTCGACCTCAACCGTGTCGCCGACTTCCTTCAGCCACGTCGTGATCGTGCCTTCGGTGACTGACTCGCCCAGCTCGGGCATCTCAACAGAGTGCGCCATGTTTAAAGTCTCCTCATTGAAACGTTGGAAGCTATACGGCACAAAGCGTACCTGCATCCACACACGTTCGTTGCCCAAGGGGTGACCTAATTGCTTAGACAGGCCCGTATGATGTGGGGCGTGTTCAACCTGTTCGGCAAAGGCAAGAAGTCCACGACGTTCAAACCGCCACGAGCACCGGGCGAGACAATCCGCCCCGACGACGCGCAATACTTGCGCGATTGGGTCGCCGGCCGTGCGTTCGTGGAAGGCTTTGTCGAGCCAGAAACCATGGTCAACGAGATGTCCGTCGTTCTTGTCGACGAGCACGGCAACTACACCCGACGCCGCATCGGCGGCCCCAAGGGCATCGACGCCGTCTCCAAAATGCTGGGCATCTTGCTTTACGACGTCGAAGAGACCGGTTACCCCGACCGCATGCGCAAGAAAATGGAACAGGAACGCATTCTGCGCAAGCGTGAGGAACAAAAAGAACGCCGCGCCCGGTTCGAGCGCGGCGAAAACCCGTACAGCTAGACGGCTTCTGTGCCGGACGCTGCCCCTTATGCTGCCCCCGCCCGGCCCATTCTTCACCGAGGATGGTAACCGGAGGGTGGTAATCAGCCGAGTACGAACGAGCACCGCGGTCCAGGTACTCGGCTGATTACCATCTGGTGGTTACCGCCTAGGGCGGGAAAGTGAGGCCACAAACGGTAAAAACAGCGAAATGTACCGTGTACGGTGTGCCGTTTAGGTGGGGAGGCCTAGCAGAACTATGCAGCGGCATAGTCCTGTCGGCTCGAGAGCGGGGGACTATGCAGCGGCATAGTGGCCGTATTGCCTCAAACGCCTACTTCGCAGCCAGGCGGTTGAGTGCCTCGAGGATCGTACGGACCGGAGCGCCGGTTGCGCGCTTAGGCGTGTAGCCCCAGGCACCGCCACCGTTCCAGGCCGGGCCGGCGATGTCGATGTGAGCCCACTCGACGTTCTCCGGCACGAAGCGGGAGAGGTAGAGGCCGGCGAAGAGCATGCCGCCGGTGCGGGCGTTGTGGGTGTTGCGGATGTCGGCGATAGGGGACTTCAGCTCGTCCTCCTGCTCCTCGAGCAGCGGCATAGCCCAAGCCTGCTCGCCGACGGCACGGCCTGTCTCGGCGATGAGGTCGCGCAGGTCGTCGGAGCCCATCACGCCGGAGGTACGGTTGCCCAGGGCAACCAGTTGTGCGCCGGTGAGGGTTGCGGTTTCGATGAGGTAATCGGGGTTGTCCTCGCAGGCGCGGGCGATGGCGTCGGCAAGGACGAGGCGGCCTTCGGCGTCGGTGTTGATGACCTCGCTGGTGATGCCGCCGTAGTGGGTGATCACATCACCCGGGCGGGTGGCGGTACCGGAGGGCATGTTCTCGGCGAGGGGCAGCCAGGCGTCGATACGCACTGGCAGCTCAAGGCGGGCGGCAGCGGCGATGACGCCGAGCTGTGCTGCGGAGCCGCCCATGTCGGAGATCATGTCCTCCATACCGGAGCCCGGCTTCAGCGAGATGCCACCAGTGTCGAAGGTGATGCCCTTGCCCACAAGCGCGACCTTCTTCGTCGCCCCGGACGGCGCCCACGTCAGGTGGACCAGGCGCGGGGTACGTGCGGAGCCGCGACCGACGGAGAGGATGCCGCCGAAGCCTTGGCTCTCAAGCGCCTTGTCGTCGAGCACCTCGATGTCCAGGCCGGCCGCCGAAGCAACCTCGCCCATGACAGCGGCGTAGGACTCGGGGTAGAGGAAGTTTGACGGGGTGTTGACCAGGTCGCGAGCCAGGTTGACCGACTCGGCGACGATGACGGCCTGCTCGAACGCCTTCTCGTCTGCGCCGACCACGGTGACTTCGGTGGTCTGGGGGAGTTCGGCGTCGGTGTTGTCGTCGTCAAGCGTGTTGGCGGTGGACTTCAGACCGTTGTAAACGTAGCCGCCGAGCAGGAGGCCCTCGACGACCGGCTGGACGCCGAACTCGGCGGAGATAGCTGCCTTTTCCACCCCATTGAGGGTGCGGGTGGCGGCGCCGACGGCGCGGCGCACGGCTTCGTCGTCAATGTCGTTCGCGTCGCCGAGGCCGTATGCGATGACCAGCGTGCCGTCGACGACAACGCGGGTGACCTCATTAGCCGTGCCCTTCGCGCCGACCGCAACGAGGGCTTCAAGCAGGCCCTTTGGGGCAAGTTGGGTGACCGGAAGTTCGACTCCGCCATCGCCCTGCGCGACCGGAACCAGCAGCACAGCGCCCTCAGGGGCGGCAGAACCGGCAACCGCGCGCACCGTCGTACCGCGGGCAGGAAGTGTGACATCGAACGACATAAACAACACCTTTCTGACAATTGAACAGGATTGCCTCCCGAGGGTACATAGCCACGGAGTAACGTGGGCCACATGTCTAACCTCGAATTCGCAGTTACCCCGTCAGACCACCCCGCAACCGATGCTGAGCGTGAAAAGATCCTCGCTAACCCGGCGTTCGGCCAGGAATTCACGGACCACATGGTCTCCATCGACTGGACCGAAGATAAGGGCTGGCACAACGCCCAGGTGCGCGCGTACGAACCGATCGCGCTCGACCCGGCCGCCAACGTCTTCCACTACGGCCAGGCGATCTTCGAGGGCCTGAAGGCGTACCGCCACACCGATGGGCGCATCACCGCGTTCCGTCCGGAGCAAAACGCTGAGCGTATGCGCAGCTCCGCGCGTCGTATGGCAATGCCGGAACTGCCGGATGAGGACTTCTTGGAGGCCGTGCGCCAGTTGGTCACCATCGACCAGAAGTGGGTACCTGAAGCTGGCGGCGAGGCGTCGCTGTACCTGCGTCCATTCATGATCGGCACGGAGAAGACCCTGGGTGTGAAGCCGTCCTCGTCGTACTCCTTCTACATCATCGCCTCCCCGGCAGGCGCCTACTTCAAGGGTGGTGTGAAGCCGGTCAGCGTGTGGATCTCCGAAGACTACGTCCGTGCAGCACCGGGTGGCACCGGCGATGCGAAGTTCGCCGGCAACTACGCAGCGTCCCTGCTTGCGCAGCAGCAGGCTGCGGACAAGGGCTGCGACCAGGTTGTGTGGCTCGACGCGATCGAGCGCAAGTACATCGAGGAAATGGGCGGCATGAACCTCATGTTCGTCGAAGGCTCCGGCAAGGACGCGAAGATCATCACCCCGTCCCTGTCCGGTTCGCTCCTGCCGGGCATTACGCGTAAGTCGCTGCTGCAGGTCGCAGAAGACTTGGGTTACACCAGCGAGGAGCGCAAGATCACCGTCGAGCAGTGGCGTGCTGGTGCCGAGGACGGCACCATCTCCGAGACCATGGCGTGCGGCACCGCAGCTGTGATCACCCCGGTTGGCCGCGTGCTCAGCAACGAGGGCGAGTTCACGGTGAATAACAACGAGGCCGGCGAGATCACCCTGGCAATGCGCGAGCGTCTGCGCGGCATCCAGACCGGCGAGGTCGAGGACACGCACGGCTGGAACCTCACCCTCGTCGAGGGCTAGTCGCTTATCGACGATCCCCCGGCGAGCACCTCGCCAACCATCTCCGCCGCCAGGTTTAATTGCGGCAACGCGGCCAGGGCCCCAGCGCCCTGGCCCGTTTTCATATCCAGGTGTTGCAGCGGTCGAAGCCCGAGCGCTTCGAAGCAGCCAGCCTGCGCCGGCTCGTTCGCCTCCTGCGCTGCCATGAGCCAGTCTTTGGTGTCGGGTGCGAGGCGTTCGGCGACGTATGCGGCGACGGCGGGGTAGACGCCGTCGATAAGCAACGGCGTGCGGCGCGCGGCGGCCTGGGCGATGAAGCCGACCAGGCAGGCGAAATCCGGTCCGGTGAGTTCCGCGCAGACACGTTCGGTGTCGTCGCGGAACCCGCGCACGCGGAACATCGCGTCGCGAATAGCGGCGACCTTGATCTTCCAGACCTCATCGTTGATGCCGGAGCCACGCCCGATCGCCTTTGCGGGCTCAGTGCGCGTAAACGTGCCGTACACCGCCGCGGCGACGGTGGTGTTGCCAACGCCGATGTCTCCGGGGATCAGCAGGTCAGCACCGCCGTCGATTTCACTATCGGCGATCTCTGCACCCGCAGCCAACGCCGCATCCCACACGTCTTGCGACACGGCGGGTTCCACGTCGATGGCGCCGGTGGGGGTGTCCAGGTAGTCGTCGATAAGCCTGATGCTCGCTCCCGCAACCCGCGCCGTCGTGGAGGCAGGGCCGACACCGGCGCGCAGCTGCTCAACCTGAGCGGCGCCGGCATCCGATGTCCACGCCGACAGACCGCGCGCGGCAATGCCGTGATTGCCAGCGACGATCACGGCACGCGGGCGCAGAAACGGCGTGGGCACGTCACGGCCTTGTACGGAGGCAACCCACGCACCGATCGCCCCCAGCCTTCCAAGGGCAACGCCACTCGTGCCACCTGCCAACGCATCCGCCACCGCACGGGCATGCGCGCGTTTCGGCGGCTCAACCGGGGGAAACTGCATGGGCTATACCTTCGCGCCCAACGCCACCCGTGGCTTGGGGGAGCGCCAGTTACGCGGCTGAGTAGCGCGGGAGAACGCGTACATACCCAGGCTGAAACCAGTGTTCGCCTCCGGGAACTTTGCACGGACCGCACGGTTGGCGCGGATGCCGATGATGATGCCCTCGATGAAGATGGTGACGATAAACAGCAGGCTCACCAAAGACAATGCCGCCGCGACGCGAGGCAGCCACGTGCCGATCAACATCACGATTAGCAGCACCAGCGCCATCGGCATGACGTAGTTGTTGAAGAAGCGCTGCGAGTCCACCCAGTCACGGATGAAGCGACGCTCCTCGCCCTTGTCGCGCTCCATGAGGTAGCGCTCGTCGCCCGAGTCGATCTTGGCCTGCATCTCGCGGTTGCGGGCCCGATTCTCCTCGCGCACCTCCTTCTTGTGCGCCTTCCATTCCTCTTTGGTCATGGACTTCTTCAGCTCTTTTTCACGCTGACGAATCTGCGCCGGGGTGGCCGCATTCGGGTCGCGCACAACACCGCGCTTGATCTCCTGATCAAGTCGCTTCGGCGTCGGCTTGCCCTTCGGCGGGGTGTAGCCCTTCGGAAGCTTCTGCTCTGAGGCCTCTGGGGTGTCTGCCGCGGGCGCGTTGTCGGTCTGGGGCAGTTCGGCCTTGGTCGAACCAGCCTCAGCGGTCTGCTCGGATTTTTGCCAGGGTAGTTTCACGCCACCTAGGCTACAAGGCCACCGCGACATTCCTGTAACCAGTGGGAATAGATTGCGGGGGAGAACCGTTACACCGGCTATGAAGGGGCGCGCGTAGCATGGGCGCCACTCGAACGCGTAGCACGAAGGAGTACCCAATGACTGCACCTACTTCCGCAACTGGCGTGAACCTCACCGAGGCAGCGGCGGCGAAGGCAAAGGCCCTGCTTGACCAGGAGGGGCGCAACGACCTGTCCCTGCGTATCGCCGTTCAGCCTGGTGGCTGCGCTGGTCTGCGCTACCAGCTCTACTTCGACGACCGCGACCTGGACGGCGACAAGGCCGATGAGGTTGGCGGCGTGCGTCTTGTCGTGGACAAGATGAGCGTGCCGTACCTCACGGGTGCGACGATCGATTTCGCGGACACCATCGAGCAGCAGGGCTTCACCATCGATAACCCGAACGCAGGTTCCGCTTGCGCTTGTGGCGATAGCTTCAACTAAGCCGCTGCTTATCGACGAATCTCCGTACCGGCCATCACGCCAGTACGGGGATTTTTCTGTGCTGTAGTGCCGCTACGAACAGTTGTGTTCGTCCCGGAGCCACTGCAGCGCCTGTTCCTGGCCACCTTGAACATCGGGTTCGATCGGGTCTTCCGCAAACGTTTCGCCGGTGCGGGCCTTATCCTTCGCGATGGTCAGCATTAGGCTGCTGCCGTCCGGGAAGTCGTAGACGGTGTTCGCCGAGGCGTATCCGGCGGTGGGGGTGCCGAAACTACGCGACTGATCCAGGCCGCGGAAGGCCAGCATAGTGGCTTCGCCGGACGAGGCGGTGAGGTCGTCGACAAGCACTGCGACTGGCACGCCGTCCCATTTGCCGCCGGAGGTTTCTACGGGGCTGCCGCCACCGCTGACAGCGTTGCCGCTTACCGTCACCGGCGACGAACCGCCTGCCGAGACGAACTCGAGCACCGTGCCGTCGGGCAGCACAGGGGACAGGCCGGCGACCATCGGGCCCATGTCGCCACCGTCGTTGCCGCGCAGATCCACAACCACGCCACAGGCGCCGTTGTCGCGCGCTTGCACTAGGCCGGATGTCAGCGTGTCGGCGTAGGACTGGATATCGTCGTGGCGGCTGACGCCCGGCACCGTTGCCCACGCTACGTTCCCGTTGCGTTCGACGGCCGCACGTGTGGATTCCATCTCGGCGTATTCCTGCTCGACGTTCGGGTCGATAAGTTTCGAGTGCTTGCCGCCAGCAGCCTGGACCGCGTCGTTGAGCGCCGGACGGATCTCGTCGAGCGAATCCGCCTGTTTCGCGGCCTCGCGTGCCTTGTCACTAGCCTCGGCAAACTCGGGGGAGTCCGCGTAAATGCCCTGCTCTGCGAGGTTAAGCACCGTCGCGGCGTAGCGCTTCGGCGTATCGGTACCCATGAACTTGGCGGTGCCGGCGAACATGGCAGTCATGGTCGGCCCGTACACATAGGCGGCGGCGCCGGCGGCGATCAACAGGACGCCGAACACCGCGGCGATGGTGGTGAGTACTTTCTTTGCAGTTGACATACACCACATTCAACCGGCGAACGGGCAGCCCGACAATACAGACGGCTGCCCAACTGGGGTAGTGCTGGCACTACCTACAGCTCGACCGGGTAATCCTTGTGCTCGATCTGGGGATCGATGCGGTTTTCCACGAAAATGCCGTGCCAGACCATGAACGCCAGCACCGTCCAGAGACGACGCGAGTGGTCGGACACACCATCGCGGTGCTCCTTGAGCATCTCCAGGACTTGGTCCTTGGCGAAAATGTCGTCGGTCTGCGACTCGCGGATCGTGTCTTGCGCCCAGCCGAAGAGTTCGTCGCCCGCCAGCCAGTGGCGCATCGGCACCGGGAAGCCCAACTTCTTGCGGTGCAGCACGTGCGGCGGGACGATCTGCTCCATCGCCTTGCGCAGCGCGTACTTCGTGGTGCCGTTGGCAATCTTCTGGTCGTACGGGATCGTCTGCGCGACCTCGAAGACTTCCTTGTCCAGGAATGGAACGCGCAGCTCCAGCGAGTTCGCCATGTTCATCTTGTCTGCCTTGACCAGAATGTCACCACGCATCCAGGTGAACAGGTCAAGGTTCTGCATACGTGCCACCGGATCCATCTCGGTCGACGTTGCATAAATCGGTGCGGTGACCTCGCGGTGGTCCCACTCGCGCTTCGCCCACGGTAGGACGCGCTGGAGCTGCTCAAAGTTAAACGAGCGCGCATTGCCGTAGTAACGGTCTTCCATCGGGGTAGTGCCGCGCTCAAGCAGGCTCTTGCCCTTCATGCCCTCCGGAAGTAGGCGGCTGAGGCGGTTCAACCCCTTGTTCAGCGCGCTCGGCAGTTTCTCAAACGGTGCCAGCGACAGCGGTTCCTTATAGATGGTGTACCCACCGAAAAGCTCATCCGCGCCCTCACCGGACAGCACAACCTTGACGTGCTTGCGTGCCTCCTGCGCGACGAAAAACAGCGGCACCAGTGAAGGGTCAGCCACCGGATCGTCGAGGTACCACATGATCTTCGGAATCGCGTCGGCGTACTCCTCCGGGGAGACAATCTTCACGATGTGCTCCACACCAATCGCCGCAGCAGACTCTGCAGCGACGTCCACCTCGGAATAGCCCTCCCGCTCAAAACCAGTGGTGAAGGTCAACAGGTTCGGATTGTGACGCTTCGCCAGCGCCGCGATCGCCGTGGAGTCGATTCCGCCAGACAAGAAGGAACCAACCGTCACGTCAGCGCGCATATGCTTTTCGACGGAATCCTCCAACGCCCGGGCAATCCTGTCGTACAGGTCCTGCTCCTTGCCCTTTGGCACAGGCTGGGAATTGAAGTGTGGCTTGAAGTAGCGGTCCGAGTGGACCTCGCCACCAGGCTTGATAGTCACGGTGCAGCCCGACTCCACGCGACGGATCTCGCGGTGCAGGCTCTCCGGCTCCGGGACGTATTGCAGGTCCACGTAGTGCTCGATCGCACGACGATCAAGGTCGAGGCCTAGACCCAACTCGTCTGCCATCTCCAGGATCGACTTCTTCTCGGAGGCGAAAACGGTGCCCTTGTCGGTCGTCGCATAGAACAACGGCTTGATGCCGAACTGATCGCGCGCTGCAAACATCGTCTTGGTCTCGGTGTCCCAGATGACAAAGGCGAACATGCCGCGCAGATGCTCAACGACGTTGGCGCCCCAGTGGTGGTAGCCCACCACGATCGGCTCACCGTCACCTGCGGTGTTGAAGGTGTATCCGGCCTTGGTGAGTTCCTCGCGCAGCTCCACATAGTTGTAGATCTCGCCGTTAAACGTCAGGGCGTAACGTTCGGGGTTTTCTGCCGGCCCCCAGCGCAGTGGCTGGTGGGAGTGCTCGATGTCGATGATCGCCAGGCGGTTAAAGCCGAAAACAGCGTCATCGTCGTTCCATGTTCCCGCAGCGTCAGGGCCGCGGTGATACATGCAGGAAAGCGAGCGACCGACCGCGTCGGTAAACACTGGGGCATCGCCGCGGGCAGTCAACAGTGCAACAAGACCGCACATCGTTGTGAAACCTCTCCTATATATAAGGTGCGCCGCCTCGAACCGTGCGGCACCGTCATGACGCATTCCACAATAGGGTTTTCAACGGCGAACTCGTGAACCGAACGCGTCGCGGAGTGTCCACCTTTTGCGGTGCCCCATAAGGGGGCCAACTAATGGTTGAGGGGTCAAAGCGAAGATTTCGACTGATCTTCGCAACGCCTTGCTTATGAACTTAATGCCCAGCACTGCGGGTTAATTTGCGGGGGAGAGGTGGTTTTGTTCGGAGGGGCGATCGTCCAAAAGCGTGAGGCTCGACAAGATTCCGTAGCGACGATCTGTTTGAACTATTCTGGCTCCGTAGGAATGTTCTGCCATCGGCATGTGCATTCGATGGTTCTAGTGTGGACAGGAAGGCAAACACACGTGGAAAAGGAAGTTAAGCGCGGATTCGCCAAGAAGGCTGCCGTCGCCGGTTCGCTGCTCCTCGGAAGCTTTGCGCTGACGGGCTGTGATGTAGCTCCGCCGGAGTCAGTCGCGCGCATCCTCGACATGGGCTGGCCGGACCCGGTCACCCCTGAAGGTACCCAGATGTACAACTTCTGGGTTTGGGTCTGGGTAGCAGCCTGGACAATCGGCATCATTATGTGGGGTCTTTTCCTCTGGTCCATCGTTCGGTGGAACCACAAGGCCCGCGAAAAGCAGGGTGCCGGCGAGTTCCCGAAGCAGCTGCAGTACAACGTGCCGCTCGAGCTCGGTCTGACGATCCTCCCGATCGTCATCGTTATGGTCCTGTTCTTCTTCACGGTTCAGGCACAGACCCGCACGACCGCCCTGGATAAGGATCCGAAGGTTACCGTTGACGTCACCGGCTACCAGTGGAACTGGAAGTTCGGCTACGCAGAGGTCGCAGGCGATCTGACTGCAGACGGTCGCGACTACGACGGTCTTGACGCTGAGCGCCAGGCTCTTGCAGAGGCGACGAAGTACGACGACGAGGACATGCACAACGCGAACCCGATCCACGGCACCTCGATGGGCGACCTGTCCTACCTCAACTTCAACGAGATCGAGACCGTTGGCTCCACCGAGGAAGTTCCGGTCCTGGTTCTGCCGACCGACACCCCGATTGCATTCCGTCTCGCGTCCGGTGACGTGAACCACGCATTCTGGGTTCCGGAGTTCCTCTTCAAGCGCGACGTCTACGCGCACCCGGAGTCGAACCAGCAGCAGCGTGAGTTCCAGATTGAGCGCATCGACAAGGAAGGTGCATTCGTCGGCCGCTGTGCTGAGATGTGCGGTACCTACCACGCAATGATGAACTTCGAGATCCGTGCAGTCACGCCCGAGAAGTTCCAGCAGTACATCGAATTCCGTCGCCAGAACCCGGAGGCACCGAACTCCGAGGCACTGCGCTCCATCGGTGAAGCACCGTACGCAACCAGCACCCGTCCGTTTGTGTCCGAGCGCGAGGGTTCTCGTGACGGCGTCAACACTGTCGATCCGAACGCGACCGTTTAAGAAAGAGAGAACGTAGCCATGGGAACCGGTTCAAAAGTTTTCTACGCCATTGGCACATTTCTTGCCCTGATGGCAGTGTTCTACATCCTCGCAACGGCGTGGATCGGCGAAGATGCATACCTCTTCGGTGTTGAGTGGATCGGCGCAGTGGGCCTCGTGCTTGCTACCGCACTCTGCTTCATGCTCGGCGGTTACCTCCACATTGCGGAGTCCCGCTCTGACGTCCTCCCGGAAGACTGGGAAGAGGCAGAGATTGAAGACGGCGCTGGCGTGCTGGGCTTCTTCTCGCCGGGCTCGATCTGGCCGTTTACGATGTCTGCATCGATTCTGTTCCTCGGCCTCGGCATTGCCTTCTGGCAGTTCTGGCTGATCGCCTTTGGTGCGGTCATGCTGATCTGGGCTACCGCCCAGCTGAACCTGCAGTACGGCATTCCGCGCGAGAAGCACTAACGCAGAAAGAGTGGGTCGCGGCCTTCCCGGCCCACGATAGTGCCCCTTCCGAGTTATCGGAAGGGGCACTTTTGTTGTTAAAGAGATATCAATCAATCGAAAGTTTAGGCACGAAGCGGGGGTGTGCCACAATGTGATGTCGGGCACACTTGGGAACTTTCTGGAACCCCAGCGCGACTCCTATTTGCTCGAGTAATTGGAGGAACTATCTTGTGGGGGAGCCGGCGACTTTGGGTGGCGGGGCAATGACCTGCGTTGATGTGCGTCGGATAGACGCTATAAAAAGTTCCCGAAATTCTAAAAATTATTTTTGCAACCAAAATGTTTTTAAATGCTGCTGGTTGGGCCCTGTCTCACAGGGAAATCGTGGGGGTGAATGAGATGAATATCAGGAAGAAATAGGGGATAATCGCATGCGTGACGACCGCAACTACTAACCCAAATATGGCGACTCCGCAGAATCGTCTTCCGGCGCTGAACCGGCCGAACATGGTCAGCGTTGGCACGATCGCGTTCCTCGCCCAAGAGCTCATGTTCTTTGCCGGCTTGTTCGCGATGTACTTCACATCGCGTGCAAACGGCCTCGCCGCAGGTGACTGGAGCAACCAGACGGACCACCTCAACGTCCTTTTCGGCGGAATCATTACCGTCGTGCTGATTGGTTCCTCTTTCACCTCTCAGTTCGGCGTGTTCGCTGCAGAACGAGGTGACGTATACGGCTTGCGCAAGTGGTTCACCGTAACCGTTGTGCTTGGCGTCATCTTCCTCGGTCTGGTGGCATTCGAATGGACCGAGATGGTCATGCACGGCGTGACCCCGCAGTCCAGCGTTTATGGATCGGTGTTCTACATCATCACCGGTTTCCACATGGCGCACGTGACTGCAGGCATCATCGCGTTCATCGTTGTGCTGATGCGAGTAGCCAAGTCGAAGTTCACCCCGGCACAGGCAACTGCTGCCATGGTGGTTTCGTACTACTGGCACTTCGTCGACGCCATTTGGATCGGCGTGTTCATCACCCTGTACCTCGTCCAGTAGCCGTGCCCTGGGTATAACCCGGGCTGCAGACGTGTTCTGAAAACTCGTTAATAAGGAACAAAATGGAAAACTCACCCAACAAGAAGCGTCGCGCACGCAAGGCGCAGCGCACCTTCGCAGGTGCTGCTGCGTTGACGCTGGGCTTGTCCGGCGCGGGTCTTCTCGCATCGGCGTTGGCCCCTAATGCACAGGTGGCCACCGCCCAGCGTGACGACCAGGCCCTTATCCAGGAGGGTAAGGAAATCTACGACGTCGCTTGCATCACCTGCCACGGTGCGAACCTGCAGGGCGTTGCCGACCGTGGTCCGTCTCTGATCGGTACCGGCGAAGGCGCCGTGTACTTCCAGGTCAACTCTGGCCGTATGCCGATGATGTCGAACGACGCGCAGGCTGAGCGTAAGAAGCCGCGCTACACGGAGAACCAGGCTCTCGCCTTGGCTGCATATGTCGCAGCCAACGGTGGTGGCCCGGAGCTCGTGTACAACCCGGACGGCACCCTGGCTAAGGAAGAGCTGCGCGGCAAGAACTACGACGGCAAGGTTCAGGAAGCAGACGTCGCACGTGGCGGCGAACTCTTCCGTTTGAACTGCGCCTCCTGCCACAACTTCACCGGTCGTGGTGGCGCATTGTCTTCTGGTAAGTACGCCCCGGTGCTCGACCCTGCGAACGAGCAGGAGATCTACCAGGCGATGCTCACTGGTCCGCAGAACATGCCGAAGTTCTCTGACCGTCAGCTCAGCGCTGATGAGAAGAAGGACATCATTGCCTTCATTAAGTCGACCAAGGAGACCCCGTCCCCGGGTGGCTGGTCCCTCGGTGGCCTCGGCCCGGTTTCTGAAGGTATTGCGATGTGGATGATCGGCATCTCGCTGGTCGCCGCTGGTGCTATGTGGATTGGATCCCGCTCATGAGTGATGTGAAGAAGAATTACACGAAGGAAGAGCTTGACCGCATGAGCAATGCGGAGCTCGCTGCTCTCGGCACGGAGCTTGACGACGTAACGGTTGCTTACCGTAAGGAGCGCTTCCCGGTCGAGGGTGACCCTCGCGAGAAGTCCTCTGAGCGTGGCATCAAGATTTGGTTGGCCATCTCGGTTCTCGCCGCGATTGCTTTCCTCGGTGTTTACCTGTTCTGGCCGTGGGAGCCGAAGTTCCACGGCGACGAAGGTCTCTGGATCTACACCTTCTACACGCCACTGCTTGGTCTGACTGCAGGCCTGGCCTTTCTCGGCCTGGGTGTTGCAATCATCCAGTACGTGAAGAAGTTCGTCCCTGAAGAGATCGCTGTACAGCGTCGCCACGACGGCCCGTCCAGCGAGCTGGATCGTCGCACTACGACCGCACTGCTGAACGATGCTTGGGAGACCTCGACGCTTGGTCGTCGCAAGGCGCTCAAGGGTCTGCTCGGCACCGCTGGTGTCCTCGCCGGTCTGATGGTCATCGCTCCGCTTGGCGGCATGATCAAGAACCCGTGGAAGGTCCGCCACGAGCTGAACTACTTCGGCGACGGCACCCTGTGGACCCACGGCTGGACCGTCCAGGATCAAGGCGTGAAGGTTTACCTCGGCCGCGACACCGGTGCGATTGCAGAACTTCACAAGGGTGAGGTCGGCTCGCACTACACCACCGCCGGCGTGTCTCGCCTGGTGCGTATGCGTCCGGAGGACCTTGCCGCCGCTGCGATGGAGACCGTGTTCCCGCTCTACCCAGAGGACGTCAATGACGGCAAGGAATACGACCCGAAGCGCGATGTGTATGAGAACCACATGCACTCCATCCATGGTCCGCGCAACGCTGTCATGCTGATCCGTCTGCGTTCTGAGGACGCGAAGCGCGTTATCGAACGTGAGGGTCAGGAAGACTTCCACTACGGCGATTACTACGCCTACTCCAAGATTTGCACGCACATTGGTTGCCCGACCTCGCTGTACGAGGCTCAGACCAACCGCATCCTGTGCCCGTGCCACCAGTCGCAGTTCGATGCGTTGCAGCACGGTAAGCCGATCTTCGGTCCCGCCGCTCGTGCACTGCCGCAGCTTCCTGTGACGGTTGACGAAGACGGTTACCTCATCGCCAACGGGAACTTCATTGAGCCCGTCGGCCCGGCATTCTGGGAGCGTCAGTCCTAATGAGTACGAAACTTCAGCAAGCCGCAAACAATGCGGATTCCCGCTTTACCGTTGCGGGCGTCCTGCGCCCGCAGCTCAACAAGGTCTTCCCGACGCACTGGTCCTTCATGCTCGGCGAGATGGCGCTCTACAGCTTCATCATCCTGCTGCTGACCGGTATCTACCTGGCCTTGTTCTTCGACCCGTCGATCACCAAGGTGATCTACGACGGTGCATACCTGCCGCTCAACGGCGTCGAAATGTCCCGTGCATACGCAACCGCGCTTGACATTTCCTTTGACGTCCGCGGTGGCCTGTTTGTTCGTCAGATGCACCACTGGGCTGCACTGATGTTCATGATGGCCATGTTCGCCCACATGATGCGTGTCTTCTTCACCGGTGCGTTCCGTCGCCCGCGTGAGGCAAACTGGCTCATCGGTGTAACCCTTGTCCTCCTCGGCATGATTGAGGGCTTCATGGGCTACTCCCTGCCGGACGATCTGCTCTCCGGTGTTGGTCTGCGCATTATGTCCGCGATCATCCTGGGCCTGCCGATCATCGGCACCTGGATGCACTGGGCTATCTTCGGCGGCGACTTCCCGTCCGATCTGATGCTGGACCGCTTCTACATCCTGCACGTGCTGATCCTGCCGGGCATCATCCTGGCGCTGATCGCAGCTCACCTGCTGCTCGTGTGGTTCCAGAAGCACACCCAGTTCCCGGGACCGGGTCGCACCGAGAACAACGTTGTTGGTGTCCGCATCATGCCGGTGTTTGCAACGCACGCAATCGGCTACATGATGATCGTGTTCGCAGTGCTGGCTGCAATGGCTGGTCTGACCACCATCAACGGTATTTGGAACATCGGCCCGTACAACCCGTCGCAGGTGTCTGCTGGTTCGCAGCCTGACGTCTACATGCTGTGGACTGATGGTGCCGCCCGTGTCATGCCGGCTTGGGAGCTCTACATCGGTAGCTACACCATCCCGGGTGCATTCTGGGTCGCACTGCTCTGTGGTCTGATGGTTGCGCTGCTCATCGCCTACCCCTTTATCGAGAAGAAGGTCACCGGCGACGACGCACACCACAACTTGCTGCAGCGTCCGCGTGACGTTCCGGTACGTACCGGCATCGGCGTGATGGGTCTGACCTTCTTCCTGCTGATGACCATCTCCGGTGGTAACGACCACGTTGCTCACTTCTTCCAGATCTCGCTGAACGCGATGACCTGGGTGGGACGTATCGGCATCATTGTTCTGCCGCCGCTGGCATTCTTCATCACCTACCGTCTGTGCATCGGCCTGCAGCGCTCCGACCGCGCTGTGCTGGAGCACGGTATCGAGACCGGCATCATCAAGCGTTTGCCGAACGGTGCCTTCATCGAGATCCACCAGCCGCTTGGCCCAGTGGATGAGAATGGTCACCCGGTTCCGCTCGAGTACGCAGGTGCTCGTGTGCCGAAGCAGATGAACCAGCTTGGCTTCGCTGACTCTGAGACCATCGGTAAGTTCTCGCCCGCCGAGATCGGCGTGTCTGAGCGTGTACGCGATGCAGAGAAGCAGAAGCACGAGGAGGCTGTCGAGACGCTGCGTGCTCTCGAGGCCAACAAGGATCGCGACGACCGCGACGTATCGCCTCGCTAGCATGTAAGTAGTTGCGTGAATCGTCCCGCACCACACTGTGGTGCGGGGCGATTTTCTTTGTAACAATGAGGTTAACAAGCAAGTGTGAGTAAGATCACACAATCCGTTTTAATTGGGTTGTCTTTAACTTTGCGGAGATCAACTTGCTTCTTGGTTCGGCGGATAAATGCGCAGCGTATGGCCGTGTTTTGAGGTTGTTGGACCGTTCTTAGTTTTCATTTAGAAACGCAGACTTCGACGCTGTTTCGCATCAAATCTTTTGATAACGGAACTGTAACGGCGTGTTGGCTGGACACTCTTGTTGCCGTTTCGTAACCTGTTCGAGACATTGCGACAACAGCCGTTGGAAGCATGGATCGAAAACAACATATGAGCCGTAACTCTGAAGTGGAGATCGGAAAAGCCGATCGAAGCCGAAGGGGACCGGGGAACCAGAGTGGAGCACCTGCTCCCGTGGGGCGTAGGTCGTTCGGACCGAGGGTCATTTCTCAACACCCCGCCCGACAGCTAACCCGGTTGGCGAAGAGAAGATATGGAGAAAATCTAAAGTGGCAAAGCACCGTCGCCAGACCAACACCGCAGCCCGCGCAGCAGCGGCCACCACCGCTCTCGCAGCAGGCGCTGCGCTCATCGCGCCGGCCGCCGCCTCCGCAGCAGAGGTCCGCGTCCCCAACTCGCCGATCGCAGTACAGGTCCCGGGTATTGAGACCATTCCAGGCGTAGCGGCAATCCCGGGCATTGACGCCTGGATCCCGTCGCTGAAGGGCGCAGCCGCTACGGGCGACGCTCAGGCTGCTATCGCTCGCGTGAAGGCTCTGCCGGGCGTGAACAACGTTCCGGGCTTCAGCGCCTTCATCGCGAACGTCGAGAAGCAGGTTCTGCCGGCACAGGCCGCAACCAACTACTCGGCACCGGCCGCTGCGCCGCAGCCGGCTCCGGCCCCGCAGCCGTCCTTCGCTGAGCGCGTTGTGTCCATCGCACAGTCCAAGGTTGGTTCCCCGTACGTTTACGGTGCAGCTGGCCCGAACGCATTCGACTGCTCCGGCTTCACCTCCTGGGTTTACGCTCAGGCTGGCAAGTCCATCCCGCGTACCTCCCAGGCTCAGGCTGCTGCTGGCCAGCAGGTTGCGCTGAGCAACATCCAGCCGGGTGACATCGTTGTTTACTACGGTGGTGCATCCCACGTTGGCATCTACGTTGGCAACGGCCAGATCATCGATGCGCTGAACTCCGGTATCCCGGTGGGCTACCGCGATCTGCACCTCATGCCGATCCACTCTGTGGTTCGCTTCTAACGGCACGTTTTCAAGCCCCGACTCTGTGTTTGGAGTTGGGGCTTTCGTGCGTTTTGGGGACCTTGACACCTCGTGCGTCACACCAGTGCTCTTGATTCACAATATGCTGTGTGGCCATGTTTTTTGCTTGGACGGTGGGACCGATGTCGCTATAGTTTTTGTGTTCTCACAAGTATTGCGAAAAGGTTTTGGTCGTGGGTAAGCACTCTTTTCAGTCTCGTCGTCCTTCTGCTCAGAAGACCGCAGTGTCCGCGCTCGTCGGCGTCATCCTCGCCGGCGGCGTAGCGGCCCCTGTGAAGGCCGATGATGTCGATGCTCTCATCGATGAGATGGAGCAGATCTCCCACGACGCCACTGCGAAGTCGGAAGAAATTAAGGGACTCGAAGAGAAAATCGCCGATTCAGAGCGCAAGGTTGAGGAAGCCAATGGCCGCGCTGCAGAGGCGAAACAAGAACTTGCCGCTATTCAGGAGGTAAGTAACGAGCATCGCAGGAATGTCGGTGACATTGCGCAGTCCCGTTACCGTATCCCGAAATCTGAAGCGATCCTGACCACCCTGGATTCGGGCAACCCGCAAGAGGCGATCGACCGTTCCGCTTATTTGGCGGCGCTCACTCGCAAGTCTCAGCGTGCGTTGACCGAGTTGGAGGATGCCAACCGGGTGGCGGCAGAGAAGTCCAACTCGGCCAATATTGCGGTGGCAGAGGCACGCCATGCGCGCAATGAGCTGGAGATCCAGCGAAAGAAGCTGGAACGTGAACGTGAAGAGCTGGATGACAAGGTTCGTGACATCGAACACCGCGTAGACAACTTGAGCGAGGCCGATCGCCTGCGCTGGATCAATAAGGACAACCCGATTAGCGGCGCTTCGCTTCCGGGCGTGGACTCCGGAATCGTTGGTGCGGCGTTGGCTCAGGTGGGTAAGCCATATGGCTGGGGCTCTGCTGGACCGGATGCGTTCGATTGCTCTGGTCTGATGGTGTGGGCGTATGAGCAGAACGGCATTAGCATTCCGCGTACCTCCCAAGCGCAGCTTGCGGGTGGCACACCGGTGTCGCTGGATGCGTTGCAGCCGGGTGACATCATTGGTTACTACCCGGGTGTGACTCACGTGGGTATGTACATCGGTAACGGCATGGTCGTTCACTCGTCTGACTACGGCATTCCGATCCAGGTAGTGCCGGCGAACTCCATGCCGATTCAGGGGGCTGTGCGCTACTAGCGCGATTATGACCACGTTGTTGGTAACGAATGATTTCCCGCCCACTGTCGGCGGGATTCAGTCGTACTTACGGGATTACGTCGACGAGCTCGTCAAGCGCGAAGGCCCGGAATCAATCGTGGTGCTCGCATCCGTCCAGGAAGCAGATGCTGCGCGCGAGTGGGACGCCGAACAAAGTTTTACGGTGATTCGTTGGCCGCGCAACATCATGTTGCCTACCCCGGGGCTTGCTCGGGAGATGGCTCGAATTATCAGAACGCACAGCATCGACACTGTGTGGTTCGGTGCGGCTGCACCGTTGGCAATTCTCGGAGCCCAGGCGAAACGTGCTGGAGCAAAACGTGTGGTGGCCACCACCCACGGCCACGAGGTGGGCTGGGCGATGATTCCTGTGGCCCGTCAGGTGTTGCGCCGGATTGGTCGTAGCGCGGATGTGGTGACGTACATTTCGCGGTTCACGATAGAGCGCTTGCAGGCGGTGTTCGGCGATGACGTCGACTATGTTGCGCTGCCGTCGGGGGTGGACACGGATTTCTTCGCGCCAGCGAGCGCGCACAAGCGGGATGAAACGCGGCGCTGGCTCGGCGTGGGTGATGCGCCACTTGTGGTGTGTTCGTCGCGGTTGGTCCCGCGCAAGGGACAGGATGTGTTGATCCGTGCGTTGCCGGGGATTCGTCGATACGCGCCGAATGCGAGATTGGTGATTGTGGGGGAGGGGCCGTACGAGCAGCGGCTGCGCAAGCTCGCCGCGTCTTCGCCGGGCGTGGAATTCACGGGCCGGGTGTCGCGCGAGCGGTTGCGCGACATTGTGGCTGCCGCCGATGTGTTTGCGATGCCCGCGCGGACGCGGTGGGGTGGTCTTGATGTGGAAGGTCTGGGGATTGTGTATCTCGAGGCGCAGGCGTGTGGGGTTGCGGTGGTCGCTGGCGATTCCGGTGGTGCGCCGGAGACGGTGGTGCCGGAAAGTGGTGTCGTCGTCAATGGTCGCGATGTGAATGAGGTCGCGCGGTCCATTGGGCAATTGCTTTGCGACGACCACCGCACCGCCATGGGCACCGCCGGGCGCAAGCATGTGCAACGGGAGTTTTCGTGGGGCACTCTGGGGGAGCGCCTGCGCGACGTGTTGGCGGGTTAGGGCTGACCGCTGTCAGGGGCATAAACTGTCCGGCTATGACTTCACAACGAGGAGACCAGGCGCTGACAGTCGGCTTTGACATTGGCGGGACGAACGCTCGTGCATCTGTGGTCGCGCCGGATGGGTCGATCCTCGACACGGTGAGTACGCGGACCCCGCAGGACGCTGACGGGCTGACCCGCACGATCGTGCAGATGGTCGAGCAGCTCCAGGACAAACACGAGATCGGGGCAGTTGGCGCTGCCGTTGCGGGCTTCCTCGACCCGGAGTGTGAAATCGTGCGTTTTGCGCCCCATTTGCCGTGGCGTGATGATCAGCCGGTGCGCAAAGATTTGGAGAATGCGCTGGGGCTGCCGGTCCGGCTCGAGCACGATGCGAATGCGGCAGCCTGGGGTGAGTATCGGTTCGGTGCCGCTCGTGACGCAGAGACGTGGGTGTTTTTCGCCGTCGGCACAGGGATCGGCGCAACGCTGATGCACCGTGGCGAGATTTACCGTGGTGCGTTCGGCACCGCGCCTGAGTTTGGCCACATCACGGTGGTGCCGGGAGGTCGGGTGTGCTCGTGTGGCAAGCAGGGCTGTCTTGAGCGATACGCTTCTGGCACCTCGCTGGTCGATTGTGCGATCGAGATTGCCAGCAGGGGAGGGTATCGAGGTTCCGATTTGTACCGGGAGGTCGTCGAAAAGCGAGCAAGCGGGCACGACATTATGGCCGCAGCACGCGCAGGCGATGGGCTGGGTGTGGCGGCTCTGGAGAGTTTCTCCATCTGGCTGGGACGAGGCCTGGCAATGGTGTCCGACATTTTGGATCCATCGCTGATCGTCCTCGGCGGTGGTGTGAGCGAAGACGCTGATCTTTTCCTTGACGCTGCCAAAGCGTCCATGGCGTCGAACATCGTCGGCGCTGGATACCGTCCGCTGCCGGAGATCCTCTGTGCTGAGCTCGGAGCGAAGGCGGGTATGATTGGCGTTGCTGATTTGGCCCGCCAGCTGCGATAAAAAGGGGAGAAACAATGGCAAACAAGTGGTATTCCCTGTTCAAGGCTATTTTCGGGCCGCCGCTGTTGGTGTGGAACCGCCCGCGCATTTACGGTGTGGAGAACATCCCGGACGAAGGTCCGGCCCTGTTGGTTTCTAACCATCAGGCTGTGCTGGATTCCTTTTACTTGCCGTTGATGGTTCGCCGACAGCTGAAGTTCCCGGCCAAAATGGAGTACTTCACTGGCACGGGGCTCAGTGGACGTTTGCAGCGGTTTTTCTTCACCGCCGTGGGTCAAGTTCCCATTGACCGAAGCTCCGACACCGCCGGGGACGTCTTGCTGGAAACGGTGAAGAAGATTTTCGACGACGGCGAGCTCTTCGGCATTTATGCCGAGGGAACCCGTTCGCCGGATGGGCGTGTGTACAAGGGGCGCACTGGCATGGCGCGCATTGCTATGCCAACCGGCGTGCCTGTGATTTTGGTCGGCATGATTGGATCTGGTCGCGCGAACCCGATCGGCACCAAGCTCATCCGGCCGGTCAAGGTGCAGATCAAGATTTCGGAGCCGATTGATCCGCGAGCTTGGGCGGTTGAAAATGGCTACGACCCTGACTCGCGCGAGGCCGTGCGTCCCTTTACGGACTACTGCATGCATCGCATTGCAGAGATGATCGGTGAGGAATACGTGGATGTCTACGCGACGGATGTGAAGAAGTCCCTCGAGCAGACGGGGAAGTACCCCGAAGGTGCTGAACCGAAAACTGGGCCGAAAGGTGTGCAGTAATGAATAAACCACTTGTTACCCGAATCGCGTTGGTATGCGTCGTTGTTGTGATGTTCCTGATTGCGTCTGAGCAGGGCTGGTACCCGAAACTGTCGGGCCCGCTTGCTGTCGTTGCGGTGGCTGCAGTGATGTTTTGGCCGAGGCGTGTTGAGGGTGAGAAGGGCCCTTCGCGGCGCGAGGTGTTGGGGGATATTCGATCGGAGCAACGGAAGTAGTTCGACGCAGTGAGATTCTTCTACGACACCGAATTCATTGAGGACGGCGAGACGATCGAGCTGGTGTCCATCGGCATTGTTGCTGAGGATGGCCGCGAATACTATGCGGTGTCCGATGAGTTCGACCCAGCACGCGCCAACGCTTGGGTCAAAGCGCACGTGTTGTCGAAGCTCCCTCCGAAGAACCAACCAGTGTGGAAGTCGCTGGAGCGCATCCGTAACGAGGTCTATGAGTTTCTCACCTCGGGTGACAGCAGGCCAGAACTGTGGGCTTGGGTTGGCGCCTATGACCACGTGGTGCTCGCGCAACTATGGGGTGACATGTCCGGTCTGCCGCGTTTGCTGCCGCGCTACACCTGCGAGCTGAAGCAGTATTGGCAGATGGCGGGCAAGCCGCGTCTGCCACGGGTGCCGGAGGGCAACCACGATGCTCTCGTTGATGCGCGCCATAATCTGCGGAAGTTTCGTGTGTGTGCGGAGCATTTGCCGTTGAACCGCGACGGCGCCGTATCCAAAATGTGAGACGATAAAACCGCCTTGTGAGAAGTTGCAGGCTGTACCGCCTGTACTGGGGCAGTAATCCGTGCTAAATATAGAACGGTGAGCTGGACTATTGATATCCCCAAAGAGGTACTGCCCGATCTGCCGCCGCTGCCGGGAGATTTAAACGCGCAGTTTGAAGATGTTATTTCCCGCGATGCGAAGCAGCAGCCGTCGTGGGACCCTGCCCAGGCTGAGTATGTTCGCAAGATTTTGGAGTCCGTCCCGCCGGTCGTGCTCGCGCCCGAGGTTGAGGGGCTCAAGTCGCATCTAGCGGACGTCGCCAACGGCAAGGCGTTCATGCTGCAGGGTGGCGATTGTGCTGAGACGTTCGAGTCCAACACCGAGCCACACATCCGTGCCAACGTGCAGACCCTGCTGCAGATGGCTGCGGTGTTGACCTACGGTGCGTCGATGCCGGTGGTCAAACTTGCTCGTATTGCTGGCCAGTACGCGAAGCCGCGCTCGTCTGATCTTGATGAGAACGGTTTGCCGAATTACCGCGGTGACATCGTCAATGGTGTGGATCCGACCGAGGAGTCTCGTCGCCACGATCCGGCCCGCATGGTGCGTGCGTACGCGAACTCGTCGGCGGCGATGAACTTGGTGCGTGCCCTGACGGCGTCCGGTACTGCGGACCTGCACAACATCAATAACTGGAACCGAGAGTTCGTGACTAACTCGCCTGCGGGTGCGCGTTACGAAGCACTTGCTCGCGAGATTTCGCGTTCGCTTGCGTTCATGGATGCTTGTGGCGTCAGTGACACGAACTTGCGCACGTCCAGCGTGTACGCATCCCACGAGGCGCTGTTGGTGGATTACGAACGTGCGATGCTGCGTTTGGCCACGGATTCGAAGGGTGAGACGAAGCTTTACGATCTGTCCGCCCACCAGCTCTGGATCGGTGAGCGCACCCGCGGTATCGACGATTTCCACGTCAACTTCGCCGCGATGATCAGCAACCCGATCGGTATCAAGTTGGGCCCGACCACCACTCCAGAAGAGGCTGTCGCTTACGCAGATAAGCTTGATCCGAACCGCGAGCCGGGTCGTTTGACCATGGTGATCCGCATGGGGCAGGACCGGATCCGCGAAGTACTGCCTGGCATTGTCAAGGCGGTTGAGGCCTCCGGCCACAAGGTCATTTGGCAGTCGGACCCGATGCACGGCAATACGTTCACGTCGAGCAATGGCTACAAGACGCGTCACTTTGACAAGATCATCGACGAAGTTCAGGGCTTCTTCGAGGTCCACCGCGAACTCGGCAGCCACCCGGGTGGTATTCACATCGAGCTCACGGGTGAAGACGTCACTGAGTGCCTCGGCGGTGCGCAGGACATCACTGATGTGGATCTGCCGGGCCGTTACGAGTCCGCTTGCGACCCGCGTCTGAACACCGAGCAGGCACTCGAGCTGTCCTTCCTCGTTGCAGAGATGCTGCGCTACTAAGACAGCGCTACTCGGCCAGCGCTACCGCGGGATGACGATCTCCGGGATGTCGCCGTACATCCCGGAGCCGAACCACCATGCGCCCAGACCAACCGCAGCTACTACGGCGATTGCAACAGCGGTGTAGAGCACGACACCGATCAGAGAGCGGTTAGTTACCGGCTTGACAGCGGGGCGCTTTGCCGGATTGGGAGCGGCAGGCCGGGGTGCACGTGGTGGCACGGGTGCGGGCACGGGGGCGGCTGCAGGCGGAACGGGGGCCGGAACCGGAGCCGGAGACGCCTGTGCAGCGGGCCATTGGCTGCGTGACGGCAGTTCTGGGGACGCCTGCTTAGTTGGCCTCGCAACTGCAGGGGCGACTCGCGTTGGCGCCTCGTCATCGGGGAAGAGGCGTCGCTGTGCGGCGTTGTTGACCAGTCCGAAGTTAGTCGGGTGTGCTGCGGCTCGCGTGGCTGCGGCATTGCGCGGGGCAGGCACGGTGTAATCCGGCAGTGCAAGTTCGGCTGCTACGTCGTCGAGTGCGGCGAGGAATTCTCCCGCATCGCGGAAGCGCGCTTCGGGGGTGCGGGCGGTTGCGGTGGCGACGAGCTCGTCGAAAAGCATTGGCACCCCGGCAATGAGTGAGGACGGCGCGGGCACCTCTCCATGGAGGCGTGCGTACGCGTGCGCGATGGGGGTGTCGCCGTGAAATGGCGTGCGGCCGGTGAGGAGTTCGAACAACACGATGCCGGCGGAGTACACATCCGACGCGGCTGTGATGGGGCTGCCGTCGACTTGTTCGGGGGAGAGGTAGGCGACGGTGCCCACGATTTGGTCGGTCGAATGTGTGTTTTCGGCGGCTGCGCGCACGAGGCCGAAGTCGGAGAGTTTGACGCGGCTGGAGGCGTCGATAAGCACGTTGTCCGGCTTAATATCGCGGTGCACCATGCCTTTCTCATGCGCGACAGAAAGTCCCGTGAGCATGCCGCGCATCACCTCCGCGGCTGCGTGGGGAGGCATCGGACCACGCTCGGCGAGCAATTCGCGCAGCGTGCCGCCGGTGATGAGTTCCATGATGAGAAACACGTTGTTGCCGGACGCGGAGAAGTCGTACACGTTGACCAAGTTAGGGTGGCTGAGCTGCGCCATCGCGCGGGCTTCGCGCCGGAAGCGGTCGCGAAACACAGCGTCGTGGACGTATTGCTCGTGCATGACTTTCGCAGCGACTTCCCGGCCCAGGCGGGAATCGATGCAGCGATACACCGTGGCCATGCCACCACGGGCGATGGCGCGGTCCACGACGTAGCGTTCGTCGAGAGTTGTGCCTGGAGCGAGTGTTGCCATGTACCCCAGGGTAGAATCGTGCGCCGTGAGCACACAAACGAATCTCGAGCAATTGCTTAGCGACGAAACCTTGCTGGCCTTTCCCGACGCCGCCGAAGCGTTGGGCGTTCCGGTCACTCGTGTGCACGACTATGTCGGTGCCCGCAAACTTGTCATGTACATCCGGGATGGTAAAAAATTCATCCCGGCTGGGCTGATCGGTGAGGATGGGTTGTCGAAGTTCGTCTCAGGCGCGATCACCGTGCTTGCCGATGGCGGCTACAACGACGAGGAGATCCTCACATTCCTCTACACCGAAGAGGATTCGCTGCCGGGACGCCCGATTGACGCCTTGCATGGTCAGAAAGCGCGCGAGGTTATTCGTCGTGCGCAAGCGATGGCGTTCTAAACACCCAGCGAGTCGCTACCACGGCGACGATGAAGGCTGCGGCGAGGAACCACACGTCGTAGAGCCTGTGGTTGCCGCTGCCTGTAAACGCGAGTGCCACGACGATGGATGCGCCGGTGGTAATTCTAGCTACCCAGGCCGGTGCCCGGAACGTGCCCACGAGCGCCAAGATGGAGGCGTAGTACCACGGCAGCGTTACCGCGTTGGTGACAAACGCTGCCGTATACGCCACGGTGGTGCCCGCCAGCATCCGCGGCGCGTAGGCCTTGCCGCGCGCCGGGCGGAACCACCACCACGTGATCACGAGCGCGAGGAGCATCGCGAAGCTGAACACCGTGCGGGTGGCTGCAAGCGTTGTGTTGTAGCTGAAGTCGTCGTTGACCAACTGCACGAGCGGGGTAATCAGTTCTGCGGCGAACGTCGGACCGGCCAGCGGATTGATCACCTTCGAGTTACCGGTGATTTCCTCGAGCCAACCCCACGTTGAGCCGCAGACCCACGTCACCACCTGGATGACGGCGACCGAGACCGCCAGCGTCCAGGCTCCAGAGACGGCAAGCGCGGCGAGGTGGTGGGGCACATCGTGGACGCGGGCGCGACGCGTGACCATCAGCCACACCACAAACGGCAACGCGAACGCAGCCGTGGCCTTGAGCGATACCGCGCATGCGATGAGCACGATTCCGGGGGTGCACCACGTGTGTCGCATGCACAGGTACAGGCCCGCGCACACCAGGCCGACCATGACCGCCTCGTTGTGCATGCCGCCAATCAGGTGCAACAGCATGACAGGGTTGGCTACACCTACCCACAGTGCAAACCCGGGGCTAGCACCTGCGAGGCGCGCGATGCGCGGTACCGACCAGACAATGAGCGCGAAACCTGCCAGCGCGATCAGCCGGTAGGCAACGACGCCAAACGCGACGTGGTCGCCGACAATCGTGGTCACCGCTTTGCCAATGCCCAAGTGCAGTGGCCCGTACGGCGTTGTGGTGTTGCGCCAGTCGTGGGAGACCTCCCACAAATACGGGCCGGGGTTGATAGCGGCGCCTTCGGAGTAGGGGTCGAAGCCGTCGCGAAGCATTGCCCCCTGCATGAGGTAGGAGTACACGTCGCGCGACATGATTGGTGCGCTCAAGGCGAGTGGAGTGGCCCACGACCACACCGCACGGAGCACGGTCTGCTCGCCTGGGCGGGTGCGCCACAGCCACAGCCAGGCAAACACGAGAAGACCAGTGCCCGCCATCAGGAGGCCGTCCATCATGCCGCGGCCGTGGCCGTACGTGAGGAACTCAAGGCCTATCGAGCGCATGAGGCCGTCACGGTAACGCGTCGCTCCGGCACCAAAGGAACCGATCGCGATGAGAACGGCTGCGACAACGCCGAGGGGGATCGGCCGGATTTTACCGGCCATCACATACGCCGGTCTGTGGCCTTGTGGGCCAACTCGGACAGTGCCTGGCGAGCCTCAGCAGTAATACCGGCGGTATCCAGGTGAGCAATGCCGGACGCGGTGAGACGGTTAATGCGCTCTTCGACCGCATCCTCCGCACCACTTTGGCGGATGAGATCGGCGAGGCGCTGAAGCACCTTTGGGTCGGTGGCGGTACCTACACCGGCGCGGAGCTCGTCGGCATCGTTGGCGTCGAGAAGCTCAAGCGCCGTCGCGTAAAGGACAGTGCGCTTTCCTTCGCGCAGGTCATCGCCCGCGGGTTTTCCGGTGATTGCTGGGTCGCCGAAGACACCGAGGAGGTCGTCGCGAAGCTGGAATGCGATGCCAATATCGCGTCCGTAACCACGGAATGCCGCAATGGTCTCATCGTCGGCACCAGCAATAGTCGCACCAAGATGAAGCGGACGCTCGATCGTGTACGCGGCGGTCTTAAACCGGTTCACCCGATCCGCCATGTCCGCAGACTCGCTGCCACGGCTTTCCAACGAAATATCAAGGATCTGCCCACCGATGACTTCCGTGCGCATGCCCACCCACGGTTCCGCGGCGCGTTGCAGCGCCTCCAACGAAACACCGGAGTAGCGCCACATATCTTCCGCCCAGACTAAGGCGAGATCGCCGAGCAAAATCGCGGTGTTCACGCCAAACGTCGCAGCGTCGCCCAGCCAATGGTTTTCGAGGTGCTGGGCCTCCACACTGCGGTGCACCGTGGGGTTTCCGCGACGGGTATCGGAGGCGTCCACGATGTCGTCGTGGACCAGTGCACACGCCTGGATGAACTCAAGCGCACTCATCGCGCGCAAGACCGCGTTTGGGTCCTCGCCGCTGGTTTCCAAACCACCGGCGCCGACAAAACCTGCCCAGCCGTACAGCGGACGCACTCGCTTGCCACCACCCAGTGTGAACGCGCGCAAGTGCGCGACTGCTTCCGAGACAGGCTCACCGATCGCGGAAATCGCCGGCCCGTGTTCGTCGAAAAACTGCTCCAAATGCTTTTCGACGACACCAGGCACCGCACTTAAGTTCCCAATCCCCAATTCGTGTGTAGCCACGCTGCTCCTCACCGTCGTCTACGAAAATCTCTCTGGAACGTACCCTAGTCAGCCTCGCCGACACGGGGTGTGCCCGCCATGTCGAGTGCGAGAATCGCAAACGGGCGAGGGTCGCTTCCGTAATAAAAATTGCGAGCAACGTCCTGGAACCCAAACTTGCGGTAAAGCCCAAATGCGTTATTAGCTTCGCCGTCTACCTCGGGAGTAGATAGGACAGCCCAACGAGCTGATGTCGATGCGAGCAGTTCCCTGAGCATCGCCGCACCAATGCCGCGGCCCTGGTGCCTCGGATCCACATGCACTTCGGCGATTTCGAAGTAATTGGCCAGTAGCGCACGGTCGTCGTCAGAAAGCATGCCGTCTGAACGTTGCTGAGTGAGTGCTTTGACGAGTTGTTGGTCCCACCAGCGCTCCCGCGCGCCGAGAAAACCGTAGGCCACTCCGATGACGCTGTTGTCCGAGATTGCGGCCACGGCGCAAAAGCCTGGCCAGGTGACCTCTCCACGCCACACACGTAAACGCTGCGCGCGCATGGTTTGGGGGTACCCCATAGCTTCCATGTAGATGTCCACCAACCGTGGCACGAGGAAAGAAAACTCCGCCTTGGTCAGCCTTTGGATCTCAATGTGCACCCCACTATCGAACCACTTATGTGCCTGTTGCGGGGCTTGACCACACATCCTCGTTCGAACAGTCGAACAAACGTGCTAATTTTTGGTTGTGGTGTCGTGGGTGACTTCTAAGGTCATGGGCAATCAAGAGGCGACATGCACTGGTAACAGCGAAAGGGGAAAGTGTCATGGGAAGCGTAGTTTCAGCCACAACGGGCAGGGCGTACGGGGATATGGGGGCGCCGCGAAAGTTTGACTCGTTCATCTTCTCTGCGGAGGCACTGCTTGCACAGGCGCATGCTGACTTTGCGGCAAGGCGCTACGACCTTGCGATGGAAAACGCATACCGGGCTGCACTGCGCATCGCTGGCGCATGCAACGCTCGCAGCATTGTGCTCCGGAAGCGGAAGCGGCTGCCAACTAATGCGTGGGACAAGCTCGCGCTCACCGGGGAAAGTGGCCAGCACTGGGCGACGGTATTTTCTGCATACTCGGCGCGCCGGGCGAGGGTGGCGTCTGGGATCGACGACAACCCGTCGCCGGTCGTGGTCTCAAGCCTTATCGGTTCGGCTGAGGACTTTCTCCTGGACACCACTGGGGGTGATGCGCCGATGGCGGCGTAATAAGGCGCGGGAACAATGTGGGTACGATGTTCGTTGTATCCATACATTGTTCATTCATAGCTGGGATCTGGAGAGAAAGTAGTGTCTCTTTCTGAGCAGGAAATGCGCGCACTGCGCGAGATCGAGCAGTCGCTCCTTGCAGACGACCCGAAGTTCGGTTCCTCGGTCGCTCCGTCCTCTGGGTATGGTGCTTCGCACCCGTCGGGCCGGCTGACTATGCGTAGCCTCGCCCTCATTGTGCTGGGCCTTGTCCTTCTTCTTGGGGGAGTGGCGCTGGCGTCGTGGAGTCTGTGGACTGTGGTGTTGAGCATCGTCGGCTTCGGTGTGATGTTCTATGGGGGGATCATGGCGCTCCGTACCCCGGCTGCCGCTGGTGTTTCGCTGCAGCGAGCGCAGGCTCAGTCCAAGTCGCGCTCGCCGCGCAGTGTTAGCCTGGAGGAGAGCTTCCGTCGACGGTTTGAGGATCGTCAGTAGCTTTTAGCTTTCCCTTCGCCCTCCCGGTCTCTTCGGGAGGGCAATTTTTTATCCCCACTTCGCCCCACATTCCCCACTTTGCCCCACCCGTTGGTTTGATCCGGCCATTTTGCCTGTTAAAGGACGTTCGGAGCGGGTTGCGTCTCGTGTGCCTGTAGGTGATTGATGGGGTTGTAGTGGGGGATGTGGCGGTAAGTGGGGGACATTGGCGGGTAATTGCCCCACGGGGATTGTGGCCGTTGACCTGCGCGTTCTTCTTGTTGTGGGAACTAAGTTGCTCAGAGTGTGGCGTTTGTGGGGGGAAGTGGGTTAAAGTGGGGCACAGCGGAGCACCGTGGTGCGCATCTTGACTACGTGCGTAATGCGGAGCGAAGCCGAGAAAACTGCAAATGCCAATCTCTGAAGGTGAAGGAAGGTAGGTCGCCGGATGTTTCTGGGAACCTACACTCCCAAGCTCGACGACAAAGGGCGCCTGACGCTGCCTGCGAAGTTCCGTGAGGACTTGGCAGACGGCCTGATGGTGACCAAAGGGCAGGACCACTCCCTCGCGGTGTACCCGCGGGACGAGTTTGCTGCACGCGCCCGCAAGGCCGCTGCAGCATCAAGGACGAACCCGAAGGCGCGCGCGTTTATCCGCAATCTGGCTGCCAGTGCGGATGAGCAAACGCTCGATGGGTCCGGACGTATCACCCTGTCGCCGGCACACCGTGAGTACGCAGGCCTTTCCAAGGAATGCGTAGTTATCGGTTCTGTGGATTTTCTCGAGATCTGGGATCTTGAATCCTGGAATAAGTATCAAGAAGAGACTGAAGCCGCGTTCTCCGCGGCGGATGACGACGACATTCTCTCCGGTCTGCTGTAGGACTGACTACCCAACAGCGGGCAACCAATTCGGAGAGTGTGTACGGACTCTGTCCGGGGCGTGAAGCATTCTGGTGTACTTCCCCGACATCAGAACAGCCGCCCCGGACAGGGCTCTACATACTCCCCGGCTTAGAAGGAGCCGACGACTAACTGACCGCGAGGGGTGAGCCCGGATGGTGTACCGCACACACGCTGCAGACCCTCATGGGCATGTGCCGGTCATGCGCGACCGCATGGCCGAACTCCTGGCCCCAGCTGTAGAGGCGTTCGGCGCCAACGCCGTCATTGTCGATGGAACCCTTGGTGCCGGTGGCCACACCGAACACTTTCTCAACGTATTCCCGCAAGCGCGCGTGATCGGTGTGGATCGCGACCCGAATGCGCTGCAGCAGGCGACTGAGCGCCTGGCTCAGTTCGGTGAGCGTTTCACTCCGGTGCAATGCCGGTTCGACTACATCGGCGACGAGATCGCATCGGGGGAGGGCGAGACCTTCGACCTTGTGAGGCAGCACGGTGTGGCTGGTGCGCTGTTCGACCTCGGTGTTTCATCGATGCAGTTGGATCAGGAGGAGCGTGGCTTTTCCTACCGCGGTGACGCACCGCTGGATATGCGCATGGATCCGACCACCGGCATCACTGCGGCCGAGGTACTTAACACGTACTCGCACGGAGACCTGGCGAGGATTCTGAAGTCCTACGGCGATGAACGTTTCGCAGGCAAGATTGCGTCGGCTGTGCTGAAGGAGCGCGAGCGTGCGCCGTTTGACCGTGCGGACCGGCTCGTGGAACTGCTGTACAGCACCATCCCGGCCGCCACGCGACGTACTGGCGGTCACCCGGCGAAGCGCACCTTCCAGGCGCTGCGGATTGAGGTCAACCGCGAGCTTGAGGCTGTCGAGCGAGTGGTTCCGGTGATTACGGATTTGCTCGGCGTCGGCGGGCGGGCAGTGTTCATGAGTTACCAGTCGCTCGAGGACAAGATCGTCAAATCTGCCTTCGCTGAACTGACAGCTTCAAAGACGCCGGCGGGGCTTCCGATGGATCTGCCGGGCACCGAGCCAACGTTCAAACTCATCACCCGCGGGGCGGAAAAGGCTCCGCAGGAAGAGATTGAGCGCAACTCGCGTGCAGCACCGGTGAGGGTGCGCGGCGTCGAGAAGCTTAAGCACTCAACGACAACCACATAACCCACAACAACCCACGTACGACACACAACCATCTGAGGACGGACACCATGGCAGCACGAGACACACGAGGTGGCTCCCGCGCGATGACGCTGACGCGCGATGGCAGTGCCCGCACCAGCCGTACAAGCGCTCCGGCACGTCGTCGCACGATGCCGGGTGTGAAACCGCATGTGCCGCACTCCCGAGGGCGGGGGCGCCTCGGCTCGCAGCAGGTTGTGTCTGTGCGTGGGCGTCGGGTTGGCACGGTCGCGGCGCCGTCGCGTTTTTCCGCAGTGTCCGCACTTGCGGTGCCTCTGCTGGTGATCGGTATTGCTATAGCGATGCTGCTGTCCGGCGTGGCCACGACACAAACCTTCACCATCCAGCAGCTGCAGTCGAAGGAGCGTGAACTTGCCAACGAGGTCGAGTCGCTCAACCGTGACTTAGAGGATCGTCGTTCTGCTGCGGAGATCGCACAGCGCGCTGCAGGCGCAGGCATGGTGGTCGCTGGAGAACCTGGCCTAGTGGAGGTCATGGAAGATGGTCGTGCTGAAGAGCGCCGGCCTTTCAACCCAGAAAAGGTTGCCAAGATTGTCGACGTTAACGGCGAAGCGTTGCGGCAGGGCCGTGCAAGCAGTGATGACCGTGCAACCCGCGAGCTGGCGGATGCGCTGACTCAGGTTCCAGGTGGCAATCAAGCTCCGCCTCGTCCGCAGCAAGCACCGCAGGTTGCCAACGTGGCGCCGTATCAGGCAAATGTGCCCGCCGGCGAATAGACGTTAACGGTGGGGGTTGTGCCGCAGGCGTGTGGCGCAACCTCGTTTCGCATTTGTGCGGGGCATGATAAACGAGTCAATGAGCAGATTTGGTAGGTGAGGAGGGCACGTGACATCCACGGGCACACCCCGGAAGCGTCCGGCGCCACGGAAGAGTCAGCGTCACATCACCAACCACCGTGTATTCCTTTTGACGCTTGTGTTCCTCAGCGTTGCAGCCTTGCTGATCGCACGCCTGTTTTGGGTCCAAGTGATCATCGGCGGCGAGTTGCGTGAAGTTGCCAAGGTGCAACGCCAGCGCGAGTATGTTGAGCCAGCACGTCGCGGTGAGATCGTGGACCGTGACGGCAAGCAGTTGGCGTACACGATGCAGGCAAGGTCGTTGACGGTCTCGCCGAAGCAGTTGCGTGAGGAACTGCGACAGCAGCAAGAGCTGCAGATGCGTATCGACGGCGTCCCCAAGGCAGATATCGACGCGCAGCTCGACGCCCGCGTTGAAGACGTGCTGCGCACAATGGCGAATGAGATCCCCGGCATGATCGGTGGCGAAACTGATCCACAGCCTACGGGTACAGACACAGAGCAGTTGCGCACTGTGGGCAGTGTCAGTGCCAAGGAGATTTTGGACAAGCTCCACGCCGACACGTCGTACGAAGTTTTAGTGCGCAACGTTGACCCGGATGTCGCTGCGAAGGTGGCGGCGAAGTTCCACGGTGTGGCTGCTGACCAGCAGGACATCCGCCAGTACCCGAACGGTGCTGTGGGGGAGAACATCATTGGCAAGGTTTCCATGGACGGGCACGGTCAGTTCGGCCTTGAGGCCTCTAGCGATGCGGTGCTTACCGGTATCGACGGCCGCTCGACCGAGGACGTCTCGGGAGGTGGGCAGTCCATTCCGGGCTCCCTGCGCGATGTGGTGCCAGCGGTACCTGGTGCGCGCATTGAGCTCACGGTAGACCTCGACCTGCAGACGTATGTGCAGCAAGTGCTTGAGCAGGCAAAGGCAAACTCTTTGGCAAAGTCGGCTGAGGCTGTCGTCCTTGACGCTCACACGGGTGAGGTGTTGGCGATGGCCAATACAGACACCATCAACCCGAACGGGGATATTGAAAAGCAGATCAAGCAGGGTAAGGATTTTGAAAACCCAGCGATCTCGCACCCGTTCGAGCCAGGCTCGGTGGCAAAGGTCATCGCTGCAGCGGCTTCAATCGATCAGGGGTTGACTGACCCGTTCGAGGTGCACCAGGTGCCGGGCTCGATCGACATGGCCGGTGTGACAGTGAGCGACGCCTGGCAGCACGATGTTCTGCCGTACACCACCGCAGGCATCTTCGGTAAGTCCTCCAACGTGGGCACATTGCAGTTGGCGCAGCGCCTCGGCGAGGAGCGCTACTGGGATTACCTCAACCGTTTCGGTATCGGTGCTCCGACCGGCATTGAGTTGCCCAATGAGTCGCCGGGTCTGCTGCCGGTGCTTGAACAGTGGTCGGGCGGTACCTTTGCCAACTTGCCAATCGGTCAGGGCATGAGCTGGACTGCGCTGCAGATGGCGAGTGTGTACCAGGCGTTGGCCAACGACGGCGAGCGCATCCAGCCACGCATCATCGAGCGCATCGTCGGACCGGACGGGCAAGATATCCCGCAGGATGAGCCGCAGCGCAACCAAGTGGTGAGCAAGGAGGCGGCGCGTACAACGGTGGATATGTTCCGTGCCGCATTCCAAGAAGACCCGACCGGCAACCAGTCGGGTACTGCACAAGGAAATGCGCTAGAGGGCTACCAGTTCTCTGGCAAGACAGGTACTGCACAGAAGGTGAACCCGGAAACGGGCGCATACTCACAGAGCCAGTATTGGATTACGTTTGCGGGTATTGCCCCGGCGAACGATCCGAGATTTGTTGTGGCGGTCATGCTGGACGAGCCGCAGCGCGGTGTACTCGACGGCGGTGCCGGTGGCCAGTCTGCGGCGCCGGTGTTCCGTCAGATTGCGAGCTGGATGTTGGATAAGGAAAATATCCCGCCGAGTCCGCCCGCGGAACCGTTTGTTCTGCAAGCCCAGTAACGGCCCTGAAAGGAAGGAATTATCATGTCCTCAGCGCCCACGCTGACATCCCTCGCTGAGATTGCGGGGGCACGCATCGTCAATGCGCCGCAGGCACCGTTTGAGGTGTCGTTTATTGGTCTTGATTCCCAAAATGTGGAGCCCGGTGGCTTGTTTGCTGCGCTGCCTGGCACGCGGGTGCATGGCGCGTCGTACGCGTTTGATTCGGGCGCAGGTGCGGTTCTGACTGACGAGGAAGGTCTTGCGATCATCCAGCAGACGTCGGATCGCCGGCCGGTGTTGGTCGTCGATAATGTGCGCGCGATTCTTGGCCATGTTGCCGCGGAGGTGTACGGGCATCCGTCGAAGGACTTCACGCTGCTGGGCGTGACTGGGACGTCGGGCAAGACCACCACGACGTACATGCTGGAGCGTGGACTGACACAGGCTGGTTGCAAGGTCGGCCTGATTGGTACGACGGGCACGAAGATCATGGGCCGCGATGTGGCCACCGAGTTGACTACGCCTGAGGCGCCGACGTTGCAGGCACTGTTTGCCCGTATGCGCGACGAGGGCGTTACGCATGTGGTGATGGAGGTTTCCTCCCACGCGCTCATGCTTGGGCGCGTGACGGGTGCCCAGTTCGACGTCGCTGGTTTTACCAATCTGTCGCAGGATCACCTTGATTTCCACCCGACGATGGAGGACTACTTCGAGGCGAAAGCCTTGTTCTTTGACCCGTCGAGCGACCTCCACGCGAAGCGCAGCGTGATCTGTGTCGACGATTCTTGGGGTCAGAAGATGGCCGCGCGCGCGGAGCACCCGGTGACGGTGGCAACCCGTGGTGAGCATGCAGATGTCACTGCGGAGCTATTGCGTATCGACGACACCGGAACCCAGCACATTCGACTTCACACTCCAGAGCGTCAGGTGGAGTTTGCTCTGCCGATGCCGGGTGCGTTTAACGTCGCCAATGCCGCCCTTGCCACCACGCTTGCGGCGCAGGTTGGTGTCGATGTAGCAGCGTTTGTCGCAGGCCTAGAGCAGGCGGCGGTGCCGGGGCGCATGGAGCGAATTGATGAAGGCCAGGATTTTGTAGCTGTTGTGGATTACGCCCACAAGCCGGCCGCTGTCGCAGCAGTGCTTCAGACGCTGCGTGGACAGGTCGATGGCCGGATTGGTGTGGCGATCGGCGCTGGTGGTGACAGAGATTCCTCGAAACGCCCGCTCATGGGAGCGGAAGCAGCGAAGGGCGCAGACTTTGTTGTGGTGACTGATGACAACCCGCGCACCGAAGACCCGGCAGCGATCCGCGCAGCGGTGCTGCAAGGCGCACGCGACGCAGAAACGGCAGCCGAGGTCATCGAGGCAGACTCCCGCGCGAGGGCGATCGACGCGCTCGTCGAGTGGGCAAAGCCCGGCGATGCCATCATTGTCGTGGGTAAAGGCCACGAGGTTGGACAGATCATCGGCGACACCAAGCACCATTTTGATGACCGCGAAGAGATGCGGCGCGCACTTCGCGCCCGCCGAGAGAAGAGGAACGCATGATTGCACTGACGCTTCGCCAGATCGCGGAGATCACCGGAGGACACTTGAGCCCGGAGGCTGATCCGGACAACTCGGTGACCGGGTTTGTGGAGTTTGATTCCCGCAAGATTGGCCCCGGCGGGCTATTCGTTGCGTTCCCGGGTGCGAACGTGGATGGCCACGATTTTGTGGGTAAGGCGGCTGCGGCGGGTGCCACGGCGTCGTTGACCACGAGGGAGGTCGGTCGGCCGGCTGTGGTCGTCGAGAAGCGACCGCCCCGCGCTGACGACAACTCCGATTTAGCGGTGAATGATCCGACTGGCTCCGCAGCAGGCGTTGTGGATGGGATGTCAAAGTTGGCCACCTATGTGGCCCGCGAACTGACGGAGAACCACGGGTTGCGGATCATCGGCGTGACTGGTTCTGCCGGCAAGACCTCGACGAAGGACCTGATCGCGGCGGTCCTGCAGCGTGCGGGCGAGACGGTGGCTCCTCCGGGGTCGTTTAATAACGAGATCGGCCACCCATACACGGTGCTGCGCTGCACGGAGGAGACGAAGTTCCTGGTCGCGGAGATGTCGGCGCGCGGTATCGGCCACATTGCGCACTTGGCCACGATTGCACCACCGCAGATCGGTGTGGTGCTTAACGTGGGCTCGGCGCACCTGGGGGAGTTCGGCTCCCGCGAGAACATCGCGCAGGCCAAGGGCGAACTCGTTGAGGCGCTGCCTGCCGATGGCATCGCGGTGCTCAACGCCGACGACGACCTGGTCAACGCGATGGCTCCGCGGACGAAGGCACGCGTGGTGCGCTTTTCCGCCAACGGCAATACGGCAGCGGATTACTACGCCACCGATGTGGAACTGGATGCGGTGGCGCGTGCGTCGTTTATCATGCACACCCCGAAGGGCGATCCGCAGCGCGTAACCCTCAACGTGTTCGGTGCCCACCAGGTGGGCAATGCGCTGGCTGCAGCTGCAGTCGGCATTGAATCGGGTATGGATGCCGCAACTGTCGCGCAGGCGTTGTCTGATGCGCACTCCGTGTCGGTCAACCGCATGGACGTCAACACCCGCGCCGATGGCGTGACCGTGATCAACGATGCCTACAACGCAAACCCTGAATCGATGCGGGCTGCCATTGCCGCGTTGGGTTACACCGCCGCGGCGCGCCCAGGTGTGCGCTCCGTTGCTGTGCTGGGGGAGATGGGCGAACTTGGCGCCGGTGCGGAACACGAGCACGCGGCGCTTGCCGATGAGTTGGCGCGCTACAGCGTCACCGACCTCATCACTGTCGGGAATAATGCGTCGATGGAAGCGCTGGCCGAGCGTGCTGAGCAATTCGGCATCCGCACCAGCAGCGTCGCCGATGCTGCCGAAGCCAGCGAGGTAGTGCGCGAACTGTTGGCCATGCCGCCAGCGGGTATCGACGACTGGCAGTCGCGAACCGACCGCGATGTCGTGCTTGTAAAGGCGTCAAATGTTGCTCGCCTGTGGGCGGTGGCTGAGTCGCTACTGCAAGGGCATACGCTTAGATAGTTCAACATGAATAACGAAACAGCAGCGAGGTAACACTTCATGGTTCAAGTCATTTGCGCCGGGATTCTTAGTTTCCTGGTCTCGATTTTTGTGACCCCGCTGCTCATTAGATATTTCCATCGCCGCGAGATGGGGCAGGAGATCCGCGAGGACGGCCCGAAGTCGCACGCCCGCAAGCGTGGCACGCCAACAATGGGCGGCATCGCTATTTTGTTAGCAATCGCGCTTGGCTACGTCGGCGGCAGTCTCTCAGCCTTGGCTACGGGCCACACGGCGTTTACTGCCTCGGGCCTGATCGTGCTGGGGCTTACGCTGTCGCTCGGCCTCGTAGGTTTTGCCGATGACGGCATTAAGTTGTTCATGCACCGCAACCTTGGCCTCAATAAGACGGCGAAGCTTGTGGCGCAGTTTGCCATTTCGATCGCCTTCGGGCTGCTTATCTTGCAGTTCCCGGACGAGAACGGTCTGACACCTGGCTCGACGTTCTTGTCGTTCGTGCGCGACATCGACACGATCAACCTCGCCATCGGCGGGGGTGTGGTGGGCACCATCATCTTCCTAGTGTTCATCTACATCCTGCTCGCCGCGTGGTCGAATGCAGTGAACCTGACTGACGGTCTCGACGGGTTGGCCGCTGGTACGACGGCACTTGTGATGGCTGCCTACTCGGGCATTACGTTCTGGCAGTTCCGTAACTCTTGTGATGCTGTCGCGACCGCTGGCTGTTATTCGGTGCGTGATCCGTTGGATTTGGCGATTCTCGCGGCGGCCGGTTTTGGCGCCTGCGTGGGTTTCCTGTGGTGGAACGCCGCACCCGCGAAGATCTTTATGGGGGATACTGGCTCGCTGGCACTCGGTGGCCTTGTTGCGGGCCTGTCGGTTGCCTCGCGCACGGAGTTGCTGATGGTTGTCATCGGCGCGTTGTTCGTCCTGGAGGCCGCCTCCGTGGTGATTCAGGTTGCGTCCTTCAAGACCACCGGCAAGCGAGTGTTCCGCATGGCGCCGTTCCACCACCACTTTGAAAACGGCGGCTGGCCAGAGACTGCCGTAGTGGTGCGTTTCTGGATCATCTCCGGGATGTCGGTCATGCTTGGCCTCGCCGCGTTTTATGGTGAGTGGCTCTCGTTGAACGGAGCGGGCCTGTGACGCTGCCAGATCATGTTTTAGTCGCCGGTGCTGGTGTTTCTGGTCTCGGCGCAGCACACTTGCTGACGAAGGCGGGTGCGAATTGCACGGTTGTCGACGACAACCCGAATGGGCGCGCAGCCGCTACCGCAAAAGGCTTCGCGGTGTGTTCCAGCGCTGAAGCGCGCGAGCGCTTCGCTGACACTGGCCTTGTGGTCACCTCGCCCGGGTGGCGACCTGATACGCCATTGCTTGTCGACGCCACCGCCGCCGGCATCGACGTCATCGGCGATGTTGAACTGTGCTTCCGCCTTGACCGCGCCGGCGTGTTTGGCGCACCGCGGACGTGGCTCGTCGTCACGGGCACCAACGGCAAAACCACGACTACGGGCATGCTGGCGGCGATGATGACCGAAGTCGGCGCCGACTCCGGCCGTATCGCACGTGCCTGCGGCAACATCGGCACCGCGGTCGGAGAGGTGCTGCTTCTCGACGAACACGTCGATGTCCTCGCTGCCGAACTGTCCAGCTTCCAGCTGCACTGGTCCTCCGAGCTCGTGCCGGATGCTGGCGTGCTGCTGAACCTGGCTGAAGACCACATTGACTGGCACGGCTCGTTTGCGGAATACGCCGCGTCGAAGGCGAAGGTATTGCAAGCAACGCATGCGGTTGCAGGTATCGACGATACGGAGGTGCAGCGTTTAGCTGAGCAGACTGGTCGCGACGACATCATCGGGTTCACACTTCAAGAGCCTGGCGACAACCAGGTCGGTGTTTCGGGCGGCAGGATCGTGGCCAAACTCGGCGGCGAAACTATCGACGTTGCAAGTGCCGACGGCATCGAGCCCGCCGGAGCCGCCGGTCTGCTTGACGCACTCGCGGCCGCTGCGGTGGCGTTGACCCAGGGGGCCAAGCCGCATCACATCCAGCGGGCACTGGAGAAGTACCGCGTGGCCGGTCACCGTGGGGCGGTGGTGCACTCCGGCGGCGGTGTGGATTGGGTGGATAACTCCAAGGCCACGAACCCGCACGCGGCGGATTCTGCGCTCACCGGTGCGGGCACGGTGGTGTGGGTCGCGGGAGGACAGCTCAAAGGCGCTGCCGTCGACGGTGTCGTCAAAGCACACGCTGATCAGTTCCGCGCCGTTGCTCTGCTCGGTGTGGATCGTGAGCTCATCCGCGCGTCTGTCAACGCGGCCGCCCCGGACGTTCCGGTGTTTGTCTCCGACTCCACGGATCCGGAACAAGCCATGGATGAGGTTGTTGCGTGGGCGGCGACCCAGGCGCAGCCGGGCGATACGGTGCTGTTGGCGCCGGCTGCTGCGAGCTTGGATATGTTTTCGGGCATGTCAGCGCGTGGCGACGCCTTCGCAGCGGCAGCGATGCGACACTGGAGCCCGGATAACAAGTAAGCTCAACTTCACGTTGAGACTTCTCGAATGAAAGGGCAGCTGCATGGCGGTGCAACAGGGGACAACGCGGCGTGCCCCGCGATCGACCGAGCCAACCTCAAAATTGGCGCTTAAGGTGCGCAAATTCGAGGAGTTTCTGGATTCCCGGCCGCTCATCGACTACACCATGATCCGCAGCATTGTCCTGGTGCTTGCAGGTCTTGGTGTGGTCATGGTGATGTCGTCGTCAATGGCGACGTCGTTCGCAGATTCCGAGAGCGTCTGGGGCGTGGCCATCCGTCAAACCGTCATGGTCATCGGTGGCCTGATCGCGTTTTGGGTGGCGCTGAAAACGCCGCCTGAGCGGCTGCGCAGCTTCTCCGCTGTCCTGATGGCCGCTTCCGTTATTTTGCTGATCTTGGTGCTCACGCCCTTGGGCACCGGCCGCGAAGAGGTAGGTTCCCAGTCGTGGATCGTGCTGGGCCCGCTGCGCCTGCAGCCATCGGAGGTGGCCCGTGTGGCTATCGCGATGTGGGGCGCGAAGGTGCTCGAACACAGAAATCCGCAACGTTTGTTCCAGGCCAACAACGGTTTCCTCGCGTTCTTTATCGTGGCTGCAATCTGTGTCGCGTTGATTGCCGCACAGGGCGACATGGGTATGGCTTTGTCGTTCGCGGTTGTGGTCGCCTTCATCCTGATCTTCGCGGGTGTGCCAAAGAAGGCAATCGTTTACCTGGGAATTGGTGGCGCGTTCTCACTGATTGTGGCGTTCTTGTCCGGAGGTTTCCGCTCTGCGCGTTTCCACGTGTACTTCGACGCACTGCGCGGCCACTTCGATGACACGCAAGGTATTGCGTTCCAGTCCCACCAAGGCTTTTTGTCGCTCGCAGACGGTCACATTTTCGGTGTCGGTCTTGGCCAGTCCCGCGCGAAGTGGTTCTACCTGCCTGAGGCACGCAACGACTTTATTTTCGCGATCATCGGCGAAGAGCTCGGCCTGTGGGGCGGCACCTTGGTTATTTCCCTGTTCGCCTTGCTCGGCTTTTTCGGTTTCCGTACCGCTCGGCGTGCGCAGTCGCAGTACCAGACGCTGATGGCGGCGGCGCTGACGGCAGCGGTTGTTTCGCAGGCGTTTGTCAACATCGGCTACGTCATCGGTCTGCTGCCGGTGACCGGCATTCAGCTGCCGATGCTCTCTGCCGGCGGTACCTCGGCTGTGATCACCCTGGGGGCGATGGGTGTGTTGGCAAACGTGGCTCGCCACGAGCCGGATGCGATTTCCGCGATGCAGAACTACGGCCGCCCAGTGTTCGACCGCATGCTTGGCGTCCAGGAGCCCCGTCCGATCACACAGCAACGCCAGCCTCGCGAGCACCCACGTGAGCAGGTACAGCGCAATCACCGCCCGACGGCGCCGGTGCGTCAAGCCACTGGTGGGCCGCGCCGCGTGCGTAGATAGCAGGAGGATTACATGAGTGAACTCAACGTCGTCTTGGCAGGCGGCGGCACCGCAGGCCATATTGAGCCGGCGCTCGCCGTGGGGGAGGTGTTGCGTGATCAGTTCGGTGCCAATGTTGTCGCGTTGGGCACGGAGCGTGGTTTGGAAACCACGATTGTTCCCGCCCGCGGTTTTCAGTTGGCGTTGATTGATCCGGTGCCCATTCCGCGCAAGAAGCCGTGGAAGTTGGCTGCGGTGCCGGCGAAGCTGCTGCGTTCGGTCAATCAGGCCAAGGAGGCGATGAAGTCTTCGGGTGCTCAGGTGGTGCTCGGTACCGGCGGGTATGTGTCCGCGCCGGCGTACTTGGCGGCGAAGTCGCTGCGGCTGCCGTTTTTCGTGCTGGAAACCAACGCGCTTGCGGGCATGGCGAACAAGCTTGGGGTCAAGCTCGGCGGCGTGGGCTTGAATGCGGTGGCGAATTCGGGCATGGCTGGCGATGTCGTCGGTATTCCGGTGCGCCCTGGTGTCGGAGTGGATCCGGACGGGGCGAAGCGCGAGCGTGGCTTGCGCACGTGGGGGCTGGATCCGGAGAAGACCACGGTGTTGGTTACGGGTGGTTCTCAGGGTGCGGTGAGTATCAATACGGCACTCGCTGGCGCGGTTGAGCGTATTACCGCTGCGGGTCACCAGGTGTTGCACGCCTATGGGCGCAAAAATGATGCCCCTGCACCCCACGAGGGTTATACGGCAGTGCCGTACATCGACGACATGGAGGCGGCGTACGCGGTCGCAGATGTTGTTGTGTGTCGCTCCGGTGCGATGACGGTTGCGGAGAACTCTGCGGCTGGTGTGCCGGCGATCTACATCCCGTTGCCGCATGGCAATGGCGAGCAGGGGTTGAACTCGGCACATTTGGTTGCCACAGGGGCGGCATTGCGTATCGACGACGCCGAGCTCAACGGCGACGTACTCGTCGAGAAGCTGCTGCCTTTGCTCAATAACGACGATGCGCGTGCCGAGATGCGTCGCGCAATTGCTCAATCCGGTGCCGGCAATGTTGCCGAGGACCTCGCGCGCCGCATTGCTGATGCGGCTGGAAAGGAAAACTGATGACGGATCTCTCACGCGTGCACCTCATTGGCATCGGCGGTGCCGGCATGTCGGGCGTGGCGCATATCTTGTTGGACCGAGGCGCAACCGTGACTGGCTCTGACGCGAAGGACTCCCGTCCGGTTCGGGCGCTGAAGGCCAAGGGCGCGAAGGTGGCGCTTGGCCACGACGAGGCCCACCTGGAGCTCTCTGGTGAGCTTCCCACCGCGGTGGTGACGAGCTTTGCTGCTATCCCGCAGGACAACCCCGAACTCGTCCGCGCCAAGCGGGAGGGTGTTCCGCTGCTGCGCCGCTCGGACCTGCTGGCCGAGTTGATGGAGGGCCGTACTCAGCTGTTGCTCGCTGGCACGCACGGCAAGACTTCGACGACGTCGATGGCGGTCGTGGCGTTGCAAGCAGCAGGGCAAGACCCGTCGTTCGCGATCGGCGGGCAGCTCAACCGTGCCGGCACGAACGCTCATCACGGCCAGGGCGAGGTTTTTGTCGCGGAGGCCGACGAGTCGGACGCGTCGCTGTTGCGTTACTCCCCAGATGTCGCCGTGATTACGAACATTGAGCCGGATCACCTGGACTTCTACGGCACGCGTGAGGCGTATTTCAAGGTGTTCGATGATTTTGCGGACATTGCGAAGAACATCGTGGTGTGCCTAGATGACGAACACGCCGCAGCTTGCGGTGAGCGCGCAATCGAGCGTGGTCTGACGGTTTACGGATACGGCACTGAAGAAGCCGCAAAGCGCCACCCGAGCGTGCCGGCAGCGGCGGTGATTACCGAAGAGCGCCAGGAAGGCGAGCACACCGCAGTCGGTGTGCGTTTGCGCACGCCTGATGTCTCCGGCGAGGTCACCTACAGCATGGCTATCCCGGGCCGCCACATGGTGCTCAACTCGGCAGCAGCGCTGCTCGGTGGGGTACTCGTCGGCGCGAATCCGGAGAAGCTCGCCCAGGGGCTCAGCGAGTTCACGGGCGTGCGCCGTCGTTTCGAGTACAAAGGCAGCGTCGGCGAGACTCGCGTGTACGACGACTACGCCCACCACCCGACCGAGGTGGAGGCGGTGCTTACCGCGGCCCGCGACAAGGTGGAAGCAGAAGGCAACGGTGCGCGTGTGGTCGTGTGCTTCCAGCCACACCTGTACTCGCGCACCCAGGAGTTCTCCAGCGAGTTTGCTAAGGCATTGTCGCTGGCAGACGAGTGCGTGCTGTTAGATATCTACGGTGCCCGTGAAACCCCGGTTGAGGGTGTGACCTCGCGCATTATTAGCGACGAAATGACCATCCCGGTGCACCTTAAACCGGACTTCTCTGCTGCTCCTGCAACCGTTGCGTCCGTGACCGAGCCGGGTGACTTGGTGCTCACGATGGGGGCGGGCAGTGTGACCATGCTGGCAGACGAGATCCTGGATGCGTTGGCGGGCAAGTAATGTCCACAAAAGTTCCCATGCCTGACTCAACCGAGGAGCAGCCGAAGCACCGGAAGATCCCGTACGGTGCGATCGCAGCAACGGTGGCCATTGTTGTGGCTGTGTGCGCGGCCGTGCCGTTCACGCCGCTGATGAGCGTGAACGATATTGCCGTCGAGGGGTCCGTGAACCTGCCCGAGGAGGAAGTACGCAACCTCACCGGGATTGATTACGGCACGCCGATAGGCAAGGTGAAGCCGCGCCGAGCCGCCGAGAATGTTGCCGCAAACCCCTGGGTGGATTCCGCAACAGTGTCGCGCGCGTGGCCGAACGGTGTCAGTGTGGAGATCACAGAGCATGATCCGGTGGCGTGGGTGGACATTGATGGCCAGCCGCACCTGATCGACCGGGAGGGCCGCGATTTCATCGTTGCGGCGCCGCCCGCAGGCGCTGTGGAGATCCAGGGGGTGGCCCAGGAGCGGTTTGCGCAGGCGGTGGAGGTGGCGTCGTCGATTAGTGATGTTGCCCGGCCTCGCGTCCGCGCGCTCAAAGCCAACGGTGACTACACCTACACGCTCGTGCTTGACGACGACCGCGTAGTCCAGTGGGGAGCTGCAACCGACAATGCGAATAAGGCGCTGGCGCTCGAAACCGTGCTCCAGTTGGAAGGCCACGAGTTCAATATTTCTAACCCCGAGTTGGTGACCTCGCGCTAAAACCCCAGGTCACAACCCTAAAGTACAGGTTTAGGGTTGTGACACGCCGGGGGAGAACACAAAAAATGCTTCGCTTTCAAACATGATGGGACGCAACTGAACACCCGAGTTTTGAAAGGCGAGACTTACGCTATGACTTCTCCCGCCAACTACCTCGCCATGATCCGCGTCGTCGGTGTCGGCGGGGGCGGCGTCAACGCTGTGAACCGAATGATTGAGGAGGGGTTGAAGGGCGTCGAATTCGTCGCCATCAACACTGACTCGCAGGCGCTGCTGTTTACCGATGCCGACACCAAGCTCGACATTGGTCGAGAAGCCACCCGTGGGCTGGGTGCAGGCGCGAACCCCGAGGTTGGCCGCACTTCCGCCGAGGACCACAAGCAGGAGATTGAGGAGTCCCTGAAGGGCTCCGACATGGTCTTCGTTACCGCAGGCGAAGGCGGCGGCACCGGTACTGGTGCGGCCCCGGTCGTCGCAGGTATTGCAAAGAAGATGGGCGCACTGACTATTGGTGTTGTGACCCGCCCGTTCACCTTTGAGGGCAAGCGCCGTACCCGCCAGGCGCTGGCTGGCATTGAGAACCTGAAGGAAGTTTGCGACACCGTCATCGTGATCCCGAACGACCGCCTCCTGCAGCTCGGAGACGCGGAGCTCTCCATGATGGAAGCGTTCCGCGCGGCTGACGAGGTGCTCTACAACGGTGTTCAGGGTATTACCAATCTGATCACCATCCCGGGCATGATCAACGTCGACTTTGCGGACGTGCGCTCCGTCATGGCCGACGCGGGTTCCGCGCTCATGGGCGTTGGTTCCGCGCGCGGCGAGAACCGTGTGATGACCGCAACTGAGCAGGCCATCAACTCCCCGCTGCTGGAGACCACCATGGAGGGCGCAAAGGGCGTGCTCATCTCCGTCGCCGGTGGCTCCGACCTCGGCCTGATGGAAGTTAACAACGCTGCTTCCATCGTGGAGGAGAAGGCCGACGACGATGCGAACATCATCTTCGGCACGATTATCGACGACAACCTGGGCGACGAGGTCCGCGTGACCATCATCGCCACCGGCTTCGACGAGAAGGCCAACGCTCGTCCTGCCGAGGACGCCCCGCAGGCAAGCGTCATCGCTCCAGCCGAGGAGCTCGAGTCCCAGCCGGAGAAGCCGGCGGAGCCGCGCACTGAAACCCGCACTGAGATTCGCACCGAGCAGCCGTCGGAGAGCTACCAGGCTCGTCACCGCTACGAGCCAAACCGTGGCCTGTTTACGGACCGTGAGGACTCCCGTCCGCGCCGCGACGAGGAGTTCGGCGGCGGCTTCGACGATTTGGATGTGCCTGATTTCATGCGCTAGTTAGACTGGCTGGCATGCCAGATCTTTCCAACCGCCCCGTCCGCATGGTGTTTACTTCCCGTGCTGGCGGGGTTTCGCGTTCTCCGTACGATGCGTTCAACCTGGGAACGCATGTTGGCGACGACCCAGCCGACGTCGCCGCGAACCGTCAGCGTCTCGCCGACATCTTGGGCCTTCCCGCCGAGCGTTTCGTGTGGATGGAACAACTCCACACCAACACCGTCACCGTGGTCGACGGGCCTGCGGATGAGCCGGTTGCGACCACTGACGCGATCGTGACTCGCGAGAAAAACCTCGCGCTGTGCGTGCTGGTTGCGGACTGCACCCCCGTGCTGCTGTCCGACCACAGCGCAGGTGTGATCGCCGCAGCCCACGCGGGCCGTATGGGAGCTCGCAACGGCATTGTGCGCCGCACCGTCGAGGAGATGGTGGCGCTTGGCGCTGCCCCGGAGCGTATCCAGGTGCTGCTCGGGCCGGCGGCGGCAGGTGAGTCCTATGAGGTGCCTGCCGAGATGGCTGCGGACGTCGAAAAGCATTTGCCCGGCTCGCGCACAACCACCAAGCAGGGGACCGCGGGCATCGACGTCCGTGCCGGGCTTGTGCGCCAACTGATGAGCATGGGCGTGACCCACATCGACGCAGATCCGCGCGATACCATCACCGATACCGATTTCTTCTCTCATCGCCGCGAGGGCGTCACCGGACGTCAGGCCGGCGTGATTTGGATGCCAGATGCATAACCTTGAAACCGTAACCAAGCAGATTCACGACGCCGAGCGCGCCGCCCGCCGCCCGGAAGGCAGCGTGCAACTCTTGCCTGTGACCAAATTCCACCCCGTTGAGCGCATTATTGAACTCGCCGAGGCAGGCATCACCCTCGTCGGTGAGAACCGCGAGCAGGAGGCCCGCGCGAAGGCTGAAGCTCTGGATGGGCGGTGCCAGATCGCCATGATCGGCCAGATCCAGTCCAAGAAAGCTAACGCCGTCGCGCGTTGGGCGGCTCAGGTCCACTCGCTCGACTCGGTCAAACTCGCCCACGGCCTTGACCGTGGCATGGCGCTTGCCCTCGAGCGCGGCGACCGCACCACGGACACCCTGCCGTGCCTGATCCAGCTTTCCGACGACGGCGATACCGCCCGTGGCGGCGCCTCCTACGACGACGTGCCGGAAATCATCGAGGCGGTCGAAAATTCCGAGCATCTTCGCCTCGACGGGTTCATGGTCGTGCCCCCGTTGAACTCCGACCCCGAGACGGTGTTCCGCAGGGCACGTGCGCTTGTCGACGACACCTCCGCCCACCTCGGCCGCGACCTCATCTTGTCGGCCGGTATGAGCGGGGACTTTGAGACAGCAATCGCGTGCGGATCCGATCTCGTGCGTGTCGGAACAGCGCTGCTTGGGCCCCGCCCCGTAGGCTGACCTTCATCGCAAAACCACCCCCAAGGAGCCCCACTATGTCCTTCTTTGGCAGCGCAAAAGAATTCTTCGGCCTCGGTCCGATCGAGAACAACGAGGACGACGCCTACTTTGAGGATTCGCGCTACTCCGAAACTTCCTCGACTGCTGGCGCTGGCGCGTACGACCGTGCTGAGCGTCCGTCGCGTTATGAGCGTGACCACCGCGAGGTGTCGTCGACACGCGCCAGCTACCGTCCGACCCCGCGCATCGTCAACGTGTCTCCGCGTAATTACAACGATGCCAAGGAGATCGGCGAGCCGTTCCGCGATGGCGACGCAGTGGTGATGGACCTCACCGATCTGGACACCGCCGATGCAAAGCGCATCGTCGACTTTGCTGCTGGCCTGTGCTTCGGCCTGCGCGGCAGCATGCACAACCTGTCCCGTGGTGAGGACACTCGCAAGCGCCTGTTTGCCATCGTCCCGGAAAACGCCAACGTGGACAAAGATGCGCTGAAGCGCTCCGCGGGCCTGCGCTAGACAACCTGTAGGGTGTGAACGCGTGGCACTTATCGGAGCAATTCTTTACGCCGTCATCGGCATCTACTCGCTGATTGTCGTCGTGCGCATCATCATTGAGATGATTCAGGCATTTTCGAAGCACTTCGACCCGCCCCACTGGTTCATCATGGTGGCGGAACCACTGTTCAAGATCACCGACCCTCCAGTGTTTGCATTACGCAAGCTCATCCCCCCGTTGAGGTTGAACGGGGGAGTAGGGCTCGATGTGAGCGTGATCGTGCTTTTCCTGGCACTTTCCCTGCTCCAGATGGTTATCCGGGCGACGATGATCGTTCCGGCACTGCATTAGCGCGCTGTCATGTGCGTTGTGTAGACGAAACAGTTACAATTCAGCAGACAAATTAAGTACGTTCCCGTAACGTGGGGCGCATTCGCGACCCGCAGACGCGGGTCCGTTACAAGAACATGAAGGGAACGCAAATGCCGTTGACGCCAGCTGACGTGCACAATGTCGCTTTCAGCAAGCCCCCGATTGGCAAGCGGGGCTACAACGAGGACGAAGTTGATCAGTTCCTCGACCTGGTTGAAGACGCGCTTGCACAGCTCCAGGATGAAAACGAAGAGCTCCGCGCACGACTCGAAGAGGGTGGCGCTGGCGTAGCGGCACCGGCAGCAGCCGGTTCTTCCGCAGACGAGGCTGCAATCCGCCGCGAGGTGGAGCAGAAGATCCGCGCTGACTACGAGGCGCAGCTGCGTTCCGCGAAGGAAGCCAAGGACAAGGCCGAGGCTGAGGCTAAGGCTGCCAAGGAAGATGCGGCAGCAGCCCGCAAGCAGGCTGAGGAAGCTTGCGCACAGGCTGCGAAGCGTCCGGCTGAAGGCGTGTCCAAGGCGGTCAACACCGCCCCGCAGAAGGCAGAGCCTTCGCAGGATTCGCACATCCAGGCTGCCAAGGTGCTCGGCCTTGCACAGGAGATGGCAGACCGTCTGACCAGCGATGCCCAGGCAGAGGCAACCTCCATGCTGGCAGACGCACGCAGCGCTGCAGAGCGTGAGGTGGCCGAGGCTGAGGCGAAGTCCAAGAAGCAACTGCAGGACGCTCAGACCCGCTCCCAGTCTCAGCTGCAGGAGGCGGAGACTCGCGCCAAGCAGCTCGTCGCCGAGGCCCAGAAGAAGGCCGAGGAGACCACTGGCGAGGCCGCTTCCCGCGCCGAGGCCCAGATCCGCCAAGCGGAGGAGAAGGCCAACAAGCTCAAGGCAGATGCAGAGCGCAAGCACACCGAGATTATGAACACGGTGAAGCAGCAGCAGACTGCGCTGGAGAACCGCATTGCGGAGCTTCGCACCTTCGAGCGCGAGTACCGTACTCGCCTGAAGACGCTGCTTGAGTCCCAGCTCGAGGAACTCGAGGCCCGCTCAACTACGGCGCCGAACGAGAAGTAAAACCTCAACGCCCGGGAGTGCTACACTTCCGGGCGTAACGCTTTGATCCGGCTATCACCGGGGAGCATTCCGGAAGAACGGCATTACGCTTATTAGAACCGGACGTTAAATGGGAAGACGTCACTTCCTTCACCACAAATGAAGTGGGGGCTTTCGCCCCAAGCAGGGTGGTACCGCGCAGCACATGCGTCCCTGCAGATTGTGTGTGGAGGAGTGTCATGGTTGGCAACGTCTACCCTAAGGTCGATATGACCGGAGGCAGCGACAAGTTTCCCGAGATGGAACGCGCTGTGCTCGACTACTGGAACAAGGATGAAACGTTCCAGGCATCGCTTGAGCAGCGTGAAGGTTGCGAAGAATACGTGTTCAATGACGGCCCGCCGTTTGCTAACGGTCTGCCTCACTACGGCCACCTGCTGACGGGCTACGTCAAGGACATCGTTCCGCGCTACCGCACGATGACTGGCTTCCATGTGCCGCGTGTGTTCGGCTGGGACTGCCACGGTCTGCCTGCGGAGCTTGAGGCAGAGAAGCAGCTCGGCATCACTGACAAAGCCCAGATCCATGACATGGGTCTGGAGAAATTCAACGAGTACTGCGCCAAGTCCGTCATGCACTATGCCGGCGAGTGGGAAGAGTACGTCACCCGCCAGGCTCGTTGGGTCGATTTTGAGAACGGCTACAAGACCATGGACCCGGAGTACATGGAATCCGTCATGTGGGCGTTCAAGGAGCTCTACGACAAGGGCTTGATCTACCAGGGCTTCCGTGTGCTGCCGTACTCCTGGGCAGAGCACACGCCGTTGTCCAACCAGGAGACGCGTCTCGACGATTCCTACCGCGACCGCCAGGACCCTACCGTCACCGTCACCATGCCGTTCACCGGCGGCCGCGCCGGCTACGCTGCGGAGAAGACGTGGGCTGAGCACCCTGAACTGCACGATGCGGCTGCGATCGCCTGGACCACTACGCCGTGGACGCTGCCGTCGAACTTGGCGTTGGCGGTTCACCCGGAGGTTGAGTACTCGTTGGTGAAGCCGGGGGATGAGGGTGTCGTCGATACGCCATTGCTCTTGGCGACGAACCTGCTCGGCGCATACGCGAAGGAACTCGGCGAGTACGAGGTCATCTCCACGTTCACCGGCGCCCAGCTCGAGGGCCTGGAGTACGAGCCGGTCTTTGACTACTTCCGCGACCACGAGAACGCGTTCATGGTGCTTAACGCGGACTACGTCACCACCGAGGACGGCACCGGTGTCGTCCACCAGGCGCCCGCCTTCGGTGAAGACGATATGTTCACCTGCCAGGACTACGGCATCGATTTGGTCATCCCCGTCGACGCCGACGGCAAGTTCACCTCGCTGGTTCCGGACTACGAAGGCAAGTTGGTCTTCGACGCGAACCGCGACATCATCCGCGACCTGCGCGCCAAGGGCCGTGTCGTGCGTGACCAGACCATCGTCCACTCTTACCCGCACTCCTGGCGCTCCGGCGAGCCACTGATCTACATGGCGCTGCCGGCTTGGTTTGTGAAGGTCACGGACATCCGCGACCGCATGGTCGAGCTCAACCAGGAGATCGACTGGATCCCGTCGCACATCCGCGATGGCCAGTTTGGCAAGTGGCTCGAAGGCGCTCGCGATTGGAACATTTCGCGTACCCGCTACTGGGGCTCCCCGGTGCCGGCGTGGGTATCCGATAACCCGGAGTACCCGCGCGTGGATGTCTACGGTTCCCTCGATGAGCTCGAGCGTGACTTCGGTGAGCGCCCCAAGTCGCTGCACCGTCCGCACATTGATGAACTGGTGCGTCCGAACCCGGACGACCCGACCGGTAAGTCCATGATGCGCCGCGTGCCGGACGTGCTCGACTGCTGGTTCGAATCCGGCTCTATGCCGTTTGCGCAGTACCACTACCCGTTTGAGAACCGCGAGGAGCACGACGCTCGCCAGCCGGCTGACTTCATCGTCGAGTACTCGGGCCAGACCCGTGGCTGGTTCTACGTCCAGCACGTGCTGTCTACCGCGCTGTTCGACCGTGTGGCGTACAAGAAGGTCGTCGCCCACGGCATCGTGCTTGGTTCCGACGGCCAGAAGATGTCCAAGTCCAAGGGCAACTACCCGAACGTCAACGAGGTTTTCGACCGCGACGGTTCCGACGCGATGCGTTGGTTCCTGATGTCTTCGCCGATCCTGCGTGGTGGCAACCTGATCGTCACTGAGCAGGGTATCCGTGAGGGCGTGCGCCAGGCACTGTTGCCGATCTGGAACGCGTACACCTTCCTGCAGCTGTACTCCTCTGAGGACGCTCAGTGGTCGGTGGATTCCGACAACGTGCTCGACCGTTACATCCTGGCCAAGACCCACGACTTGGTTGAGGCCGTGGGCGGGGCTCTCGACGACACGCGCATCGCCGATGCTTGCGATGAGGTGCGTCGCTTCGCGGACACCCTGACCAACTGGTACGTGCGTCGCTCCCGTGATCGTTTCTGGGAAGGCCAGGAGGCCCACCCGGAGGCGTTCAATACGCTTTACACGGTGCTTGAAGTCGTGACCCGTACCGTCGCGCCGTTGCTGCCGTACATCTCTGAGGTGATCTGGCGTGGTCTCACCGGCGGCCGTTCGGTGCACCTGACTGACTTCCCGAAGACAGACAACCTGCCGGCGGATGCTGACCTGGTCGCTGCGATGGATGCGACGCGTGCGGTGTGTTCGGCGGCGTCGTCGGTACGCAAGGCGAACAAGCTACGTAACCGTCTTCCACTGCCGAAGCTCACTGTTGCTCTGCCAGAGGCTGATCTACTTGAGCCGTTCCGCTCCACCATTCGCGACGAAGTGAACGTCAAGGACGTTGAGCTCACCGCGGATGTGGACTCGGCTGGTTCGTTCGAGGTCGTCGTTAATGCGAAGATTGCTGGTCCGAAGCTGGGCAAGGATGTCCAGCGCGCGATCAAGAACGTCAAGGCTGGCAACTATGAGCGTCGTGGCGACGACGTGGTGGTCGACGGAGACATCGTGCTGACTCCGGAGCTCTACACCGAGCGTCTCGTCGCCGAGAACCCGGAGAGCACTGCGCGTGTCGACGCCGACGCCGCCGTCGGCCTCGTCGTCCTGGACACCAACGTCACTGAGGAACTCGAGGCTGAAGGCTGGGCCGCCGATGTCATCCGTGGCCTGCAGGATGCGCGCAAGCGTGAGGGCCTTGAGGTCTCCGATCGCATTGCGGTTGTGCTTGCGGTGCCGGCTGAGAAGGAGGAGTGGGCTCGTCGTCACGCAGAGCACATCGCCGCTGAAACGTTGGCAACCTCCTTCGATGTGGTCACCGAACCAGTCGAAGGCCATGATGTTGTCGACGGTGTGACCGCCACCGTTCGCAAGAATTAGGCGCTGACGGACTATGCCGCTGCATAGTGGATCCTGACCCGGACCACTATGCAGCGGCATAGTGTTTTTAGGGGCTAGCCGTGAAGCGTGAGGCCCCAGTGCTGCATTGCGCCGGCGATTTCCATGCCGCTGGTGAGCGTCTTGTTGTAGTCGCTGCCGTTCGACGTCACCCCTAGTGCCCATGCGTCCGTGCCGTCGAACGCGAAGATCGCGCCTCCGGAATCGCCTCTGTCAGCGATGTTGCGAAACACGAATTGGCCGGCCCTATCTACCTCGACGAATTTGCCGCAGGAGTAGCCAGTGGTGGCACCGAGACGGCAAATGGTCATGTTGCCTTGCCCCGCTTGGGCTGGGGTGATCCAGCCCTTCAATCGGGAATTTACGGGCAGTGCGGAATCCACGTACGGCTTGGCATCGTCGTAAATCTCAATCAGTCCGATGTCGGTGCCGATAAAGCCCGTGTTGTCGCGCTCGTAGAAGGATTCGACCATCTCGCCCACAACCAGTGACCCGCCGTATTGGTCATTGACGTAGAACTGGTCACCCACATCGCCGCAGTGCCCGGCAGTAACGATGAATGTGCGGTTTTCCCGCGACGCGATAAAACCAGTAGAGCAGTAGCTTTTGTTCACGTTGTAAATCTTCGCGCCAGGTACAACCTTGCCCGGAGCCTCGAGAAACAGCCAGTCCTGTTTGTTGTGATAGTAAATGCCCAGGTTGTCGTCCCTGCCGGTTACTCCCGCGCCGTTGTTTCGTGGGTCGATGCGTTGCGGGTCCACGGCCTGTGCCTGTGGTTGCTGCGGCTGTGCGTGCTGTCGCTGTGCTTGCCTTGTGGGGCTGGATTCCGATTGCGGGGCGAGAAAGTTCTTGGGAGGGAAATAAAAATTGCTCACTTGGGCGTCGGAGCCGTCGATCGTGCAACGGAATGTGAATTCACCGATGTATTCGTCATTGCTGAGAAAACCGGAGATCTCGCTGTCGAACGTCTGTCCTGTGATTGCGTCAGTGGGCACTTCGTGTGCATAGACCGTTAGGGCGTCGTAGGCAACGCCGTCGGCGGTGGACGCGTTTCTGGCGGCGTTCTGACATAATTCGGCGACCTCAGTCGGTGTCAGTTTGGTCTCGGGAGCATCGGCGGCGATATCTTCTGCACCGGAACAGGCAGTGAGCGCAGTGAGCGTGGTCGCGGATGCGAGCGCTACCGAGATTAACGTTTGGATGATCTTCACAGATGTCATGGTGACACATCGTGGCGACGAATGTGTCGACTATGCAGCGGCATAGTTTTTCGAACAAAGAACCGCCGTCTGCTCCAAAGTATGCAGCGGCATAGTGAAAAAGCTGCGCAGCCAAGGTGGGGGAATGGCCTCTTTGGGTAGATTTGAGGAAAACTATTGACTCGCACACCTATTCGATATATAAAGGTGTCAATGTTTGTAAACAAGGGGTGTGAACATGACAGTTACAGTGAGCCAGTGGGTGGCTGATCGAACGAATGATTTGTCGGCAGAGGTGCTCGAAGACCGGATTAAGGTCAACCACCTTTCGGCCAATCACCATCGTGCGCGGATGCTTGAAGCAGTCGGGCAGTTCGATGAGCAGGATCTCGCGTCGCAGTATGGGGAGAAGTCGACCGCGACGTGGTTGCGTAGGGAACTCAACCTGCCCGAACCGACGGCCTTTGAGTATGTGAGGGTTGCCCGGGGCCTGCGCAGGTATCGCCGGTTATTCGAGGCGTTTGAGTCTGGGGTGATGCCGTATTCGACGGTTCGTTTTCTCCTGCAGTTTCTAGACGAGCAAAACGAAGAGGAGCTTGTCGCTCTTGCGTTGTCTCTGGCGTTTTCGGACCTGAAACTTGTGCTCGCCGGTGCCGGGCCGAAAGGCGATGAGCCGACCGAACCTTTCGCCCGGGCCAGAGAGTGCGACGATGGCATGCTTGCGTTCGAGGCCCGTCTTCCCGCCGTGGCTGGGCAGAAACTTCTGACCGCGCTGAAAATGGCGCAGTTGGCCAGTTTTGGTCTGGAGGACGTCGATCCGGAGGATCTCAACGATCCTGAAAAGGTGCAACTGCTTATCGACGACGCCACCAACGCCAAGGATGCTGTCGCCTCTGAGCAGGATCGCGAACCACGGAAACGGACAAAGATCACCGCCGAAGACATCGCGAAGACGGTTTCGCGCTACGGGCCTCCGGAGAAACAGGACGTTTACGCAGCGTTGCTGGCCATGGTGGATATGGTGCGGGCTCACCCGATTAGTCCGCTTCGTAGCCCCGGTGTGCAGGTCAATCTCATGGTGAATCAGGGCGGGGGCTGTTGGATGCCCGAAAACCGTGCCGCACGGTCAGAGGATGTGCGAAGCTACCTTGCTAACGCCGTGGTGCGGTTGCACTTGATGGACAAACATGGGCTGACCATCAACGTCGGCCGTGCACAGCGGTTCGCCACTGACGGCCAGGTGCAGGCGTTGCTAGCAACGTGGGGGTATCAATGTGCCATGCCTGGGTGCTCGCATCGCCGGTTTATTGAGATCCACCACATCCGAGAATGGGAGCATGGTGGCTCGACCAACATGGATAACCTCATTCCACTGTGCTCGAGTTGTCACTCGCAGGTTAGCCACGGGACGATCACAATTGAAAGCAGGGGAACCGACCTGTTCTTCACGTTTAACGATGGTGCGCGGTTTGTTTCCCGCGGGCGAGGGTTGCCGCGTCGCCTGGATTTCATCACGGGTACCTCATTCGATGAATGACGAAATTGGAACTCGGCGGTAGCGGTGGTGCACAGTGGTGGCATGACTCGCTGGGTGCTGCATATCGACATGGACGCGTTCTACGCGTCATGTGAGCAGCTCACCCGTCCCACGCTGAAAGGGCGGCCAGTGCTCGTTGCGGGTGTGACCGGCCGCGGGGTCGTGGCGGGCGCCAGTTACGAGGCAAGAAAGTATGGGGCGCGCTCCGCCATGCCAACACACCGGGCGGCACGTCTGGTGGGGCCAAAAGCAGTTCTTGTGGCACCCCGGCGGGCGGTGTACACGACCGCGTCGAGGCGAGTGTTCGAGGTGATTAGCAAGCACGTTGATGTGGTGGAGCAACTGTCCATCGATGAAGCCTTCATGGAGCCAGCTGAGCTCATTGGTGCTACCCCTGACGAGGTGCGTGAGTGGGCGAACCAGTTGCGCGCGGAGATCAAGGAGGAGACTGGCTTGCCGAGCTCGATCGGAGCTGGGTCGGGCAAGCAATACGCCAAGATTGGTTCGGGCCGCGCGAAACCGGACGGAGTGTTTGTCATCCCGCATGAAGAACAGTTAGAGATCCTGCATCCGATGCCGGTCAATGAGCTGTGGGGTGTGGGGCCGGTGACGGAGGCGAAGTTAGCGTCGGCGGGGATCGAGACGATTGGGGATTTGGCGGCGCTGACCGAGAAAGAACTCGATATCGCGATTGGTGGTGCGGTGGGCAAGCAGCTGTGGTGGCTTGCTCGCGGTGTGGATGAGCGGCCGGTTGCCCCGCGTGCTGTGGCGAAGCAGATCTCCTCCGAGCACACCTACCCGAACGATTTAACCCAGCCGTCGGAGGTAGACACTGCGCTGGAACGTGCGGCAGCGGATTCGCATCGACGGTTGCTCAAGGACGGGAGAGGGGCTCGCACGGTGACAGTGAAGCTGCGGATGGCGGACTTTCGCATCGAATCCCGCTCGGCGACCCTGCCGTATGCAACCGACGATGCGGAAACCCTGCTCGCAACGGCGTTTCGACTGGTGCGTTACCCGGACGAAGTCGGGCCAATCAGGCTTGTGGGGGTGTCGTATTCGGGCCTGGAGGATGCGCTGCAGGATGTGTTGTTTCCGGAGTTGGATCAGGAGATTGTGAAGCCGGCGCCGGTGGCGGAGGACTACGAAACTGGGGTGAGTGATCATGCCGCACCGGCTGGACTCGAGGTGGTCTCAGAGATGGGAGACACGCCAGGGCAGTGGCGGGCTACCCAGGACGTGTTTCACCCTGAGTTTGGGCACGGTTGGGTGCAAGGGGCCGGCAAGGGATGGGTCACGGTGCGGTTTGAAACGCGCGCGACGGGGCCTGGCAGGGTCAAGAGCTTGCGTAGCGACGACCCCGCGCTCGTCCCGGCCGACCCCGTCGATTCGTTGGCGTGGGAGGACTGGCTGTCAGAGCAGTGAGCTGGGATTCACACCGGTGGCCAGGGCGGTGAGCAGTGCGATACGAGCTTGGCCGGGGGAGAGGTGGCCTGCGGGCAGCGCGCCGAGGTCGCCGAGGGTAGAGCCGCCACCTGCGCCGCCGTAGGCGAAGGTCACTGCACCGTAGGGGGCAGAAGTGGCAATCACTACGGGGATGCCGCGGCGCAGCATGTCGCGAAGTGCTTCGCCGGTGCCGTCGGAGACGTTGCCGGCACCGAGGGCCTCGACAATGACGCCGTCGGGGGACTTCGAGGCGACAAGATGTGCAACGGTGCCGTCGTCACCTGGCCATGCACGCAGGATCGGCACGAACAAGCCGTCCAATGGCGCAGCGGGGACAGGCATAGGTCGGCGCAGTGAAACGGGGACGTCGAAGGCGTCCAGATCGGTAGTGTGCCGCTTGCGTAGGCCGCGTGCAGGCAAGGTTGCGCCACCGAAGTGAACGAAGGCGCCACCGCCGCGTTGGGTGGCGGCCACCTCGATCGCGCCACGCAGGTTTGCGGGCCCGTCAGGGTGGGGATGATCGGCGGAGCGCATCGCACCGGTCAACACGACGGGCCGTTCATCGCGGTGGACGAGTTCTAACGCGAGGGCGGTTTCTGCCAAGGAGTCGGTGCCGTGGGTGATGACGAGGCCGGTGAGGGTGTCGTCGTTAAGCAATGCGCTAGTGAGCGCACGAAGGCGGTCGATGTCGGCGAGCCCCATTGACGACGAATCCAGGCTCGCGATCTCGCGAGTTTGCACGTCACGGGTGGTTTCGCTACGGGCGACAAGTTCATCGGCGGACAAGGTCGGCACAAGCGCCCCGGACACATCGGCGGTGGAGGCGATGGTGCCTCCGGTGGAGACAACGTAGACGGTCATGTGCACCAGAGTGCCAGAAATGGGCTTCAGTGCAGTAACGTTGAGCAAGTCAATCAAGGTATGCAAGGAGAACACGTGAAAGCACAGCGATTTGCTGCGGCACTTGCAGCGGCCAGCCTCGCGCTGGGTCTGACCGCCTGCTCGGGCGAGTCCGACAACACGGAGAACACCACCACCGCAGCCGAACAGGCAAGCGCATCCGACGCAGCGCCCGTGGCAGAAATGCCCACCGCAGAAGAGCTCAACGCAGTCCTGCAACGCGCCGCCGACCCGAACCTGCCCATCGCAGAACGCGCGAACACCGTCCAGGGTGGCGAAACCACGCCGGAACTGTTCGATCTGATGACCCAGTCTCAGCAGGAATCAGGCGCGAACTTCCAGGTGGTCAACCCGGTGTTGCCGGGCTACACCACCAACTCGGTGTTGGCGACGGTGAACTTCACCCGACCGGACGCGGAATCGCAGCTGGCTGAGGATGTGGAGTTTGTGTACGAGGAGGGCCACTGGAAGATCTCGCAAAGCTGGGCGTGCTTCCTGGTCAGCAACACCTTGCCGCCGGAGCAGGTGCCGGACATGTGCAACACCGGCGCACCGGCCGCACCGGCCGCACCGGCTGAGGCCCCGGCCGAAGCCCCAGCCGAGCAGGCGCCTCCGGCAGCTCCTGGCCTGTAAGTTAAGCGCCGTACCGCACAGCCCGCGTGATGTCTTGGACCACGCGGGTTGTTTGCTCCCCGCCGGAGTACACCAGGTGGGTTGTCGCTTCCACCTCGCCTGACACTGGCAACGGGCGGGAGAAATCGACGGTGATGTGCCCCTTCGACGTGGTGGAAGAGGACTCCACCTCGATGTGCTGGCCGTTGAGGTCCCCGGCGGCATCGGCGTCGATCGTCATGTCCTTTTCCGAGGGGCGTTCCTCGATGTCGACGGCGAGGTCAACGGTGGAATCGGTAAGCGACTCGACAGTGTAGGTGGTGGTGCGCAACATCGTGTTGTCGCCGGCGACTCGGTTTTCCACCTTCCACACGCCACCCTCACCGATTGGTTCGGTGGGGAACACGACGTTTTGGGTGATCAGCGCCAGCAGGGCGGGCTCCACATGCTGCAGGCCGCGCTCCGGTGCTTCCGGTGGGGCGAGCAGTTTGATGGTGGAGATCTTCCCAGAGTCGTCGCCACGCCAGCTCATGCGGAAGCCTTCAGTGGCGGCGACGTCCTGGCCGATGTCCAGGTTGGAGTGTTTGCCGGAGCCGACGGTGAAGTCGATTCGTCGAGAAGCAGCTGCTTCTCCCTCGCCGGGTTCAGGTGCGTCACCAACCGAGATGTCCAGCGGCAACGTCGTGATCGCCACATCGCCGCCCCGGACCTGATCGCCCACTGTCTGCGCGACACCGGACGAGACCGCAACCGTGGTGGACCAGGGCTCGGCGTTCTCGGTGTACGACAACACGCGAGCATGTTCGCCCGTATCGACGACAGTGACACCCGGCTCGTCCACAGGGAACGCGGGCACGCCCTCGATCAGGTCTTCCTCGCCCGCGCATGCGGTGAGGGACAGTGACAAAGCAACGGCGGCAACGGCGGCAGTTAAACGAGACATCTTTAAGAACGTACCGCACGGCATACGCAGGGGTAGCGTCCGAGGCGCTAAGGTGGGACGGCGATGGAACAGGCAACGAAACCCCGCTCGACACCCCGCTACCTTGGTGTCGTGATCGCTGTGATGCTCATCGTGGCGGCGCTGGACCAGCTCCTGAAAATCATCATGGTCGCATGGCTGGAACCCGGAGTGCCCCACCCAGTGATCGGAGATTGGTTCCGCTTCTACCTGCTGTTTAACCCGGGCGCCGCATTTTCAATGGGGCAGAATTCGACGTGGTTATTCACCACCCTCCAACTTGCGTTTGTCATTGGTGCGCTGTGGTTTGGTCCTCGCATGTCCACACGTTGGGAGGCGTTTGGTCTAGCGCTGGTCGCAGGTGGCGCACTGGGCAACCTGTGCGACAGGTTGTTCCGTGAGCCTGGATTCTGGTTCGGACATGTGGTGGACTACATCTCCGTAGGCAGTTTCGCGGTGTTTAACCTGGCCGATGCTGCTATTACGGTCGGTGTGGTGGTGTTTGTCGTGGCCACCTTTGTTGCAGAGCGGAAGGGGGACAACGATGGGTAAGTTCCGGGCGCTTCCAGTGCCGGAAGGGCTGGACGGGATGCGTGTCGATGCTGCGATGTCGAAGCTGTTCGGTGTCTCCCGTGCCGTCGCCGCAGAAATTGCCGCGAACGGTGACGTGCTTGTCAACGGCACTGCTGCACAGAAATCGGAACGAGTCCACACAGGCGCCATGCTGGAGGTCACTCTGCCGGAGCCGAAGCGGGCGCCGCAGCCGGTCACCGAACTCGTTGAAGGTCTGGAGATCCTGTACAAGGATGCCGACGTCATCGCGGTGGATAAGCCTGTGGGCGTGGCGGCGCACCCGACCTTGGGCTGGGAAGGCCCCGATGTGGTCGGTGGGTTGCAAGCCATGGGATTCACGCTTCCCGATGCCGGCCCGCCGGAGCGCAAGGGCATCGTGCAGCGTCTCGACGTCGGCACATCCGGCGTCATGATCGTTGCCGCAAGCGTGCCCGCTTACTCCGCGTTGAAACGCGCCTTTAAAGAACGCACCGTGGACAAGACCTATAACGCGTTGGTGCAGGGGCTGCCGGACCCGACAGTTGGCACAATCGATGCACCGATCGGACGCCACCCTTCCGCCGGGTGGAAGTTTGCCGTCACGCAGGACGGCCGGCCGAGCGTGACCCACTACGAGGTAATTGAAGCGTTCCGCCGGGCGAGTCTCATCGAGGTCCACCTAGAAACGGGCCGGACCCACCAGATCAGAGTGCATATGTCCTCGGTGGGCCATCCCTGCGTGGGAGATCCGATGTATGGGTCGGACCCGACTCTGTCGAAGCAACTCGGGTTGAAGCGTCAGTGGCTGCATGCCACCAGCCTTGGGTTCGTCCACCCGCGTACCGGTGAATATATGGAGGTCACCTCCGAGTATCCGGAGGACCTTCGTGTGGCGCTTGATGCGGTCCGTAACGGGTAGGCGGGTCGTCGCAACGCTGCTTGCAGCTGGTGTTGCGCTCTCAGCGTTGTGGGCGATTGGCGTTGCGACGCCACCACTGCCATCTGTGCTGCAAGGCGACACCCTCGGGCCCGAAGACGGGGAAGAGAACTACAAGCAACGCGCCGACGACACCTTGCGTGCCGCCGACGCCCCCGCGTTCGCGCTTGTGACGTTCGATACAGCATTATCTGTTCACGATGCTGCGGTGACGGTTGCGCCGGCGCGCCGGGCGAGTGCTCTGGTCGCGAACGGCGGAGCGCCTATCGCGGTTGGTGAACCGCCTGCGGGGCAGCTACGTGACGAAATCTTCCAGCAAGCAACCACGCAGCCAATTGACGCAGTGATCGTTTACGGTTCAGGCGATGAACTCCGCGCGGTTGCCGAACAGCCAGCTGTTTTCGCCGTGGAAGTATTGCCTTCTGATGCTGTGTGGGGAGCGTTTGCATTGACCCGAAACGTCTCTGGGGGCCGTGTATAATTTGCGGAGTTATACGCCTGCTACCGGGAGGAGACCCCTTGGCTTCCGAGACCAATCACTCGACCGCACGTCGCCGGCTGACACGCGTGAGCCTGGCAATCGTCACGTCGTCCGCACTGCTGCTCGGCGCGTGCGGATTCGGTGGCGATGGCAACGGCGAAGGCGAAGGTGACGGGCTGCAGCCCGGCGATTACACCGTCGTGTCCCAGGAAGGCGTCTCTGACAGTGTTGTCGTCTCCGGCAAGATTGAGCCGGTGCGCACGGTCAACATCACCTCCGCGGTGCAGTCTGAGGTAAAGAACGTTGCAGTGAAGGCTGGCGATAGAGTCCAGGCGCAGCAGTTCCTCGTTGCCATGAATACCGAGGAGCTGGAGCGCCAGTTGGCGGTCCAGCAAAAGCAGCAGGCGAACGCGCAGGCTGATGCGCAGGCCAACGTGCAGCAGGCGCAGCAGCAGCTGAACGCGTATCAGGCAAGCATCAATAACGGGACGCACCCGGCGATTGCTGCTGCTCAGGCGCAGGTCGACCAGGCGCAGGCGGCTTATAACGCAGCTGTTGCTGCAGAGGGTGGCCCGCGCTTGATCAACCGCGGCATGGCGGCTGTGGAGCAGATGGCGGGTCAGATCTCTTCGCTTGGCAATGCGACGGCAAAGCCGGGTGTTCCAGCGCCACCGGCACAGCCGGCACAACCGGCACAACCGGCACCGCAAGCTCCGGCGCAGCTCGCTGGTGGTTCGTTGAGCAAGCAGGAGGCTCAGGCGGCGCTGCAGCAGGCTCAGGCGGAACTTGAGTCCGCACGTGCGCAGGCGGCGCAGGAACGTGACCAGTTGCAGGCGCAGGTGAGCTCCGCTACCCGTCAGGCCGAGTCGGCGCAGCTTGGCGAGGGCGACGGCACACTCGAATACCAAGTCCGTGAAGGCACCGTGTACGCCCCGATCGCGGGATTGGTGACCGAGGTTTCCGTGCACGAAGGCGACATCCCGCAAGGCAAATTGCTCAGTATTGCCGACGATTCCTCCCTGGTCATCCGGGCAGACGTCCGTGAGTCGGACGTGCCAAACATCTCGGTCGGGGACCGGGTTGATTTCACGTCGACCGCAACTGGCAAGAAGCAGTTCAAGGGCAAGGTCACGCGCATTGCGCCGGCCGCGAGCGGTTCTGGTTCTGCTGAGGTTCCTGGCATGGCGATGGGCGGCGGCGGATCGCAAAATTCGAGCGAGGTGACGTTCCCGGTCGAGATCGAAATCACCGGCGACAAGGAAGGTCTGCTGCTGGGTGGTACCGCGCGTGCGGAGATCATTACCGCTGAGGCGAAGGACGCGCTCAACGTCCCGCTCGACGCCGTGTATGAGGAAGACGGGAAGAAGAAGGTTCTCGTCATGGCAACCGAGGGCGAAGATGCGACCTCTGGCAAGGTCGAGGAACGCATCGTGAAAACCGGTGCGTCCAACGACGTCGACATTGCCATTACGGGCGGCGACCTCAAGGCTGGCGATATTGTTGTGAACTGGCCGGACGAGTACCGCGAGCGTATCGGGGAGACCGTTGAGATCAACGACCCGAACTTCGACCCGGAGAAGGTCCGCGAGGCTCGCGAAGGCAAGAAGAAGCAGGACGGCGAGAAGGAGCAGCCGTAAGTGTTTCGCAGGAAAAAGCGTCCGCTTGACGACGACACCCTGACCGACACGACAGACACCCACGACCCGTTCTTCCTCGACGGCGAAGAAGACCCAGCCGATGAAGACGAACCGGTAGTTGAAACTGTCCCGGTGGAGGAAGTCGTCGATACGCAGCCGCGCATGGAGAACACCGGCAGGTTGATCGACATGCGCCGGATCGTGAAGACGTACAACGTTGGCGAGCCGAGCGAACTGACCGTACTGCACGGCGTGGATTTCTACGCTGAACAGGGCGAATTTGTTTCTATCGTGGGTCCTTCGGGCTGCGGTAAATCGACGTTGATGAACCTAATCGGCATGCTTGATCGCCCCACGGAAGGTGCGTATGCCTTCAACGGCGAACCTGTGTACGCGAAGCAGGACAAGGAACTGGCGCATTACCGCAGCCAAAACATCGGATTCATTTTTCAGAACTTCAACCTCGTTGGCCGCATCGACGCGCTGCAGAACGTGGCCATGCCGATGATGTACGCCGGTGTGCCGAAGCGCGAGCGCGAGGAGCGCGCCGCCGAACTGCTGGATCGCATGGGCATGGGGGATCGGTTGCACCACAACCCCAACGAACTTTCGGGTGGCCAGAAGCAGCGTGTGGCAATCGCACGCAGCCTGGCCAATGACCCAGGGCTGCTGCTTGCCGACGAGCCCACGGGCGCCCTGGATTCCAAAACCGGACGCATGGTCATGGACCTGTTCCACGAACTCAACCAGGAACTGGGCAAAGCCATCGTGTTTATTACCCACAACCCGGAGTTGGCTGAAGAAACCGGCCGGATCGTGGAAATGATGGACGGAAAAATCGCTCGTGTGCGCCAGCCGGGTGGGGTGAACTAGGTGAATATTCGCGAATCGCTACGGTTGGCGCTGTCCAGCCTGAATACCAACAAGTTGCGCTCGCTGCTGACGCTTTTGGGCATCATCATCGGCATCATGGCCGTGATCATCATCATGACGTTGGGCCGTGCCCTCGAGAACGATGTGATGGGTGGTCTGGAAGACGCCGGCACGACCACGTACCCGGTGATGGTGCACGAACGCGCGGAAGAAGGCGAGAAATCCGAGGACCCGTTTGCGGCGTTTGATCTTGCCCCGCCGACAAACGAGAACGATGCTGTCACGTTTGATCAGCTCAACGAGCTGCAAGCGTCGTTCGGCGACCGCGTGCAAGGCATCGATCTGGAGCTTTCCGGTGGTGGTGACGCACAGGTCGGGGACAACACTTCAAGTGTGTCGATCTACCCGTCGCTTGCGAGCTCGCTCGACATGCGTGGCCTGAAGGTTCAGTACGGTCGCGGGTTGGATCAAGACATCATTGATAGTCGTCGCCCCGTTGCCGTTGTGTCGCCAGAGCTGGTCGAGGCGTTGTTCGACAACGATCCGAGCAAGGCGCTCGGCTCCCGCTTCGACCTCATCATCCACGGCAAGCCGGCGGTGTTCACCATCATCGGTGTGCTGGAAAAATCGGAGAGCCAGCCCATGTTCGGGGAAACCGCGTTTGCGGACGCCTACATTCCGGTCACGGCCGCGGACAGGGTTGGCTTGGAGGCGGACTGGGTGTCGTCGTTTAGCGTGCGTGCTGCTGTGGATGAGGACCCGGAGGCGTTCCGCGCAGACCTGCAAACGTACCTGGATCGCATGTACGCCGGTAACGACAACTACGAGGCCGAGGTGTTCGATATCTCAGCGAGCCTCGAAGGCTTGACGACGATCTTCCGCACCCTGTCGACCGTGCTCTCCGCAATCGGCGGCATCTCGCTCCTCGTCGGCGGTATCGGCGTGATGAACATCATGCTGATCACGGTTACTGAACGCACCCGCGAAATCGGCGTGCGTAAAGCGCTCGGCGCAACCCACAATGATATTCGTGTCCAGTTCATCGTCGAGGCGATGCTGGTGTGCCTCATCGGCGGCGTCATTGGCGTCATCCTAGGTGGCGCTGTCGGCATGATCGCCAGCTCGGCGCTTTTGGAAATGACATGGCCACCGATCGGAGCCGTGGTGTTCGCGCTGCTGTTCTCGCTGGCGACCGGTGTATTCTTCGGCGCATACCCTGCGTCGAAGGCCGCGAAGATGCAGCCCATCGACGCGCTGCGCTACGAATAATTCGGACTTGCGTAGCCGTCTAAGATGAGCCGCATGGCCAAAAAATCCTCCTTCGTTCATCTTCATAACCACACCGAGTTCTCCATGTTGGACGGCATGGCAAAGGTGGACTTGCTGGCTGAGGAGGTGTCCCGCCAGGGCATGCCAGCAGTCGGCATGACCGACCACGGCAACATGTTCGGCTCCAATGCGTTTTACCGTCGCATGGTCGATGCTGGTGTGAAGCCGATCATCGGCATTGAGTCTTACATGGCACCGGACTCTCGTTTTAATAAGAAGCGTGTGCTGTGGGGTACGCCGGATCAAAAGCGTGACGATGTCTCCGCGTCCGGCGCATACCTCCACCAGACCATGCTCGCCGAGAACGCGACGGGTCTGCGCAACTTGTTCAAGCTGAGCTCCCTTGCGTCGTACGAGGGACAGTTGGGCAAGTGGCCTCGCATGGATGCGGAACTTATCGCCGAGCATGCTGACGGCATTATCGCGACCACTGGCTGCCCGTCCGGTGACGTGCAAACTCGCCTGCGTCTAGGCCAGTTTGACGCCGCGTTGGAGGCTGCGGCGATGTGGCAGGACATCTACGGCAAGGACAACTACTTCCTTGAACTGATGGACCACGGGTTGCACATCGAACGCCGCGTGCGCGACGACCTGTTGCGCATCGGAGAGATGCTTGAACTGCCGCCGCTGGTGACCAACGACTGCCACTACGTCCTCGAATCCCAGGCGCCCGCGCACGAGGCAATGCTGTGTGTCCAGACAGGCAAGACGCTGCTGGATCCGGACCGCTTCAAGTTTGATGGCTCCGGCTACTACATCAAGACTGCCGAACAGATGCGTGAGTTGTGGGACTCCACCGTGCCTGACGGGTGCGACAACACCCTGTGGATCGCGGAGCGTGTCGGCGACTACAGCGAGTTGTGGGAGGAACACCCGCACGATCGCATGCCGATCGCGGACGTTCCGGAGGGACACACCCCGACGACGTGGCTGCGTGAGGAGGTTCGCCGCGGACTGTCGGAGCGTTTCAACGGGGGAGAGGTTCCGCAGGAATACACCGAGCGTGCGAATTACGAGATCGACGTCATCGACATGAAGGGCTACCCCTCCTACTTCCTGATCGTTGCGGAGCTGATTAAGCACGCCCGCGAGATCGGCATTCGCGTTGGTCCGGGTCGTGGTTCCGCCGCTGGTTCGTTGGTTGCGTATGCGTTGACCATTACAAATATTGACCCGATGGAGCACGGCCTGCTCTTCGAGCGATTCCTCAACCCGGAGCGTCCGTCCGCACCGGATATCGATATCGACTTCGACGATCGCCGCCGCGGAGAAATGATCACCTACGCCGCCGAGCGTTGGGGCGAGGACAAGATCGCCCAGGTGATCACCTTTGGCACGGTGAAGACAAAGCAGGCCATTAAGGACTCGGCGAAGGTGAACTTCGGCCAGCCGGGCTTCCAGATGGCCGACCGCATCAACGGTGCCCTGCCACCAGCAATTATGGCGAAGGATATTCCGCTGTCCGGCATCACGGACCCGGAGCACGAGCGCTACGCGGAAGCGGCTGAGGTTCGCTCGCTGATCGAGACAGATCCGGATGTGGCCAAGATCTATGAAACCGCCCGTGGACTTGAAGGCGTTGTGCGCCAAGCAGGCGTGCACGCATGTGCGGTGATTATGGCGTCGGTGCCGCTGATGGACCACATTCCGATGTGGAAGCGTCCTGCCGACGGTGCGATCATTACCGGTTGGGACTATCCGGCGTGCGAGGCCATTGGCCTGCTGAAGATGGACTTCCTCGGCCTACGCAACCTGACAGTGCTTGGCGACGCGCTGGAGAACGTGGAGAAGAACCGCGGCGAGACCATCGACCTTGAAGCCTTGGACACCGACGACGAGGCGGTGTACGAGTTGCTGTCTCGTGGCGACACCCTTGGAGTGTTCCAGCTCGACTCCGGAGGTATGCAGGAGCTTCTCAAGCGTATGAAGCCGACGGGCTTTAACGATATTGTCGCCTCGCTCGCTCTGTACCGTCCGGGCCCGATGGGTGTGAACGCTCACTGGGACTACGCCGACCGCAAGAATGGGCGCAAGCCGATCACTCCGATTCACCCGGAGCTTGAGGAGCCGCTGCGCGAGATTCTCGACGAAACCTACGGCCTGATCGTCTACCAAGAGCAGATCATGAACATCTCGCAGAAGGTAGCCAACTACACGGCTGGTCAGGCAGACGGCTTCCGTAAGGCCATGGGTAAGAAGAAGCCGGAGGTGCTGGCGAAGGAGTACGAGACGTTTTCTGCCGGCATGTTTGAAAACGGCTACTCCAAGGAAGCCGTCGATGCACTGTGGGGAACGATTGAGCCGTTCGCGTCGTACGCGTTTAACAAGTCTCACGCCGCAGGCTATGCGTTGGTGTCGTACTGGACTGCCTACATGAAGGCGAATTACGCCGCCGAGTACATGGCCGCGCTGCTGACCTCTGTTGGTGATAAGAAGGACAAGTCCGCGATTTACCTGGCGGATTGCCGCCACTTGGGCATCAGCGTGTTGCAGCCAGATATCAACGAGTCTGAAGAGAACTTCATGGCTGTCGGCAAAGACATCCGTTACGGACTTGCGGCTGTGCGAAACGTCGGTGCGGAAGTGGTGGAGTCCATCAAAGAGACCCGCAAGTCCAAGGGACACTTCACCAGCTTCTCTGACTACCTGGACAAGATCGATCTCCTTCCGTGCAACAAGCGCATCACGGAATCGCTGATCAAGGCAGGCGCGTTCGATTCTTTGGGTCACCCGCGTAAAGGCTTGATGCTGATCCAGGAAGACGCGGTGGACTCAGTCTTGGCGACGAAGAAGGCCGCTGACAAGGGCCAATTCGACCTCTTCGCGGGCCTTGGCGGCGAGGACGGTTCCGCGAACTCTGCGTTTGCCATCGAAGTACCTGAAGACGAATGGGACCGTAAGCACAAACTCGCCCTCGAGCGCGAAATGCTTGGCCTATACGTGTCCGGGCACCCGCTTGATGGGTACGAGGAAGCCATCGATGCACAGACCGATACGCAGCTCACCACCATCCTGTCCGGTGAACTGCGTAACGGCGCAGAGGTCACCATCGGTGGGTTGATTTCGAATGTGGACCGACGCTTCTCTAAGAAGGACGGTTCCCCCTGGGCGATTGTGACCATCGAGGATCACCACGGCGCGCAGGTGGATGTGCTGCTCTTCAACAAGGTGTACGCGCTCGTCGCTCCGCAAATTGTGGAGGACAACATCATTTTGGTCCGAGCACATGTCTCAATTCGCGACGAGCGTATGAGCTTGTTTGGCGACGACGTCAAAGTCCCCGAACTTGGCCCCGGCAACGGTGCTGGCCTACCGCTTCGTCTAACGCTGCGGACGGACCAGTGCACCATCGACAACATTTCGAAACTCAAGGGAGTGCTGTCGAACAACCCAGGCGACTCAGACGTCTATCTCAACCTGGTCAACGGCGAACACAGTCAACTGATGATCCTCGGCGACCATCTGCGAGTGCACCGTTCTGCGAGCCTGATGGGTGATCTCAAGGCAACCCTGGGTGCGGGGATCTTGGGCTAGGGGAAACTATGCCGCTGCATAGTGTGCGGGTTTGGGGCTCGTGCGGTAGTGACTATGCCGCTGCATAGTGTGCGCGTTTGGGGCTCGTGCGGTGGTGACTATGCCGCTGCATAGTCGGCTTCGGTGATTCTCTGCGGGCGTACCGCGCCGCGAGCTTGTCGGGTGACGCCTTGGGAACCGGGATGTTGGGTTAGGGGAAACTATGCCGCTGCATAGTCGGCGCAGCTAAATGCCCGCTGGCATATTGCACAGCGGGCATGAGGAGATGAAGCGCGTGTCTTACTTGAAGAACTTACGCAGCGCCTCGCGACCACCAGGGATCGAGTTGATGAAGACAACCAGGCTGCCGATTGCAGCACCAAGCGTCGTAACAATCACGCTGATAGTCGTGATTGCTTTCAGGATTTCTTCCTCATTATCGGCAGGGCCGATGCTTCCGTGCGGAGCCAGCGTTGCCGAAGGCTCAGCGGTCACCTTCGTCGGCGTAGGAGCGGTCGTGGTTTCCTTCGTCGTGGTTTCGGTCGACTGGTTGGTGGTAGTTTCCTCCGACGTCTCAGTAGTCGTCGTCGAGGTGGTGGTTTCCTCCGTGCCCTCGGAAGGTGTCGGTTCCGCCGGCGCCTCAGTGGTCGTCGTCGGTGCCGGTTCCGAGGTGGCGGTGGTAGTTGCCGAAGTGGGTTCGGATGTGGTGGTCTCTGCAGCGAGAGCTGAAGTGCCAAGAGCGCCAGCGGCGACGGCGGCACCGGCTGCGGAAACCAACAGAGTGCGGAGCTTCATGCTTGAATATTCCTAGCTGGGGTGGAGGTTTAGAACGGGAGCTTCGGGAGCTGGACCTGCGGCACGTGGACGTGCGGGATGCCCAGGTGGAACTCGCGGTTCAGTGCGTCGATGATCTTGTTGATGCCACGCGGGTCAGAGAACACGATCAGACCGGTGGTCAGAACCGCAGCGAGGGTGCCAGACACAGCGCCGATGATGTGGCCCTGGGAGGAACCGGAAGTCTGCTTCTGGGGAGCCGGCGGGTTGTTGGTCTCGTCCTTGTTGTCCTCGCCCTTGCCCGGCTTGTCGGTTTCGCCCTCGCCCGGCTTGTCGGTCTCGCCCTTGTTGTCCTCGGGCTGGTCAACCGGAGCGGTGGTGTGGGTGTCGGTGGCCTCGTTGCCGGTGTTCTTGGCGTCCTCAGCGTAAGCCGGGGTAACAGTCAGGGTCAGCGCGGTCGCGGCAGCGACCATTGCAGAAGAAAAGCGCTTCATTATGAAAAACTCCTATGGAAATTTAGGGGGGTTTGTCGCTGTCGACCGTGCGCTCGACAGATCACTCGGAAGAACCTAGCAGGTTCCCAGAAGAAAACATAGTGATATAGGCAATGTTTTCAGTGTTCCCCGCATCGGATTGGCCAACACCTGGAAGTCAGGGGTTTGGTCACGGCGAGCAGTGTACCCCAAATCATCTATATGTCTAAGTTCTATGGAGGTGGGGTAAATCGAGGTTTGAACAAACTGAAAACTCGTCGCGCGTACACTGATCGACCATGCGCCCATCCGACACATTCCGAGAGGTCCATGCCGCCGATATCCAGTTCGCGCAGGGAAGGATTTCTTCTGTCATTACTCCGTCGCCGCTGCAGTACTGCCCGCGGCTGTCTCAGCAGTACGGTGCTGAGATTTATCTCAAGCGTGAAGACCTGCAGGATGTGCGTTCGTACAAGATTCGCGGGGCTTACTTTGGTATTTCGCAGCTGACCCCGGAGGAGCGGGAGGCTGGCGTTGTGGCGGCGTCGGCAGGCAATCACGCCCAAGGCGTGGCGTACGCGTGCCGTGCGCTTGGTATTCAGGGCAAGATCTTTGTCCCGAAGCCAACCCCGAAGCAGAAGCGTGACCGCATTTTGGTGCACGGCGATGATGCGATTGAGCTCGTCGTCACAGGCAACACGTTTGACGAGGCTGCCCAGGCTGCGCGCGAAGACGCTGCGGCACGGGGAGCGACGGTGATTGAGCCGTTCGACTCGCGCAATACCGTGGTCGGGCAAGGCACCGTCGCGGCCGAGATCGTCGCGCAGTTGTCCAGCATGGGCAAGCAGCTCGACACTGTTCTTGTGCCGGTCGGTGGCGGTGGCCTGATGGCAGGTGTGATGTCGTATGTGGCGGACATGTCGCCGTCGACGAGGGTGGTTGGTGTTGAGCCGGTGGGGGCGTCGTCGTTACGCGCTGCGATTGAGGCGGGCGAGCCGGTGACGCTGGAATCTATCGACCCATTCGTGGACGGGGCGGCGGTGAAGCGGATCGGTGACACTCCCTGGCAGGTATTCCAAGCACACAAAGATCGTGCTGAGGTGCTTTCTTGCGACGAAGGGGCAGTGTGCACGGAGATGCTCTCGCTGTACCAAAACGAAGGCATCATCGCCGAGCCCGCGGGCGCACTGTCGGTTGCAGGTCTTGCGCAAACGACGATTAAGCCCGGCTCGACCGTCGTTTGCATCATTTCCGGAGGCAACAACGATGTGCTGCGCTACGCGGAGGTCATGGAGCGCTCCTTGGTCCACCGTGGACTGCGCCACTACTTCCTGGTCAACTTCCCCCAAGAGCCAGGGCAGCTTCGCATGTTCCTGCGGGAGATCCTGGGCGAGGAAGATGACATCGTGCTCTTCGAGTACTTGAAGAAGAACAACCGCGAAACCGGTGCGGCGCTAGTTGGCATTGAGTTGGCGCATGCAGAAGACCTTGCGCCCTTGCTGGATCGTATGGAAGCGTCGCCGATCGGCTGCCGTCGCCTCGAGCCTGGCACGCCTGAGTACGACTTCATCGTTGCAGGTTAAATGGTTACTTCTTACGTCCGACCCAAGGCTGGGGAGACAGCCATCCACGAGCTTGAGATCAAACGTTCCAGGTTCATCACCTGGGTGACGCGTGCCACCACTGAGGAGGAAGCGCGCGAGGTCATCCATGCCGCGCGCGAAGCCTATCCGGATGCGCGCCACCATTGTTCGGCGTTCATCGTTCATGTCGACGACGCACAGCCAATCGAGCGTTCCTCCGACGACGGCGAGCCCTCCGGCACGGCAGGAAAGCCGATGCTTGAGGTGCTCAAAGGATCAGGTATGTCCGACATTGTCGCCGTGGTTATTCGCTACTTTGGTGGCATCAAGCTTGGCACAGGCGGCCTTGTGAGTGCGTATACGAACGCGGTGTCTGAAACACTGCCGAGCGTTGTCACCACCACACGTGCCATGCGTGAGCAAGTTGCCGTGGACCTTCCGCATGCTGAAGCCGGCCGAATCGAAGCAGAACTACGCAACGCTGGGGTGGAAGTCGTAGACGTCGAATACGGAGCTGCCGCCACGTACACGCTCGCGTTCGAACCAGGGGAGCGTGAGCGTATCGACGACCTCCTCGCCGCCGCCACCCAAGGCCAAGCAGAAAGCAAAACGCTCGGACCACGGTGGGTCGAGTTGTCTACTTCGCGCTAGAATTGCATGCCATGACTATGCAGCCGCGCCCAAACAACCCGATCGACCAACGAAAAGCCGCCGTGCGCAAATACTCGCGCGACGCGCTGGTGTGGGCCGGCGGCGGCCTCGCCGGCGGCATCGCGTTCGGTCTGCTGATGCAGTCCTGGACGATCCTGGTGCTTGGGCTCGTCATCGGAGTTGCGGGTGGTTTTGTGAATTGGAACAAGGTCCAAAAGATCGTCAATCACCAGGACCGTTACTAGCGCCTTGATCGAACCGTCAGGCAAAGCCGTCCGTATCGACGCCTGGCTGTGGGCCGTGCGGATCTTCAAAACACGCAGCCAGGCCGCCGAAGCCGTTCGTGCTGGGCACGTCAAGATCGGTGGCAAGGCAGTCAAACCTGCCGTCCAGGTCGTGCCGGGAGACACGGTGCGGGTATGGAAGAACCACCACGAGTACATTCTCGAGGTTACGGCGACGGTGTCGAAGCGCGTTGGCGCCCCGGTGGCGCGCACCTGCTACATCGACCACAGTCCGCCACCACCACCGCGTGAACTCTTCGCGGCACCTCCTGTGCGCGATCGCGGAACTGGGCGCCCCACGAAGAAGGAACGCCGCGAAATCGACCGCCTCATGGGGCGGCGTAACTAAACGCAGCTAATCGATGCTGCTGCGCAGCCGGGCTAGACGGCCGTTCAGACGCTCGCGGCGCACCTCTGGGCGGTTTCCCGAATCCCAGGTTTTCTCGATGTGTTCGGTGCCGAACCGGTTGAGCAGCAGATCGTCGATAATGCGCACTTGCCCCGGGACGAATGAGTAGTTCATCGAGTTGGACACAGCCTCGATGTCTGCCGGGTTGGTCAGGTCCGCAACGTCCGAGACAAGCTCAATGCCGTGGGCACGCAGCAACTCGGTGAGGAAGCGGTAGTCGCCCGCGCGTGAGAGCGGAAACTGGCTGCCAAGCAACACGGTCAGAATGCCCGGCAGTGTCTCAGGCGAGATTTCGGTGTCCACGTCGGTGTGCACCTTTTCCTGTGGGTCTGCCAAGGTTGAAATTTGGTCAAACTGCTGATCGGCTAGCTCGATAAGTCCCGCGGCGAGGGTGAACGCGCGGTCCACCTGCGGGTCGAGTTTTTCCGCTGAGCGTTTGTACCTGATGTCGTGCTCAAACTCCGCCCACGCATGCTGCAGCACTGTACGAATCTGCACCTCGAAGACTTGGCCGACGAACTCCTCAAGGCCCTCGGATTGCTCCTCAACACGGACGACAAGGTGGTGCGAGCCGTAGCCGAAGTTGCCGGCGACTCGGGTTTCTTCGGCTTTGTCCACGCTGCGCAACACCTCAAACTCGTCGGCGAGCAGGCGCTGCACTGCAGGGATCTCGGTCGAGTGCAGCACGGTGATTCGGGCGCCGATGATGTCTTTGATGTCGTGCCACGGGTCGGGGTAGAGCAACTCACCGTCGCGAGTTTTGCGGGCTTTTTCCTTCAACGAGGTCCAGGACTTCACTCGTGCATCTACACGGTCGAAATTCACGCCGGCATCGCGCATGAGTTCATGGAGGGCGTGGCGGAAGGTCATCGCCGCGTCCTCGTGTGCGTTTACCCAAGCGAAGTAGGTGGAGCCGAGACGTGCGATTGTGTCGTCAGCTTCCTTGTTTCGCTTGGCCGGTTGTTTTGAAGTGCTCATGTCGGCGGGTGAGCTTACCCGGAAACTGGCGGATCGTGCATTAGCGGGAAGCCGACCGAGTATGTCATCAGCGCGCCGCGCCCCAGGATGTCGCGGACGTGATGCAGCGGTGCGTCGAAGATAAACAGTTCCTGGTCGTCGCGGGTGGCGTAGACCAGCTCGTGGTGGGGGTCGAGCACCGTCTGGAAATGGCGGTGCATCACCGTAAACGTTTTCGGGTGAGCGAGCCACGCGGTGGGTGGCACACCGTGTCCACCTACCTCTAAACCGGGCGGAAGGCCGGTCTGCTCCAGCGCGGCAGCGGGATTGCGCACCAAAAACTCGACGCCCGTGTCGACGAGCGCCCGCTTCGCCAACCGGTCAGCGGCACCATTCCAGAGCTGGTTCATGCTCGGCGTGAGCTCACCGATTTGTTGGTGGGTCAGCGCCGGACCGTCGTCGACGGTAAAGACACACACCAGGCGCGGTGCAAGGTTGATAAACGCGGTCGAGGCCGAAAAGCCAGGCGTGAGCCAGGAACGTGACGACGACGATGGCGCGACGTCGTCGCGACGCGCCAGCCGCAATTCAATAGCATCTTGGTGGACAGGGCGGGGAAGAGTTTCTACTACGTACATACTCAGTTAGACGTAGCCAACACCGCCCCGGTTCCATCCGAACCAAAACTTTTTACAGACCGAGTACCTTGAGGAGTTTCGGGGCCTGCCAAATCTGAATGTCCTGGCCCTTTTCCTGCAGTTCGCGGGCTCGTTTCTCCTTCGAGGTCACACTCGACCATTCGCCGACAACCAGGATGGTCGTTTTCTTGGTGACGTTCTTGCCCACCTGCGCGCCCTGCTTCGCAATCGCGTCCCACAACTCGCCCTTATCGTGCGGTTCGAACTCACCGGTTAAGGTGACGTGCTCGCCGTAGAGAGGAGCGTTCGGGTCGGCTTGAGCATCTGGCTCCGGCACGGTGTCCGGGGTGGCCACCGACTGCCACGGAGCGGGTTTGCGCTCCTTCTTCACCGGCCCGGCCTGGTTGGAACCACGTGGCTCGGCGGTGGCGGCAACGGCAGCAGCGACACCACCTTCGGCGACCTGCTTCGCCTGCACCGCGCGGCCGGCACCAGAGCGGTCGCGGAGGACAGGGGTGACGCGGGCGTCGTCGATCGATCCGAGCGTGAACCCGGTGTCGTGGATGAAGCTCATCAGGCTGCCAGTGTGGCCGGCCTCCCGGGCGAGACCAACCATCACACCGGCGCACGCAGCGGCATCTTCGCAGGCATCGTGGTGGTTGTCCAAGGAAACGCCGAAGTGCTGCGCAAGGGTTGGAAGCTTGTGATTTGCCACATCCAGCTTGGTAGCGCGGGCCTGTGCCAACGTGCACGCGAACAGCATCTTCGGGACGGCGATGGAGGAGGCCAAGCAAGCATCGCGAAGTGCGGAGGCATCGAACTGTGCGTTGTGCGCGACAAGGGGTAAATCCCCGACAAAGGCGCTCATTTCCGCGATACAGTCGCGTACGTCTGGGGCATCAGTGACATCCTCAGCAGAAATGCCGTGGATAGCAACGTTGCCGGATTCGAACTCGTCTAAACCGGCAGGCGGCTTACATAACCAAGACTTTCGCTCGACCTCTTCGCCGTCGACAATCTTGACCAACCCGATCTGACAGATCGAGCCCCAGCGACGGTTCGCGGTTTCCACATCGAAACCGACGAAGGAGAAGCCAGGAATGCCTGCTCCGCCGTCGGCGGTAGCGGTGGTGGGGGCCTCGCCGTGCTTGGCGTCGTCGAGAAGCGTGCGCAACTTCTTTGCGCCATCGACGTCTCCCGGTGCGAACCAGACGGTCAGCGGAGCACCGGTGGTGGCAACATCCACTTTGGTCGGCGACCATGCGTCACCTTCGGTGATATCCACGCCGGTGATGTCGGCAATGTTGACGGTGCGGTCGGAAGAATCGCCACGCAGTGAGGCGAGGAGGGCAGTTGGGGTCACGGTGAGGGCGTCGTTGGTCACAGTCAACGTTGCACCATGAGCGGAAATCATTTAGGCGTTGTCTTCCTTTCGGCCCGCTCCAGCGGGCGGTTGCGTACGGCGCAGCACCACGGTCGAGCGCTGGCCGACGGTGACAGTCGAATCCGGACCGATGGGCTGTGCGCCTTCACGGTAGCCGAGGGGGCCAGTCGTATCGACGACGATCTCCCACTCGTCACCAAACCTCGCGCCGGGGACTGTGAAGTCGATGTCCTCATAGTGGGCGTTGAACATCAGGAGGAAGGAGTCGTCCACGATGCGCTGTCCTCGACTATCGGGCTCGGCGATGGCTTCGCCATCGAGGTGAACCATAAGTGCACGGCCGAAGGCGGCGTTCCAATCGTCTTGTGTCATGAGACGGCAGTCGGGGGTGAGCCAAGCGATCTCTCGGCCGTGTTCGTCGTCGCCAAGCGCACCGCCCTCGAGGAACCTGCGGCGGCGAAACACCGGATGATCTCGGCGCAAAGCGATGAGCCGACGCGTGAATTCGTGCAGGTCTGCTGCGCTTTCAAGGTTGGACCAGTCCATCCAAGCCGTCTCGTTGTCCTGGCAGTACACGTTGTTGTTGCCGCCCTGCGTGCGTGCGATCTCGTCGCCGTGAGCGAGCATCGGGGTGCCCTGAGATAGCAAGAGTGTGGTCAGGAAGTTGCGGCGCTGCCGTGCGCGCAGGTCGAGCACCACAGGGTCGTCCGTGTGGCCCTCCACACCACAGTTCCAGGACCGGTTGTGGTTCTCGCCATCGCGGCTGTCTTCGCCGTTGGCTTCGTTGTGTTTGTCGTTGTAGGACACCAGATCATTCAGGGTGAACCCGTCGTGGGCTGTGATGAAGTTGATCGACGCGGTAGGGCGGCGCCCGTTGTGCTGGTACAGGTCCGATGAGCCGGTGAGGCGCGAGGCAAACTCACCGAGCGTGGAATCTTCACCGCGCCAAAAGTCGCGCATGGTGTCGCGGTATTTGCCGTTCCACTCGCTCCACAGGGCAGGGAAGTTACCTACCTGGTAGCCGCCTTCGCCCACATCCCACGGCTCGGCGATGAGTTTGACCTGGCTCACCACCGGGTCCTGTTGAACCAAGTCGAAGAAGGTGGCCAGACGGTCCACGTCTGAAAACTCGCGCGCGAGGGTCGAGGCGAGGTCGAAGCGGAACCCGTCGACGTGCATCTCGGTGACCCAGTAGCGCAGCGAATCCATAATCAACTGCAGGGAGTGCGGGTAGCGCACGTTCAGTGAGTTTCCGGTGCCGGTGTAGTCCATATAGAGGAACCGGTTGTCGTCGACAAGCCTGTAATACGCCTCGTTATCAATGCCACGAAACGCAATTGTCGGGCCCATGTGGTTGCCCTCCGCGGTGTGGTTGTATACCACATCCAGGATCACCTCGATGCCGGCCTCGTGGTAGGCGCGCACCATCTGTTTGAACTCGGCCACGGCATCGCCAGGGGCAGAGGAGGAGGCGTAGCTGTGCTCCGGGGCGAAGAAACCGAACGTGTTGTAGCCCCAGTAGTTGCGCAACCCGAGTTTGAGTAGGCGGTCGTCTTGCAAAAATTGGTGCACCGGCAGCAACTCAATCGAGGTCACACCAAGGTCGGTGAGGTAATCCACCATTACCGGGTGCGCCATACCCGCATAGGTGCCGCGCAACTGCTCAGGAATGCCCGGGTGGGTCTGTGTCATGCCCTTGACATGGCACTCGTAGATCACCATCTCCTCATCAGGGATCTTCGGCGCGCGGTCGTCGCCCCAGTCGAAGAACGGGTTGATCACCACCGACAACATCGTGTGGCCGAGCGAGTCTTCTTCATTGCGACCGGTACCAGGTTCTTCTGCGTTGACGTCGTAGGAAAACAGCGAGGAATGCTGATCAAACTCCCCATCAAAGGCGCGCGCGTACGGGTCCACGAGCAGCTTGCTGGGATCGCAACGCTTGCCGTCGGCCGGGTCCCACGGCCCGTGCACGCGGTAGCCATAACGCTGACCTGGGCCAACACCGGGCAGGTAAGCGTGCCAGACATGGTTATCCACCTCGTCGAGGGCGATACGCGTTTCGGCGCCGGTGTCGTCGATAAGACAAAGCTCAACTGCATCAGCAACCCCCGAAAACAGTGCAAAGTTCGTCCCCGCCCCATCAAACGTCGAGCCCAGCGGATGTGCGGAGCCAGGCCAGACTTGCTGCTGCAGATCCGGATGCGTCGTCTCAGTCATGCTGCCCGAGCATAGTGCACCCGCTCGACACTGCCCGGGCTACGAATGCTGCGCCAAACCGTCCAGCAAAAACTTCACGGCCGCAGCATGCGTCTGCGCAGAATCGTCTTCGTACGTGTCCGAAACACTGCCGGTCGCTTCCGCAAGTTGTGTGCTTGCTTGGTGCACGGCGGCATCCCCAAGCGTCAAATGCAACAGGCCGAGAGCCACAGCACGCATCTCGCTTGACGACGACCCCTCACCCGAATACTCACGCACCGACGCAATAAACAATTCCGACAACTGGGCGCGAACCTCAGCGTCCGGCTGACTCACTGCAGCCACAAGCACCTCTGCGCCATCGCGGATGCCGAGCACCGCTTCCCGCAGCGCGCGACTTAGCTCAGCTGGGTCGGCAACTGGATCGCTCATGAGAGGGCGCACAATATGCTCCGCCAACGACGCGAGCAACTCCTGCTTGTTGGCGATATGCCAGTACAACGCGCCGGGGGCGACGCCCAGCGACGACGCCACACGCCGCATGGAAACATCAGCCAAACCGTACCCAGACAGCAGCTCAAGCGCCGCCTGCGTGATGCGCTCGCGAGACAATTGCATGACACACCACCCTAGACCGAAGTGGCCGAAACATGGGTTTACGTGACTTCACAGGAACCATTCAGAACAATAGTACGGACGTTCAACCGTCAGGTAAGCGTTGCGTTGGTACTCTTTGGGACGAACGTCCCGTCGTGGCGCCAATCCACGCCCAAGACGGTTGCCCGCGTCCAGCGAACGGATGGGGTGAAACTAGGAAGGTAGTCAAAGATGAAAATGAACACTACGTCCGGCATGGCAGCATGCGTAGCTGCAGCAATGCTCGTACTTCCGCTTTCGGCATGCGGATCCTCCGACGAAGGCAAGTCCGGAGGGCTGTCCACCGCTGCTGAGGCTGCTCCGGCCGATACGGCTGTCGAGTCCACGGTGTCCGAGAATGCCGATAAGAGCGAAGGAAAGAAGGACGACGCAAAGAAGGACGAGAAGAAGGCAACCGCCACGACTTCGAAGAAGAAGGAGTCGAAGGAAGAGGGCGGCAACCAGGGCGAGGCCCCGACCCTTGCCAATCCGTTTGAGAACGGCATGCCGGAAAACACCAACCAGCCGCTCGAGGGCGCACAGGAAGGTACCGACGAAGACCGCAAGCAGATGGAAGACACTGCACGTGCTGTGCTTAACCCGGGTTCTTTCGCTGACTGGACCCGCACCATCTTGGACAATTCCTGTAAGGCAGTCGCTGACCCGATGATGGAGGAACTGGAGCGTCAGGGTCTGACCCTTGAGCAGGTTGAAGAGGCGGGCCGCCTTGCTGAGCAGCAGGGCCAGGCGCTCGAGCTGCCGAAGTCCGAGGTCAGCATTTCCGACGTTCGTGTGGACGGTAACCGTGCGTCTGCCAACCTGACTGCAAAGAACGCAAACGGTGAAGAAACCCAGGTCATGATCTTCGAGAAGGAAGACGGCCGCTGGAAGTTCTGCAACTAGTGATGGGATCTGGTGCAGGGCTGCTCGCGCTAGCCCTGCTCCTCGGTATCGCTGGAGGTTTCGCCTGGGGTGGTCTTCGTCCCGCATACGTCGGCGTGATCACAGAAAACAGCGGTATCGGGGTCGACGAAGTGGCAAGCCCTGTGAATGTACAGTTCACAGGGTTTGCGTGGTTTGTGCTGCTGGCACTCCTGCTCGGGGTGGTGCTTGGCGCCGTGGGGTGGCGCAGCGTGCGCCGCGGCAGGGTCGGCGGTTCTGTGTGGTGGATGCTGTGGATCATGATCGTTGCCGTACTCGGCGCGATCTCGATTTACCTGTTCGGTGACTGGTTGAGCCTCAAACTGCACCCCAGGCCTACCCACGATGTCTTGGAAACCGGATCGAGCTTCACGCTTGTCCCGCCGGTTTCGCCGGGGGTCGGGTGGGCTGTTGCGCCGCTGACAGCTGGTCTGGTGTTTTGGATCGGCAACCTGCGCGCCTATGCGCGTGAACCACGCGGGGATGACGACAGCCGTCTGTAAGGCCCCGAACGGCCGGAATCGGACTGCGTCGTTACACTGACGGCGTACACAGCTTGAACGCGCCAATAACGCAGGAGGTTCGCCCAGTGACAGGTGCCGGAAACACATTCTTCATTCTTTTGCTGTTCCTCCTTGCAGGCATCCTCGTCGGTGGAGTGTGGTCGTCGTATCAGAACGGCTCCTCAAGAGCGGTGACTGCCGTCCTCGCGCTTCTTGCAGTTATGGCAGCCCTAGGTGGTGTGCTGATGTTGGTGGAGGTGATGTGAGATGTTCGGAGTTCGGCCCCTTACCCGCGACGAGGTTGATTCGCTAACCAATGTGTGGCGGGCCCGTGGTTTGATCCCGGTGCTCGTCGCCGTTGCATCTGCCTTCGCCGCCTGGTCGCTTCTGTTGCCGGTAGTGCCCACAGCCGTCATCGATGCCGGACAGTCTGCCTCGCTTGCCGGGCTGTCCACTGGTGTGTTCATGCTGGCAACAGTGCTCACGCAGGTTTGTACGCCGTGGGCTCTGCGGAAGTTCGGCTACAGCATCGTCATGGCAGTGGCCTCAATGCTTCTGGGTATCCCGGCGTTGGGGTACATCATCGGCATGGACGCAACGCCGCTGCTGACGGTCAGTGCGATTCGTGGCATCGGCTTCGGTGCATTGTCCGTGGCTGAGGCAGCGATTATCGCGGAACTGGTACCGCTGCGCCTGCTCGGCAGTGCCACGGGCATTTTCGGTGGTGTTGTCGGTCTTGCCCAGATGATTGCGCTGCCATCGGGCTTGGCCCTGGTGGACAGGATTGGGTACGACGCCGTGTATATTATCGCCGCATCGATCGGTGGCATCTCGCTCATTGCCTGTGCGGCGATCCCTGCTATTCCACCACCGGATTCCGAGCCAGAGACCACAAACATGGTCCATGTGCCCATGTGGCATCTGGTGCTCGTGCCGGCACTCGCGTTGATGTTTGTGACCACTGCTTACGGTGCGATCACGAACTTCTTGCCGGTCTCCATGCGTGATCTCGACCCGGCCACGGGTGCCGCGATGGGCGGCGTAATGCTCGGCGTGATGAACTTTGCGTCGATGATCTCGCGCTACACGGCAGGCAAGATCATGGACCGTCGTGGGCAGCCCGGCACCGTGCTCATCCCATGCCAGGTCCTTTGTGCACTCGGCGTGTTGCTCATGGCTGCCATCTTGGCGCTTGAGCTACCGGTGTGGACCATGCTGCTGGCCGCCCTGTGTTACGGCGCAGGCTTCGGCGCGGTGCAAAACGAGGCACTGACCATGATGTTCTACCGCCTGCCGCGCTCGAAGACCTCGGAAGCTTCTGCTATCTGGAACATTGCTTTCGACGGCGGAACGGGCCTAGGTTCTACCTTCTACGGCATGCTCATTGCCACGATGGCGTTCGCGCCGATGTTCAGCATCGCCTCCGGTGTCATCGCGATTGGGCTGATTGTCACGTTGCTTGACCGTCAGTTGGGCCGCCACCGTGTGGTGGAAGTTAACAATCTGTCGGCTCGTTTGAAGGCTGTGCAGGCGCCGCGTCGTTATCCGTCGAAGAATAAGAAGCAGCCGAAGAACCAGTAATCGGGGGAGCGGATACACTACGCAACCATGACGAACACCCCGGCAAGCCCGACAGTCGCGGTACTTGATTACCTCGGCAGTGAGACCACCACCAGCCTTGTCAGTGCTTTGGTGAATGCAGGTGCTGATGCTTTTGCCACCACTGACCCCGACAAGGCTGTGCAGGCAAGCGGTCTTGTCCTGCCTGGTGGGGCATCGTTTGCAGACGCTGCTGCGGCGATCAAGCGCATCAAAGGGGATCGCATCGTAGGCCAGCGTCTGGCAGGGGGTAGGGCACTGCTTGCGGTCGGCACTGGAATGCACGTGCTTTTCGACGACGCCGTGACCGGCAGCCGCACCACACCAGGCCTTGGGGAGTGGCCGGGCCAAGTTGTGGAGGCAGCATTTGAAGCGGGGGAGTACCCCGTCGTGGCGGCAGATGGTTCGAAGCTACTGGCCGGAATTGTTGGAGACGTGTTCTTCGACGCGCCACAAGCCGTGAAGTCGTTCCCGTTGGCAGAGGATGACTTCATCGCCTACCCGAAACTGTCTTGGGCAGACATCAACGGCGAGCGCATCCTTGCCGCTGTAGAAAATGGGCCATTGTGGGCGATGGCGTTCGACCCAGCCATGTCCGGTGAGGTTGGTGTGAGCGTGCTGGGCAACTGGGTGCAGCAGCTGCAGCCGGAGGTGTCTCATGCATAAGCCGGCGGAGCTGCTTGATGCTGCATTGTGCGCGGTTGATGAGGCGCGTGAGGTATTCGTCGACAAAGTGGGGGCTGCTCCTGCACTGCGCAAGGGGGCCGGCGACTTTGCCACAGAGGCTGATCTGATCATTGAGAAGCTGTTGCGCAAGCGTCTGACGGACACGACTGGCATTGCGGTGTACGGCGAGGAACAAGGCGGGTCGTTTGATCCGGAGGCGTGCTGGGTTGTTGACCCGATCGACGGTACGTCGAACTACTCGTCCGGCAATCCGAACTGCGCCATCCTGTGCACGCTGCTGCTTGGTGGAAAACCGGTCGCAGCGATTACCGATGCGCCGCTGCTGAACATGCGCCTCACCGCGGTCGATGGCGAGCCCGTGCACCTCAACGGCAACGCCTTGCCACCGGTTGGTGCGCTGACTTCCGCTGCGGAGCAGGTGGGGATTGGCTCGTTGGCCTCGGCGGATAGGCAGCGATACCCAGCATCGTTCCGTCTCGACTTGGCAGGCGCACTCACGGATTCGCACCTGCGGCCGCGCATCAGCGGATCGGTCGGCGTTGACCTGGCCTTCGTCGCGCAGGGGATCTACCAGGCTGCGGTCAGTTTTTCCCCGCACATCTGGGATAACGCAGCTGGTGTGTTGTTGGCACGCAGTGCAGGGGCGAACGCAAGCGCGTTTGATGGTTCGGAATGGACTCCGACCACCGCCGGTGTGGTTATCGGTACACCGCATGCGCATCGTACTGTGCTCGATGCGATCCAGATGGTTGCAAAGTAGCGGAAGGACGCTTCAGATGAAGAAGAACAAAACCGGTGCACTGCTGCTCGGTGTGGCGGGTGCGGTGATGTGGGGCTTTTCCCGCATGGACTGGGTGACCGCGAAGTACAACGACGACCTCTCCGGCGAAGGTGTAGCAACCATCACCGGCGCGGAGTGGTCCACCGAGATCACCGCAGTGGCGGTGCTGCTGCTCGCCGGTGCGATTGCCGCGTTTGCGTTGCGCAAGGTCGGTCGTCGTGTCGTTGGCGGAATTTGCGCGCTCGCCGCCGCTGCTGCTGTCATCCCAGCAGCAGCGCTTCTGGCGCGTGGTGCTGACCATGAGCGTATCCACGCCATCTTGACGGCAGGGGCGGAACAGGCAGCCACGGATACGTCCTCCGCTGCTATTGCGAACTGGGCGGAGATCACCGCCGCCGACGTTGCTGTGGTAGGCCCAGTACTCACGATCGTGGGATGTGTGCTGGGGGTGATTGGCGGTGCGATGCTCGTCGTCAAGCCTGGCGAGGATGCGCCGAAGCAACACAAATACGAGAAGGAAGCTGTGCGCAAAGAAACCATCCGTCACGACCTGAAAGAGGAGCCGGATTCCGGACGCGTGATGTGGGATGCGCTCGACGCGGATATCGACCCGACCGAAACTGGTGACGAGGATTTTCGTCCTACGCAGGGCAACCGCTAACCTATAGCGCTATAGGCCGTATCACCTGGAGGTAGGCGCATGTCGGCACCGAGCGCAGTATCAAACGTTGTCGCTGGTGTGCTCCGTGATGTCGAAAAACGCGAAGCGGTCGTGCCGTTCCAGGAAATCAAGGCCCGCTCGCGCGACATGCCCCCAACCCGCGATGCTAAAGCAGCACTTTTGCGCCACGGCTGCGGGGTCATCGTGGAGATCAAACGCAACTCGCCAGTTTTTGGCCCAACCGCGGTAGGCAGACGCTCGATCGAGTCGGTTGCCCAAGACATCGAGCGCGGTGGCGCCCACCTCATCGCTTGCCAGACAGAGCGGCTGCGTTTCGACGGCTCCCTGGCAGATCTGGCCAACGCCCGCGCAGCCGTAAGCCTGCCGATGGTGTGTCGCGATGTCATCGTCGACCCGTACCAGATCCACGAGGCCCGTTGCTACGGCGCCGACATGCTCCCGCTGCAGGTAGGCATCCTCGAGCAGCCGCGCCTGGAGGCACTGCTGGACCGAGTGGAATCGCTGGGCATGGTCGGTGTGGCCGAGGTGCGCACGCCAGCGGAGGCGGATCGGGCCCTTAAGGCCGGCGTGAGTGTGATCGCGGTGAACTCCTGGACCTTTGACACCAACGACCTCAACCGCAACGCCTTTGCGGATATCGCGCCGGGGCTTCCCACCGAAGTGATCAAGATCAGCCTGGGTGGTGTGACCACTCCGCGTGACCTGATGGACGCCGCCGCGTGTGGTGCGGATGCCGTGTTGGCAGCGGAGGCTGTGATGGCGTCTGGCGATGTGTACGAGGCAACCCGCTCTTTGGCGGCCGCGGGACAGCACCCAGCCTGTCCATCGCGGAATTAAACTGGCACACTGTTGGGCGTGCAAACAACACTTCTGGCAAACATTCCTTCCCCGCCGCAGGGGGTGTGGCAGCTCGGACCGATTCCGATTCGTGCCTATGCGCTGTGCATCATGGCGGGCATTGTTGTCGCGCTGTTGATTTCCCTGCGTCGCTACAAGGCCCGCGGTGGTAATCCGGAGACGATCTGGGATGCAGCGATCGTGATTATCCCGACCGGCATTATCGGCGGGCGCCTTTACCACGTGATCACGGATTACGATAAGTACTTCGGTGAAGGCAAGAATCCGTGGAAGGCTTTCGACATCACGTCGGGTGGTTTGGGCATCATCGGCGCAGTCGCGCTGGGAACCCTGTGCGTGTGGGTGATGATGCGCCGCAAGGGCCTTCCGTTCGCGCCACTTGCGGATGCAGTTGCGCCGACGGTGATTCTCGCCCAAGGCATCGGCCGGTTGGGCAATTACTTCAACCAGGAGCTCTATGGGGCCGAAACCAATGTGCCGTGGGCGCTGGATATTTACTACCGCGTCAACGAGGCGGGGGAGTTCGCGCCGCTGACCGGCCGGTCCACCGGTGAGGTGATCGCGAGCGTGCACCCGACGTTCCTCTACGAGCTGATCTGGAACGTTGCGGTGTTCTTCCTGCTCATCTGGATTGACCGCCGCCGGCGCCTGGGCCATGGCAGCGTGTTTTGGCTCTATGTCGCGGGTTATACCCTTGGCCGGTTCTTCATCGAGCTGATGCGTAGCGACGAAGCCACGCTCATCCTCGGCCTGCGCGTCAACACCTGGATGACCGCAATCTTGTTCATCATCGCGGTGGTGATGTTCATGCGCACACCGAAGGGGCGCGAGACCCCGGAAGAGGTCGATCCGGATTACAACGCACCGTCCACGGCAGAAGAGGACAATCCGGAGTACCGTGTTGCGGTGGAAGACACGCGAGAAGCCTACGAAGGTGAGGTTGGAAAACGTGGATAGGAAAACGAAGATCGTTTGTACGCTCGGTCCCGCTGTGGCCAGCAAGGATGCGATCTTAGGACTCGTGCGCGACGGCATGGATGTCGCGCGCCTGAACTTTTCGCACGGCGATTACCCGGATCACGAGCAGAATTACCGTTGGGTGCGCGAAGCCACTGATGAGACCGGCCATGCGGTCGGCATTTTGGCGGACTTGCAGGGCCCGAAGATTCGCCTTGGCCGCTTTGAAGGCGACGGCAAAACCTACTGGGAGACGGGCGAAACCGTCCGCATCACCGTCGACGATGTTGTAGGTACGCACGACCGTGTGTCTACGACGTACAAGCAGCTTGCGCAGGATGCGAAGCCGGGGGACCGTTTGCTTGTCGACGACGGCAAGGTCGGCCTCGTCTGCACCGACATCGACGGCAATGACGTCGTCTGCCGCGTCACCGAGGGCGGCCCGGTGTCGAACAACAAGGGTGTCTCGCTTCCCGGTATGGACATTTCCGTACCGGCGTTGAGCGAAAAGGACAAGGAAGACTTGCGTTTCGCGCTGAAGCTTGGCGTGGACATTATCGCGTTGTCGTTCGTCCGTTCGCCGTCTGATGTCGAGCTCGTGCACGAGATCATGGATGAGGTGGGTCGGCGCGTTCCGGTCGTCGCAAAGCTGGAAAAGCCCGAGGCTGTCGACGCGTTGGAGTCCATCATCCTCGCATTCGATGCCGTCATGGTTGCCCGCGGTGACCTGGGTGTGGAGATCCCCCTTGAGCAGGTTCCTGCTGTGCAGAAGCGTGTGATTCAGATTGCGCGTGAGAATGCGAAGCCGGTGATCGTCGCTACGCAGATGCTCGACTCGATGATTGAGAACTCCCGCCCGACCCGCGCGGAGGCCTCCGATGTGGCCAACGCTGTGCTCGACGGCGCGGACGCCGTGATGCTGTCCGGCGAGACATCCGTGGGTGTGGACCCGCACAACGTGGTGCGCACCATGAGCCGCATCGTCCGCTCTGCTGAAACGATGGGCAACGTCCCGCCGCTGAACCACATTCCGCGCACCAAGCGTGGCGTGGTGTCCTACTCGGCTAACGACATTGCGCAGCGACTTAACGCACGTGCGATTGTCACGTTTACGACCTCCGGCGATACTGCACGCCGCGTGGCGCGTCTGCACCCGGACCTGCCACTGCTCGTGTTCACACCGGTGCAGCAGGTGCGTTCGCAATTGGCCATGACCTGGGGTGCGGAGACGTTCCTGTGCGATGAGGTCAACAGCACCGACGAGATGGTCAAGGTTGTGGACAAGCAATTGCTGGCCATGGACCAGTACCACGAAGGCGACACCATGGTGGTCGTCGCGGGCACCCCGCCAGGAGTTGCGGGCACTACCAACACGATCCTCGTGCACCAACTTGGCGAGGACACGCGAAACCCCTAACGCGTTACCCTGGTGGGCATGCCTGAAACACATGCCGGAATCCAAGTACGCGATGCCCACCTACACAACCTGCGCAACGTGGACGTGGATATCCCACGCGGCACTCTCGTTGCGGTGACAGGGGTGTCAGGCTCCGGCAAGTCGTCGCTGGCGTTCGGCACCATCCACGGGGAGGGACAACGGCGCTACCTGGAGTCGGTGGCGCCGTTTGCGCGTCGCCTGATTGGTTCTGCAGTAGACCCGCAGGTCGGCGCGGTTGAGGGACTGCCGCCGACCGTGGCGCTCGAACAGTCCACCTCCGGGGGCGGGGCGCGCTCGACGGTGGGGACGGTCTCGGCGCTGTCCAACAGCATTCGTCTGCTGTACTCGCGCGCTGGCGATAACCCGAAGGGGCTGTACTCCGACTCGTTTTCGCCCAACACGCCGGAAGGCATGTGCCCGACGTGCCAGGGCACAGGTGTCGTGCACGAGCCAACCGAAGAGTCGATGGTGCCGGACCCGACGCTATCTATCGAGGAGGGTGCGATCCAAGCCTGGCCCGGCGCGTGGGCAGGTAAGAACTTCCACGACATTTTGCAGACGCTGGGCTACGACCTCGATTCACCCTGGCAGGATCTGCCGAAGAAGGACCGCGACTGGATCCTGTTCACCGACGAGCGCCCCGTGGTGACCGTGAAACCCTTGCGCGGTGAGGACCAGATCCAGCGAAACTACAAAGGCACCTGGCGATCTGTGGCGTCGTATCTGACCAATACACTCGCCGAAACACAGTCCGATACCCTGCGCAAACGCGTGCTGTCCTACATGGAGTCACGCATCTGCGAGACCTGCCACGGCCGTCGCCTCAACCCGGAAGCACTCAAGGTTACCTATGCTGGCATGCCCATCGACGAGCTCGGCGCCTTGCCTCTCGACCGTGTCTATGAGGTACTCGCGGCACAGAAGCCCTCGGAGGGCTCCGCCGAAGACTTGCTGCTCAAACAGATTTTGCCCGCGGTGCAGTCCGCACTCGACTTGGGCCTTGCGCACTTGAGCCTGGATCGGCCCGCGCCCACGTTGTCCGCGGGTGAGTTGCAGCGCATCCGTTTGTCCTCGCAGCTGCGCTCAGGCCTGTTCGGTGTGGCGTATGTGCTCGACGAGCCGTCAGCGGGCCTACACCCGTCCGAGCGTGGTGCGGTGCTGGATATTTGCCGCCGATTCATCGACGCAGGCAATTCCGTTCTCTTGGTGGAACACGACATGGAACTCGTTGCCCAGACTGACTGGCTCGTCGACGTCGGGCCGCTCGCGGGTGAGCGCGGCGGCGAAGTGGTCTATTCCGGCCCCACCAGCGAATACTCCGGCGATGCGCCAACTGCCCGCGCGCTTGCCAACCGCAAGCTCTCGCTTAACGACGACCCCCGCGCCGCAACCGGCGAACTTTCCCTGTCCGGTGTCTCGGCCCGCTCCATCGACGGCCTGGATGTGTCGTTTGGGATGGGGCAGTTCACCGCCGTGGCTGGTGTGTCTGGTTCAGGCAAGTCGACGCTGGTCAGCACCGTTCTCGCCGGTGTCCTTCGCGACGCCGCCTCTACCGTTGTTGATGAAGACGATGAGGTGGGACAGGAGGGCGAGTGGGGCGTCGATAAGCATGATGGCTTTGACGCTGTCACCCGCGTCGTGCAAATTACCCAAAAGCCGATCGGGCGCACCCCGCGGTCAACCCTGGCCACCTACACCGGACTCTTCGACGGCGTGCGCAAACTCTTCGCCGCAACCGACGAAGCAAAGCGACGCAAATGGAGCGTGTCGCGCTTTTCCTACAACGTCAAGCAAGGGCAGTGCCCGACCTGCGGCGGCGCCGGCAAGATCGAAGTCGAGCTCGTGTTCCTGCCCGGCTCGTACACCACCTGCCCCGACTGCGGCGGTGCACGCTACAACGACGAAACCCTCGAAGTGACCTGGGAAGGACTCAGCGTTACGGACGTGCTGGAGTTGACCGTCGACGAAGCCGCGGACGTATTCGCCGACGAACCGAAGATCCTGCGCGCCGTCGAAACTCTGCAAGCCGTGGGGCTGGGGTACCTGCGCCTCGGCCAGGGCGCGCCCGAACTGTCCGGTGGCGAGGCACAGCGCATCAAACTCGCCACCGAGTTGCAGCGCTCCCGCAACTCGCGCCGGGGCCACACCGTGTACCTCCTCGACGAGCCCACCACCGGCCTGCATCCGGCCGACATCTCACTGCTAGTCAAGGAACTCAACAGCCTCGTCGAAGCGGGCCAAACCGTGATCGTGGTCGAGCATGACGTCTCCGTGATCGCGCAGGCGGACCGTGTCATCGAGATGGGCCCCGGCGCTGGCGCCGACGGCGGACAAGTTGTGGCTTCGGGCACCCCGTCAGAGCTCGCAAAGTGCGACACCGCAACAGGGCGCGTGCTCGCCGAGCGGTCGGCATAGTCCCGGAGGCTCGCTGGGTTTCGGTTGTGCCTGTGGTGCGACGCTATGCAGCGGCATAGAGTGTTGGCGGTTGTAGAGACTATGCAGTGGCATAGTCCTGGGGACCCACGGTGTTTCGCTATGCCTCGATGTGCCATTCGGTCGTAAAACTGCCCCACCACCAGTCGCGCCACTCGTTGAAACTTGGGTGGACCGGCGGAGTGATCACATCGCCGCCTACATGCAGTTCGCTGACGGGGCTAATGCCGTGGAGCGAGTTGAGGAACCACAACGGGTGCTTGGCGGCGAGTTCGGGTTTGAGCTGACGGCGCTCCACCCGCATATCTAACTTCTCGGCGCGCGCGACAACCTGGTGCAGTGTGACACTCGGCAGCCACACGCCGTCGGGGATGCACAGCGTGTCGCCGTCCCACATCACCAGCGCGCCGGTGGTTGTTTCCAGCATGGCGCCATGCTTATCGACGACCACCGTGTCGTCCGTTCCCGCCACCTGGTACCGCGAACGGTACGCGTGAAATGCGGCGAAGTCGGGGCCTTTCACCTCGGGCTGGGTGCGCGGGTCTGGGGCTTGCGTGTAGGTCAGTGAGGTGGTGGGGCGCGCGGGAGGGGCGGGGCGGACGTCGAGAAGCAGTTCGCCTCGAGACAGCGCGATGCGGGGAAAAAGCTCGCCGGTGCTGAGTAGCGTCAGCATCGCGTCGACAAAGCCGTCGGGTAGCGGGCCGGCAGATCGGGCGAAACGCTCCAGGTGCAGGCCGAGGCCGTTGGTGTGGCCGTTCGAGTGACGCCAGGAGTCGGCTACATCGAGGGGGATGTTGGAGACATCGCACCCGACGAAGTCGCCGCGCCAGGTGTACCTACGCATTCCATGCTCCCAGCACGGACTGGGCCTTCAGGTTACGCTCGGCGAGCTCAGCGGAAGGGTCGGAGGCGAGTACGATCGCGCCGCCTGCTCCGACGGTGACGGTGGAGCAGGCGCGCACGGCGGTGCGGATGACCACGGATAGGTCCGCTTGGCCGTCGAACCCGATGTAGCCGAGCGCGCCTGAGTAGACTCCGCGCGGGGAGGTTTCCAGCCGGTCGATGATTTCACACGTCCGTAGTTTCGGTGCGCCGGTCATGGAACCGGGCGGGAAGGTGGCACGGATGGCGTCGACGGCAGTGGCTCCCTCGCGTAGCTGCCCGGTGATGGTGGAAACCAGTTGGTGCACGGTGGCATACGACTCCACCTGCATCAGACCCGGGACCTGTACGCTGCCGGGTTCGCAGACGCGGGAAAGATCGTTGCGCAGCAGGTCGACGATCATGAGATTTTCGGCGCGGGTTTTGTCGTCGTGAAGCAATGTGGGGTCCTGATCAGCGGCGATGGTGCCCTTGATCGGCTTGGCCTCCACCTCGCGGCCACGCACGGTGAGGAAACGTTCGGGCGAGGCGCTGGCGACTTCCACACCGTCGAAAATGAGGTGCGCGGCATATGGCGCGGGGTTGTGCTCACGCAGCGGCGCATAGATCTCGCCGGTCGCTTCGGCGGTGTAGGTGTCGGTCAGGCAGACCTCGTAACTCTCACCGGCGCGCAGCAGGTCCTGTGCTTTCTCGATGCAGTCGAGGTAGTCGGGGTTGCTCCAGGAGCCATTGCTTATCGACGACCCCCGCTCACCGTCCGCCCCATCCAAGGCCTTCTCGAGGCGGTCAAGGAGTGCATCCGTGCCGTCGCCGGCGAGTGCACACAAGTGGGCGGTTTCGGCCTCGTGGTCGTAAACGATGAACGATTGCGGGCGCACAAAGTAAGCATCCGGGTACGGCGAGCGGTGGCGCAGCGTGATCGGGAGCGTAAGTTCCGCGCACTCGTAGCCGAGGTACCCAATGACACCGCCGGTAAAGGGCAGGTCAGGCGCGTCGTGGAGAGGGGCGGATAGTTCGTGTTGGAGGGTGTGGAGGATATCGGGGTCGCTACCAAGCGAATAGCGAAACGAGCGCGACAGGGCGCCCGCGGTGTCTCCGAGGATGGAGAAACGCCCGCGGGGGTCGGCGGAATCGAGGAAAAACGCATCGTTGCCGTCGCGCTTGATCGCGTTGAAGACGCGCTGGCAGTCGAGTGCGCCGGGCACCTCGCGGTGCAGCAACCGCCAGCCGCCGAGGAAGTTACGCATGATCGCGGCGCCGTGCTCAGTCAGCACGGATTCAGGGTGGAACTGCACACCCCAATGCGGAGCGCCATCGACCTTGAGCGCCTGGATGACGCCGTCTTCGCTGCGAGCGTGCACGGTGACGCCAGGGATTTCCTCGACGTGTAGAGAGTGGTAGCGCACCACCTGAAAACCCTGCGGAATACCGGCGAAGATGCCCTCACCGGAATGGGTAATTGTGGAAACGAACCCGTGGCGAGGCTCCGGCGCACGAGTGACGGAGGCTCCTGCGAGCATCGCCAGACCCTGGTGGCCCAGACACACACCCAGCAGCGGGACCCGGGAATCGGCGGCAGCCTCAATCACGCGCCGGGACGTACCAAAGTCTTCCTCGCGTTCGGGGGTACCTGGCCCGGGGGAGATCACAACGTGGCTGAATTCGCCGGCGCGCACTCGCTGTGGAAGGTCAGCACCCTCGCCAGCAGGCACAACGAGTGGTTCGCGGCCGGCGGCCTCGGCGATGAGGTGGGCGAGGTTGAACGTGTATGAATCGTAATTGTCAATGAGCAGGATCATCGATTCGGAATCGTATAGCGTTGACGCGCATGGACGCCAGCATCCGACAAGCAAGCGCACAAGACGCCATCGCCATTGCCGACATGCACTACCGCTCCCGTGCCCAAGCATTCCGGGGGCATATTGACGACGACGTCCTCGACGATCACGCAGCACTCGAACAACAGTGGGTCGAGTACTTCCGCAACCCGAACGGCCGCGTCGCAATCGCGGAGTTCGACGGAAAGATCATCGGGTTGGCGTACGGCATCCCAGGCGAGCGCACCGAACTTCGCAACCTGTACCTGCTCGAGGACGCAGCAGGGACAGGAGTGGCGCCGAAGCTTCTCGACGCCGTCATCCACCCCGGCGAACCAGCATTCCTCTGGGTCGCAGACTTCAACGACCGCGCCCAGGCCTTCTACACCAAGCAAGGCTTTGCGTTTGATGGTGAGTCGAAAACCCATGAGCGGGACAAGATCACCACCAAACGCATGGTGCGCGATTAGTTGATCGGGGTTGGGCTGATCTTCCAGACCTCGTCGGCGTAGTCGCGGATGGTGCGGTCGGAGGAGAATCGGCCAGACTCGCAAATGTTGATCCAGCACTTCCGCGCCCACTCGTCCTGGTCGGCGTAGTAGTCAGCAGCCATGCGATCACGAGTGTCACGGAAATCGGCAAAGTCACCCAAGACGTAGAAGACGTCGCGCTCGCCGTAGCCGTTGTCGTCGAGAAGCGATGCGCGAATGTCATGGAATGCACCGGTGCCACGGTCATCCAAGGTGCCGTCGACAAGCGCATCGAGCGCGCGCATCAGCCCTGGGGTCTGCTCCGCAACCTGGCGCGGGTTGTAGTGAGCCTTCAGCTCCGGCAGGTTCTCCTCGCGGGCACCGAAAATGTAAGCGTTGTCCTCGCCGACGGCATCGACGATCTCCACATTCGCACCGTCCATCGTGCCCAGCGTGAGCGCGCCATTCATCATGAACTTCATGTTCGATGTGCCCGAGGCCTCTTTGCCAGCGGTGGAAATCTGCTCAGAGACATCCGTTGCCGGGATGATCTGCTCGGCGGGGGAGACGTTGTAGTTCTCCACGAACACCACGTGGATGAACTGGGAAGCAACCGGATCATTGTTCACCAGGTTTGCGATGGTGTTGATGAGCTTGATGATGCCCTTCGCCGTGACGTACCCCGGGGCCGCCTTCGCACCAAAGATGAACGTGCGCTTCGGAATGTTGTGCTCGCCATCCTTGGTGATCCGGAAGTACAGATCCAGGATGTACAGGGCGTTCATCAACTGGCGCTTGTACTCGTGCAGACGCTTGATCTGGGTGTCAAAGATCGAGTCCGGGTCGATCACCGCACCCTGGCGGGCGTTGATCCATCCGGCGAAGTCACGTTTGTTCGCTGCCTTGATCTCGCGCAGCTCGCGCATGATATCCGGGTCGTCCGCGAAGTGGCGTAGCTCCTGCAGCTTGGAAAGGTCGGTAACCCACTCGTCCGAACCCGCGAGACGGTCCAACAGCTCGGACAAGCGCGGGTTGCACATACGCAACCAACGGCGAGGGGTCACACCGTTGGTCTTGTTGTTAAAACGTTCCGGATACAGCCCGTGCCAGAAGCCGAGCGTGTCGCGTTTGATGATCTCCGTGTGAAGCGCAGCCACACCATTGACCGAATAGGAGGCGTAGCAGGCGATCCATGCCATGTGGACGCGACCGTCGTGGATCGGGGAGTGGTGGTGCGCCGTTTCTGGATCAACCCCACGTGCCTCCATATCAAGGCGGTAACGGCGGTCAATCTCTTCCACAATCTCCCAGATGCGCCAGAAGAGCTGCTTGAAGATGGACTCCTCCCAGGTCTCCAGCGCCTCCTGCAGCACCGTGTGGTTGGTGTAGGCAAACGTGTTGGTGGTGACTTCCCAGGCGTCGTCCCAGCCGAGTCCGTGCTCGTCCATAAGCAAACGCATTAGCTCAGGAATGCCGAGCACCGGGTGTGTGTCGTTGAGCTGGATCGAGTTGTACTTGTGGAAGTTGCGCAGGTCGTCGCCGTGGGCGGCGCGGTAGTCGTCGATAAGTTCCTGCAACGATGCAGACACGAAGAAGTATTGCTGACGCACGCGCAGCAACTTGCCGGCGTACGTGGTGTCGTTCGGGTAGAGCACACGCGTGATGTCGTGGACAGCCTCGCGCTCAAGGATCGCGTCGGCAAAGCGCTGAGAATTGAACGCGTCATAGTCGAACTCATCGATCGGGGAAGCGTCCCACAGACGCAGTGTGCCCACATTGTTCGTGCCGTAACCCGTGATCGGCATGTCGTACGGAATTGCGCGCACATCCATGTCGTCGAAATGAACAATGCGCTGCTCAGAGCCACGACGCACGATAAACGGGTAGAACGATTCCTTCCAACGGTCCGGGTGCTCGCGCTGGAAGCCGTCCTCGAACTCCTGGCGGAACAACCCGTAGCGGTACAGCAGGCCATAGCCGGTCAGCGGATAGTCCTGCGTCGCTGCCGAATCCAAGAAGCAGGCGGCGAGGCGGCCGAGCCCGCCATTGCCCAGTGCCGCGTCGTGTTCTGCCTCCAACACGTCGGAGAGCTCGTGGCCCAACTCGCGGGCCACAGCCTCAGCCTTATCGACGAGCCCAAGGTTCGTCAGATTGTTCAGCAGCGCACGGCCCTGCAAAAACTCCGCCGAGAAATACGCAGCGCGACGAGTCTTGCGGTAGGTGTTGCGAGTTTCATCCCAATCGTCGGCGATCTGCTCAACGACAGCGGCCGACAAGCCGGTCCAAAACTTCTTTACGGTTGCGGCTTGCGGCGACTTGCCGGCAAAGCCACGGACATGGCCTGCGATCGTCTGCTCAAATGCGGGTGACTGCTTGGAGAACGTCATGGCGCCCAAGCGTACCGCCAGTTAGCCAGCTAGGTAGGTCAAGACAGCAACTGCGGCCGAGCGTGTGGCAGCAGAAATCGTGGGCTCATAATCCGGCAGGAAGTTCGGCATATGGTTGACCGGAACATCCTCGGCAACCCTATCCTCCGCGACAGCACGATCCCACACGTCGCGCGGGGTGCATCCGATGAGCCAGAAGAGGTACGGCGCCCCAAACGTTTGACCGATGATCGGGAAGTCCTCGGAAACCGTCTTCGGATCCGACGTGACCGAGTCCTCACCGAACACCGCATCGAAGTTCGCGCGCACTGCGGAAAAGACCGCCTCGTCGTTGTCCAACAGTTCGCCGTGAGCAAAGTACTCGATGCCAGCCGTGCCCTCCGCGCCCGAGGCAGCTACCTCGGCATGGACAACACGCTCGATGGCGGCATACACGCGTGCCTTGACCTTGTCGTCGTAGAAACGGCAGTTGAGCACCAACTCCGCCGACCCTGGAATGATATTGATCGCGCGCCCAGCACTCATGCTGCCGACGGTGACCACCGCGAAATCCGCCGGATTGACCTCACGCCCCACAATCGCCTGCAGACGAGCGATAATCATCGCGGCAGTAAACGTGGGATCCACCGAGTTGTGCGGCATCGAACCGTGGGCCGAACGGCCGGGAATGTGCACCCTGATCGAATCACAAGCAGCGAACTGCGGGCCGGGCTTGGACATGACCTCGCCAGCGCGACCAGGCATCACGTGCAGGCCCAACACCACGTCCGGGGTGGGCACCTTCTCAGCCAGGCCGCCATCGGCCATGTCTTGGGCGCCCGCAGCCAGCTCCTCGCCAGGCTGGAACAATGCGATAAACGTGCCCGACCAGTGGTCGCGCGTGTTGTCCATGACGTGGCACAAGCTCAGCAGAGCCGTGGTGTGGATGTCGTGGCCGCAAGCGTGCATCGTGCCGGTCGTGTGCCCATCCGCAGTGGTGACCACCTTGCGGGAAGCAAACGGTACGCCGGTGCGCTCCGTGACCGGAAGGCCATCAAAGTCGGCTCGGTAGAGCGCTGTCGGGCCTTCACCGTTGCGAAAGACTGCGCAGATGCCGTACTTGCCAATCGGGGCAACAACCTCGCAATCAAGCGGCTTCAACTCATGCAGGATTCGCTGGTAGGTCTCCTCCTCGTGCATGGAGAGCTCCGGGTTAGCGTGCAGTTCCTCGTAGAGTCGGCGCTGCCAGGCTGCATCAACCTGGTACGTATCCAAGATGTCGGCGATGTTGCTCATAGTCTCGTTACCTCTCTACGTTCGGGGCCAAACCTTGGGTATAGCGCAGCACGTTCGGCCTAGGCGTGCATTCTTGGCCTATACGGATACTAGGCGCGACCGTTCCCACGGCACGCAAGCGCTCCAGTTCCGTGGTGACGCGGTCGTGGACATCAAAGGGCGAAAGCGTATTGACGAAGATCTGCGTGCCGCCCTCAAAACCCGCAACAGTAGAGATGCGCCACTTCACATTGATACGCCACGGCATTGGCACCTCGACATCGTGTGGTTTGTAGTGCCACTCTTCGTTCGTGGCCACACGGGTACCGGTCGCGGCGTGTGCGGCGTGGAGCAGGTCCGACATGGCACGGACCTCGTCGTCAGTGTGCAGCCATGGCTCGCATGCTTCCGACTTCGAATACACCGTCATCGTGGGGTAGCGGTGCCCCACACCGGCAACTAGGACGGCGTGGTCGTTCTCCGCGATGACCAGGTTGTTGTCGAAAGCGGGGTTCACACCCCAGTCGTTGTACATGTTCGGGTGCTGCTGCAACTTGGCGATTTCGGACTCAGCGTTGACGCCATGCTCGTCGATAGCAACCAACTGCTTATGCAGGTGTTCAAAGGACGCGCCGGCTGCGGCGAGCCAGTTTTGAAACACCACAACATAGCGGGCGTGACGGTGGTGAGTGATGAGGTCGTGCAACGAATCGACGGTGAAGGCGATGAACTGGTAATGCTCATCCGCAGTGAGCGAGCCTGAGCCTGCGAGGTCGGAGGTGTCGCGGGCGTCGTCGATAAAGTGCCGCCTTGCAATGATGACGTCGTGCCCACCACCAAAATAAGCAGGCGCGATGCTGAGCAGTTGCTCGTCCGGCAGATCCGGATCCTGACCCGACGCAGACAAGCGCGTGCGCACAATATCCAACACGTGGTGTCGGCCAGACGGGTCCGACAGGTAGCGCTCCATGTGCTCCTGCCAATCTTTTGACATTTCCGCACCATAGTTTTCGCGCCAGTAGTCGTAAGAAACGATCTCGAACAGGTTGGGCACGCGCCGAAAGTCGGCCTGTGTCGCATCGAGTTCATCCGGCATGACATTGCGCAGAATGTCGAAACCCGTGCTGGTAGTCACCAGTCGCGAACGCTCCGGGGGAGTATGCAGCATGCGGTCCGCGCAGAAATTACACGTATCGGTGTGCGCGCCGGGGCCAAGTGCTGCAGGTTCGTTCGGCTGGGGGTGAAGCGGACGGTTGCCACGGCCAGGCACCGTCCACACATGGGTTCCGGTGAACGGATTGACCTGCTTTAACGTGCCGTCCTTCATACGTTGCAGCGCTGTGTGCTGCGCGGGCGTCGGGTTGACAGCAGCGTGAGACATGAACGACACCCTACCGCCCCGAGCGTCTAGCCTTATGCCCATGTCTGTCATTCAATTCGACGTCCTCGTCCCACCCGCGGCAGCTCCAGAGGTACGCGACGCATTCCAGCGCGCCCTCGACATCCTGGTGCGCCGCGAGATGCTCACCTCCGGCAGCGTGACTATGGAGCAAGTGCGTATCGACGACACCGTGCACGCCCAGCTCGCCGAAACCTATGAACACGACCGCGGCGAGCCAGCAGACGACGCTGAAATCCACCGCTACCGCATCGAGTCCGAAGGCGCGGACAGTATTAACCGCCTCGCTATGGGGCTCTCACGCATCCTGACCCCCAAGCGTGACCTGCCACGCGACCCCGTGGCGCTCGAGGACCAGGACAAGTTCGAGGCCCCGTCGATTTATCCCTGGACAGTTGAAGTGTTGAGGTAAGCGACCGCAATCTCCGCACCGGCGCGAACGAGCTGCTCGCGGACGTCGTCAATCTCGGGCAGCGTCACTGCGAGAGTTCCGTTGGCGGGCTGCTCGTCGAAACGCCCTGCAGCAATCGCGAATACCGCACCTGCTTCCGCAGCAAGCTCGCCGACCACAGACGCCACCTTGCCGGTGCCTGTCTGTCCATCGAAGCGACCTTCGCCGGTGATCACCAACGCAGCGCCATCGATCTGCTCAGTCAGCCCGTTGGAATCTGCGACAACGCGCGCGCCGGGCACGATATGCACGTGGGAATCGGTCCCGTGCAGCATGGTGGAAAGCCATGTCAGGCCGATGCCCACGCCGCCCGCCGCACCAAGCCCCGGGGTTGTGGGGTCGATCTCTGCGACCTCGCACAGTCGAGCAAGGCCACGATCCAAGAGTTCAACATCGTCGGCGGTCGCGCCCTTTTGTGGGCCGAACACGTGAGCTGCACCGTTCGGGCCTGTTGCTGGTGCAGACGTGTCAGTGAGCAGCACCCACTCCATAGCGCCAGCAGGGACATTGACTTTGGCAGTGTCGAAATCCGCAAGGTTTTCCAAAGCGCCACCGCCAGGTTTTAGCTGATAGCCAGCAGCGTCGAGGGGGTTGACACCGAGCGCCACCAGAATGCCGGTACCGCCATCGACCGTTGCGGTGCCACCGAGACCAAGCACGATACGTTTCGCGCCGCGGGTCTCCGCATCAGCGATGAGCACACCGGTGCCGTAAGTGTCGCCGGTCAGCGGGACCGGCTTTTCCACAGCGGGCAACCCAGAAGCAGCAGACACATCGATATAGGCGGTGGAGGAGGGGGCGTGGAATGTGTATTCGGCTTCGGTAAGGCGACCGTCTGCTGTGGTCGTCGGTAAGCAAATGCGTTCCCCCTCAAACAACGCGGACGTGCCCTCGCCACCGTCGGCCATCGGGGCAAGGATGATTTGGGCATCGCGGATCACGCTTGTCACACCCTCTGCCAGCCATTCAGCAGCCTCCTGCGCAGTAGCAGTGGACTTAAACGAATCCGGGGCGATGACGATTTTCGGCGACGGAGCCGGGTCGAAAGAGGAAGACATGCGGGCAAGTTTAACCGGAAGACCGCAAAATTCCGCGGGCGGGCGAGATGTGTTGTAGCATCTTTCCGGTAAACAATTCTGCAAGCCTATAGAAATTGGAGGCGGGGTCCCATGAGTGCAATCGACCAGGAAGTTGCGAGTTTTTACGACAGGGTGCTCGAGCGAAACGCGGGAGAACCCGAGTTCCACCAAGCAGTTGCCGAGGTGCTCGACTCTCTGAAGATCGTCCTGGAAAAAGACCCGCACTACGCCGACTACGGCCTCATCGAGCGCCTCTGCGAGCCGGAGCGTCAGATCATCTTCCGCGTCCCGTGGATCGACGATGACAACAACGTGCGCGTCAACCGCGGCTTCCGTGTCCAGTTCAACTCCGCGCTCGGCCCCTATAAGGGCGGTCTGCGATTCCACCCGAGCGTGAACCTGGGCATCATCAAATTCCTTGGCTTTGAACAGATCTTCAAAAACTCGCTCACCGGTCTGCCCATCGGCGGCGGCAAAGGCGGGTCCGACTTCGACCCGAAGGGCAAGTCCGACGCTGAGATCATGCGCTTCTGCCAATCCTTCATGACTGAACTGTGGCGCCACATCGGCGAATACCGCGACGTCCCCGCGGGTGACATCGGCGTGGGTGGGCGCGAAATCGGCTTCCTGTTTGGCCAGTACCGCCGCCTGGTGGACCAGCACGAGTCGGGCGTGCTCACCGGTAAGGGGCTGACATGGGGTGGCTCCCTCGTGCGCAAGGAAGCCACGGGCTACGGCGCTGTGTACTTCACCGACGAAATGATGCGTACCAACGGCGAATCCATTGACGGTGCACGCGTGATTGTCTCCGGCTCCGGCAACGTTGCCACCTATGCGATCAAGAAGGCGCAGGCGCTTGGTGCAACTGTCGTTGGCTTCTCCGACTCCTCCGGTTGGGTGGAGACCCCGAATGGGGTTGATACTGAGCTCCTGATCGACATCAAGGAAAACCGTCGCGGACGCGTTTCCGACTATGTCGCAGAAGCCACCGGGGCGACCTACCACACCGACGGCTCCATTTGGGACCTCGAAGCTGACGTGGCGTTGCCGTGCGCAACCCAAAATGAGCTCAACGGCGAGCATGCCCAACGCCTCGTCGACAACGGTGTGAAGTACGTCGCGGAGGGCGCCAATATGCCGTCCACGCACGAAGCGACCGAGGTCTTCCGGGCTAATAAGGTCTCTTTCGGCCCAGGTAAAGCGGCTAATGCCGGTGGTGTTGCTACCTCTGCGCTGGAGATGCAGCAAAACGCTTCCCGTGACTCCTGGTCCTTCGAATACACCGACGACCGTCTGCAGCGCATCATGTCCAACATCTTCAAGACCGCGGCACGAACCGCAGAGCAATATGACCGCGCGGGCGACTATGTTGTGGGCGCAAATATCGCTGGGTTTAAAAAGGTTGCCGACGCGATGCTGGCGCAAGGCGTGATTTAGAGCTTCATCCAGTACGCTGTGCAACTATGTACCGCGTTTTTGAAGCCCTCGATGAGTTAGTGCAGACGATGGAGCAGGCCTACGGCGTGCCGATGACCTCCAACTGCATGGTGCCCCGCAATGAGATGCTCGCTCTTCTCGACGACCTCCGCAACGCCCTGCCCGGCGATCTAGACGACGCCCAGGACGTTCTGGACAAGCAGGACGAAATCCTGCGCGGGGCCCAGGAACGCGCCGACGTTCTCGTTGGCGACGCCGAAGAGGACGCCCGTCGCATCGTTTCCGACGCCCAAGCCGAATCGGAGACGGTGCTGTCGGACGCCCAGGACCACGCAACTCGACTCGTCTCGGGCGCCGAGGAAGAGTCGAACATGATGATCACCCGCGCTCGCGACATTGCAGAAACCACCATCAACAGTGCTCAGCGCGAAGCCGATCACCTTGTGGAAACCGGCAACGAGGAATACCAGCGCTCCGTCGACCAGGGCCTGAAGGAGCAGAAGCGCTTGATCTCCGAGTCTGAGGTCATGCGTCGCGCAGACGAAGAGGCACATCGCCTCGTCGAAGACGCACACGCTGAATCCTCCCGCCTGCGCGCAGAGTGCGACGACTATGTCGACTCCAAGCTCGCAGAGTTCGAGGAGACCCTCAACACCGTGCTGCGCACTGTCTCCACCGACCGCTCCGCGCTGCGTCGTGGGGCGGGCGTCTCCGGTGCAGACCGCGCTCGCCGTGGCCAGGGTGAAGCCGACGAGTACTAGCAAGGGAAGCGATTCGTTGTAGTCTGAAAGGGCTATGGCTAACAATCCTTTCGTATTTGATGTTTCCGGCGTCCTCAAAGGCGATGGACTGCCGGAAACCCTGACGCAGACGGGGCCATCCCCGTCGCGTATCGGCCCGGAAATGATCGCTATTCCTGAAGGCCGAGAGGTCAAGATAGAAGCCACCCTGACCCCACTTGGCTCCGGCATCATGGTCGATGCGACCCTGACTGCCGAATTTGTAGGCCAGTGTGTGCGCTGCCTTAAAGATCTGACCCCCACCGAAACGCTCCAGATCTCCGAAGTGTTTTCCACTTCAGATGATTTCATCACCGGAGACGCAGAGGAAGAAGAAGACCGTGGCTCGGGGGACGAAATTGCCCGTGTCGAAGGCGATACTGTCGACCTAGAGCAAGGGTTTGTGAACGAAGCTGGGCTTAACCTGCCGTTCAACCCGTCCTGCCAGCCAGAATGTGCCGGAGATACCGACGTTCCCGTGCCGGACGGTGTATCGGGTGAAGAAAACAACCTCGTCGACCCGCGTTGGGCAGATCTGGAGAAGTTCCTGTGAGCCGTTCACGCAGGAAACCCGCCAACGCCGAACAGGCATGGGAAGACGCCTATGGGGCAGTAGACCATGCGCCACTGCTGGAAAAACTGGGCGTCAACATCGAGCGCGACAATCTCAAACTTGCGCTGACTCACCGCTCGTTCGCCAACGAACACAACCAACTGCCCAACAACGAGCGACTCGAGTTCGTCGGCGACGCCATCTTAGGTCTGACCGTGGCAACTAAGCTCTTTGAGCTTTACCCGTCGCGTCCCGAGTCCGATCTTTCTCCAATGCGCGCAGCGATTGTGTCGCGTTACGGCTTGTCCGACATCGCCCGTGAGATCAACCTCGGCCAGCACGTTCTCATTGGCAAAGGTGAAGAACTGACTGGTGGGCGCGATAAAGAGTCGATTCTTGCCGACACAACAGAGGCTGTGCTCGGCGCGATATATCTCGAGCATGGATTCGCGACTGCCCGCGACGTGATCCTGCGGCTTTTTGACGAGAAACTGCGTCACGCCACGGTAAGCAAAAAGAACAAGGACTGGAAGACCGCACTGCAAGTTCGTGTGGCAGAACTGAAGCTCCCTGTTGCAGAGTATCGCTCTGAGGCGACCGGTCCGGACCACGAGCAAACCTTCCACGCCGAAACGCTGATCAACGGTGTCGTGCGAGGTAAGGGCGTGGGGCCGAACAAGAAACTCGCGGAACAGGAAGCAGCGCAACAGGCACTGGTATACCTGCGCGACCACGCTGCCGAGGCCACCCTGGGACATGCCTGAACTGCCAGAAGTTGAGGTGGTCCGCCGGGGGCTCCAACAACACATAGTCGGCCTCACGTTCGGCCGCGTCGAAGTGCTTCACCCACGTGCATCGCGTGGCAACGAAGTTGATCTTGAGCGTGTGCTGCCGGGACGTACCGTCGTGGATACGGGCCGACGGGGCAAGTACTTGTGGCTACTGCTGGACAATGGGGCAGCGGTGCTGGTGCATTTGAGGATGAGTGGACAGATGCTCGTCGCAAAGCATGGCGAAGTGACATCGCCGCATTTGCGAATTCGCGCAGACATGGGCACATGTGAGCTGTGTTTCGTCGACCAGCGCACGTTCGGATTCTGGCAATACACCGACCTCGTCGACGGGGTGCCTCGTCCTGCGGGCCATATTGCGCCGGACCCTTTCGAGGATGCATTTGATGTGCGAGAGACAGCGCGCGCGATGCGCCGGAAGAATTCGGCTCTGAAAACGGTGCTGCTCAACCAAGAAATTGTCAGTGGAATCGGCTCGATCTACGCCGATGAAGCAATGTGGTCTGCAAACCTCAAACCCTGGCGTAAAGCGCGCACCATGCGACAACGCGACGCCGAAGCAGTGCTTGAGGCATCGCGTGACGTAATGGCCCGGGCGCTCGAGCAAGGCGGAACGAGCTTCGATGCCCTCTATGTCAACGTCAACGGAGCCTCCGGATACTTCGCACGCTCTCTCAATGCATACGGTCAAGCCGGAAAACCCTGTGCGCGATGCGGAACGGAGATCGCCCGCACCGTGATCAACGGCCGTTCCAGTTATTACTGCCCGGTTTGCCAAGTGCTCTAGGTTAGAAGACATGGTTGATCAGCAGACGTTCAAAGTCGCGATGTCCCAGGTTGCCGCTGCAGTTGCCATTGTGACGACAGGGACGCAAGCATCGGCACACGGCACAACGGTCAGCGCATTCATGTCACTTTCTCTCGAACCACCGATGGTGCTGGTCTCGCTAGACCAGAAGTCATCGCTGCTCGCGAGGTTGGAGATCGGCTCACCGATCGGTATCAACGTGCTGTCCACCGAACAGAACGAGTTGGCGCGCAGGTTCGCTGACAAGCTCGAGGATCGTTTCGCGGGGGTGGATTGGCGCATTGCCGACGGCGCACCGAAACTTGCCGGCGACCACACCTGGATCGCCGGCAACGTTAGCCGCATCATCGAAGCAGGGGACCACTTCCTCGTCTTGGTTGACGTCACTGCCACCGAAGTTACCGCAAACTGCCCGCTGCTGTACTGGCAACGCGAGTTTGGCACCCACGGGCCAATCCAACCCGGAGAGGTGCAGACCAAATCCATAGAGGGGTAGTGCGCTCGATCACGTTGGGTAATTGAGACAACCCAGGGATAAGCTGCCCGCCATGGATTCAGCTACCTCATTTGTCGAGGGATCGCTCAATGGCGTGATTTGGAGCCTCGTACCGTGGTTCCTCGTTGCTGCCGGCATCTACTTCGGCTTGCGCACATTATTCGTTCAAATCCGCATGTTCCCGGACATGCTCAAAGCCGTTGCAGAAACCCCGAAGGGCAAAGACCGCGAAGGTCGAGACCTCGATGAAGAGTACGGTGGCTTGTCGGCCTTCAAGGCTTTCACCATCTCTGCCGCCTCTCGTGTCGGCACCGGCAACATCGCCGGTGTCGCACTGGCAATCTCCATCGGTGGCCCCGGGGCCGTGTTCTGGATGTGGATGCTCGCCTTGCTCGGTGGTGCGACCGCATTCGTCGAATCCACGCTGGCCCAGCTGTGGAAAACCAAGGACAGCGACGGCAACTACCACGGCGGTCCGGCCTACTACATGACCCGGGGCCTCGGATGGAAGCCACTCGCGGTGCTGTTCTCTGCCTTCCTCGCCATCACTTACGGCTTTGTGTACAACGCCATCCAAACCAACTCCATCGCTGAAGCGGTTTCCGGCTCGTTGGGCAACGACTCTGTCGCTGTGAAAACCATCGTGGCTGGTGTCGTCGCCGCACTCACCGCGCTCATCATCTTCGGTGGCGTTACCCGCATTGCATCTTGGACCCAGGTGATCGTTCCGTTCATGGCCGGTGCCTACATCTTGATTGGCCTCGCAGTGCTGGTGATCAATTGGCGCGAGATCCCAGGTATGTTCGAACTCATCGTTGGCCACGCTCTCGGCCTCAAGCAGGTTGCGGGCGCGACCGTTGGCGCAGCCTTCGCACACGGTATGCGTCGTGGTTTGTTCTCCAACGAGGCAGGCATGGGTTCGGCACCAAATGCTGCCGCGACTGCGACCGTGTCTCACCCCGTTAAGCAGGGACTTGTGCAGGCCCTCGGCGTGTACTTTGACACCCTGCTCGTGTGCTCCATCACCGCGTTTGTTGTACTGCTCGGCCCCGCAATCACCTATGGCCGCGATGACATCCAGGGTGCCTCGCTGACGCAGTCTGCACTCGCCGATTCTGTCGGCGCCTGGGGCGCACACGCCATCACATTCATCCTGTTCTTCCTGGCGTTTTCTTCCGTGATCGGTAACTACTACTTGGCGCAAGCTAATTTGCAGTACCTCACCGACTCCAAGTCCGCGTTGACCACGTTCCGCATTGTTGTTCTCGGCTTCGTCATCTTCGGTGCGTTCGGATCTGTGCCGCTCGTTTGGGCCCTCGGCGACACGATGGCCGGTCTTCTGGCGCTTTTCAACATCATCGCAATCGTTCCGCTCGGCGGGGTAGCGCTGAAGCTGCTGAAGAACTACAACGAACAGCGTCGCCGAGGAGAAGACCCTGTCTTCCACCGCGACATGCTGCCGGAAGTCAAGAACGTTGAGTTCTGGGACGGCTCCGACCCCGTCACCCGACGCAGCGCAGAGGATCGCATCTAGGTTGTATTCTCGGGCGGTATGGCTGAGAAACGCATGACCGCCCACGTCCACGGCGAAGTCCAGGGGGTGGGGTTTCGCTGGTGGACACGCTCCCGCGCCCTCGAACTTGGGCTTGCGGGATACGCCAAGAACCTTGCAGATGGCCGCGTTGAAGTGGTTGCGGAGGGGGAGCAGGGTGGCGTCGAAAAGCTTGAAAAGCTCTTGCGGGAAACACCCTCTGGTTCGGGGCGCCCTGGGCGCGTGGACCATGTGCAAGCCCAGTACAGCGCACCGAAGGGTGCGGTAGGATTCGACGAACGTTAAAAGCCGCGCCCGAGCGGGTAATATTGCGCAAATGCACCTGAAATCGCTGACGCTCAAAGGATTTAAGTCCTTCGCGTCCGCGACAACCATGAAATTCGAGCCGGGCATCTGCGCCGTCGTCGGGCCGAACGGCTCGGGAAAATCTAACGTCGTCGATGCACTCGCGTGGGTGATGGGCGAGCAAGGTGCGAAAAACCTGCGTGGCGGGAAGATGGAAGACGTCATCTTCGCCGGTGCCGGCGGGCGCAAACCACTCGGACGTGCCGAAGTCACGCTTACTTTCGACAACACCGACAAACGATTGCCCATCGACTACACCGATGTAGCAATCACTCGCCGCATGTTCCGCGACGGTGCGTCCGAATACGAAATCAACGGCTCCAAAGCACGTCTCATGGACATTCAGGAGCTGCTGTCCGACTCCGGTATCGGCCGCGAAATGCACATCATTGTCGGCCAGGGCAAACTCTCCGAAATCCTTGATTCGCGCCCTGAAGAACGTCGCGCGTTTATCGAAGAAGCCGCTGGTGTACTGAAGCACCGTCGTCGTAAAGAGAAGGCACAGCGCAAACTTGTCGGCATGCAGGCGAACCTGGATCGCCTCACCGACCTCACCGACGAACTGGGCAAGCAACTCAAACCGTTGGCGCGGCAGGCAGAAGCCGCGAAACGTGGGGCGGCGGTGCAGGCCGAACTGCGCGACGCCAAACTCAAGCTCGCAGGTGACCAAGTCGTGCGTTTGCGAGCGAAGCTTTCCGATGCCGCCCGTGCTGCCGAACTCCTCGAAGAACAGGTAGAAACCGTTACCGCGCAACTCGAGGAATACACCGAAGCGCAGGAGAGCATCGAAGCACAGCAGCAGGAAGTACAGCCCAAAGCACAAGAAGCACAGCAGGTGTGGTTTGCGCTATCGACGCTGGCGGAACGGGCGAGTGCTACGGAACGCATCGCATCGGAGCGTGCTCGGAGCCACAACGCGGATGTTGCCTATGCCGGGCAAGACCCGGAAGACCTCGAAGCACGGGCACGGATTGCCGACGAACGCTACGCGGAAGCCGTCGAAGCAGCCGAAGAAGCAGCAGAACAGCTGGAAACGGTACGAGAAGAAGTCGCGGAACGACAGGAAGCTTTCGATGAAGCTGAGCGCGAACACATGGCGCAGGTGCGTGCGATCGCGGACCGTCGCGAAGGCGTAGTGCGACTGCTTGCTCAAGAAGAATCGCAGGCGCAAGCGGTTGAAGCTGCTGAGGAGGAGATTCGGCGTTTCGACGAGACGCTTCAAGAAACCCGTGAACGTGCACGCCAAGCTGACGCTGAGGTTGTGTCCGTTGAGGAACGCATCGCGGCGTTTGAGGCGGAACGCGCTCCACTCGACGCCGCATTCGCCCGCGCCCACACCGAATCTGACGCTGCAGAGAAGCGCCTCGAACAACTTCGTTCTGAGCAGCGCGAACACGAACGCAACGTAGCAACGCTTGAATCGCGCATTGCAACGCTGTCTGAGCAGACGCCGAAAATGGATGCCGCCGAATTGCTCGACGGTTTCTCACCGCTAGCGGGTTTGCTGACTACAGAGGCAGGTTTGGAAACGGCGCTTGCGGCGGCCCTCGGCGACTATGCCGAAGCGCTCGCAGGTGATGTGTCCGACGAGACCGTGTCGCGGTTGGGGAATGCGAGTCGTACGGTGGTCGTCGATACACGAGGCGGCTCCACATGGCGCCTGGAGACCGACGTTGAGGTGGACTGGCTGCTCGACCACGTCACGCTGGACGAAGCAGTGGCTGGTCCGGTGACACGTTTGCTCGCTGACACTGTGGTCGCAAAAAATGTTGAGCTGGCTCGTGCCGTCGTCGAACAAGACCCGAGATTACGAGCCGTCACACACGACGGCGTACTTGTCGGCGAAGGCTGGATCGCAGCCGGCTCCGGGCAAGCAACCACGGTTGAAGTCTCCGCCCGCATCGAGGCTGCTCGCGTGGAACTTGAAACGGCCCGCCAACAACTCAGCGAACTCGCAGGCACGTTTGAAGGTGCGAAGGTTGCGGCGGAAGAAGCCCGAGTCAACGCCGCGTCGGCGCGTGCGTCTCTTCGAGAGCACGACACCGAACTCGAAGCCTGGCGACGCGATCGCACCCGCTTGGTCAAGCAAGCTGAAGCGAACAAGTCGGAGCACGAACGAGCTGCGCAGCGCGCCAACGAAGCTGACGCACGGCTTGCGCAACGCCGCACCGAACTGGAAGAAACTCGCGACCGCCTCACCCGAGTGGACACGGACGTATCCGCCTCACCCGAGGAGCCGTCATCTGCCGAACGCGACGCTGCCCGAAACGCGCTAAACCACATCAAATCCATGGAAATGGAGGCCGTTCTCGCCGCGCGTACTGCACAACAGCGGGCAGAGGCGGAAGTGGGCAAGGGAGACGCGCTACGCCGCCAAGCCGAGCAAGAACGTCAGGCGAAAGCCCGCCATGACGCTGCGATGGCAAGGCGTCGAGCAGAGGCAGAGCTAGCGGGGGTCGTCGAGAAGCACGCGCGCGACCTTGCCGCCCGAATCGAGGACGCGTTGGCACGCGCGACGGCGCAACGCGATGAGCTCTCCGCCCAGACGGCGAGCCTGCAGGGACAGTTGCAGCAAGCTCGTCAGCAGGTCAATGCCACGCGCCAACAATTGTCTCGATTGACCGACAACGCACACGCATCCGATATTGCCCGCTCGCAAGCACAGGTGCGTATCGACGAAGCCGAAGCCAACATCACCTCCACCCTGGGCATCGCCGTAGCCGATCTGCTTGATGGGTACACCCCAGGTGAGGACTTTGACCGCGAAGCAGAAGAGAAACGTCTCAAGCGGGCAGAAAAGGATCTGCGCGCGCTGGGTAAGGTCAACCCGCTGGCCTTGGAGGAATACAAGGCGTTGGAGGAGCGGTATTCGTTTCTTTCTACGCAGCTTGATGATGTTATTCAGGCGCGCAAAGACCTCACTGGTGTGATCGAGGACGTTGACGCACAGATCTTGCAGTTGTTCACCGATGCCTGGACGGATGTGGAGGCCGAGTTCCCGCGAGTGTTCCAGACGCTCTTCCCGGGTGGTGAGGCGCGCTTGGTGCTCACCGAGCCAGACGACATGTTGGCCACCGGCATTGAAATTGAGGCCCGGCCACCGGGTAAGCGTGTCAAGCGGCTTTCGCTGCTTTCCGGTGGTGAAAAATCGCTGACAGCCTTGGCGTTTCTGGTCGCTATCTTCCGTGCGCGTCCAAGTCCGTTTTATGTGCTCGACGAAGTTGAGGCGGCGCTCGACGACGTCAACCTGCGCCGGCTCATTGCCCTTCTGGAGGAACTCCGTCAGGATTCGCAGCTCATTGTGATCACGCACCAGAAGCCAACGATGGATGTTGCGAACGTGCTTTATGGCGTGACTATGCGTGGCGATGGCGTCACTCGAGTGCTGTCTCAACGCATGCAACCTGCCGGTGCAGCGCCTGGGGTGTAGCACCTGGGGCGTAGCACAGCGCAAGATGGCTACCCGGTGTCCGGTGCGAACAGGGGTGGATCTGTTCCCGGTAGTTCTTGGTCGTCGAAACTTGGGTGTTTGTCCCGAATTTTTCGTTTATGCCGCTGACCGGGTGACTGTTCGAACTGCCATGTGCTGGTCGTGGTCGGTGGCCCGCCGTCGGCTGGATGGTGGGTGATGTCCCAGGTGTCGGGGTCTTTTTCGAAGTGTCCCTTACCGCCGGCTCCGTCTCTGTTGTCGTTGTTGCATCTGTGGTGTTCGCGACATAGCAGTATCAGGTTATTGAGGTCAGTGACACCTCCGTGGAGGTAGGACTGCAGGTGGTGGGCTTCGAGTTCGACGCCAGGTTTGGTGCACCCGTTCCAGGCGCAGACACCTTGGGTAGCGAGTAGGACGAGGCGCTGTTCAATCGACGCGAGGCGGGCGCGTCCGAGTGATAGTGGCACACCGGTTGCAGAGTCGAGTTGGAGAGCAAAAGTGTCTCCTGCTAAGCCCAGGTGAAGAATGTCGAGGGCAGTGAGATCCACACTGGTATTGGTGGAAAAGCGTGTTTGCCAATCAGCACCGACCAGATCTTCCAGGGTCAGTGTCACCACAACGGTTCCGATGCCGCGGTCGCGCGTGATACGTGCCTGGGAGTAGTTATCCAGGATGTGCATGAGTTGGTCGAAGCGGCGTTGTTGTTTCGTGCGGGTGTCTTTGGAGCCGTCGGGTAGGTGAGAGCCGGGGGCTTCTCCGGCGGCGAGGGCTGCTTCGAATTTTGCGCGTGATGCGGCGTCAAGGTAGAGCCGGGCGTAGGAGCCGCCGTCTGCATCGGTGGGTCCGAAGGAGATGCCTCGTTTTTTAAACGCGGCTAGGGGGTCCTTTTTCTTTTCGTAGTCCAGCCCCGCGCGGTTGGCTTTGCGGACGAGGTCGGTGACGAGCTTCCGGAGCTCTTCGGGGGTCATGCGTGCTGCGGCTTCCATGGCTTGGGAGTAGCACTCGAGGTAGCCCGGGTTGGCGTGTTCGTTGAGGTCCTTGAGCGCGTTGGAGATAATGCGCTTCTTTTCTTCGGAGGCTTTCTTTTCTCGTGCAGCCTTGCGGGCGCGTTCCTGGGCTTTCTTTTCTTGTTCTTTGCGTCGTTGTGCTTCTTCTTCTGCGGCGCGCTTTTCCTCTTCGGTTTGTTCCGGGTTAGTTGGTGGGGCTGGGATATCGGGCTCGCCGAAGAGGCGCTTGCCGTGGTTGAGGAGGTCGAACGCCTGGGCACGGGAGAGGCCGAGGCGTTGCGTGAGGTATTCCACGGGATGGTTGGCGCCGACCAGGGATCCGGCATTGTCCCTTGTGCAGAGATGTGCGAAGGCGGCGTTGACGTTTCCGAGCAGTGGCAATGAGCCGTGTAGCCGCTCTATTGCTTGGTGGGTGCCGAGGAGGTGGAGGGAGTCGGGTTCCATCATGAGGTTGGACAGCGCTTCTAGTCCAGCGGTGATCTGGTTGACGTGTTGGTCGATGATGGTTGTCATGGGTCCCCCTCTCGGCTACGTGTGCTGCTAACTGAGTTGAAAATGAAGCTACAGACCAGGCCGACACGATCGCCACACATTCGAACACCCGTTCGTATGGATGGGCCTGACCTGCAGCGTTGATTCGTCGATAAGCAATGTGTCTATTGCTGTTCCACCTTGTGTCGTGGCGGCTGGCACACTAGAACGCATGAATACCACTGAGTTGATGAACTCCCCGGCCCTTTGGGTGGCGGTTGCGGTCGTCGTTGCCGTGCTGATCATCGTGGGCATCGTCGTTGCGGGGAAGAAGCGCAAGGAGTCGAAGACCGTTTCGTTTGAGAAGCCGGAGGAGCCGAAGGAGCTCACTCAGCAGGAGAAATCCGGCAATTATCAGGCGAAGGGCGGTTTCAATTTCGCACCGGCGGATGCTCAGCCGAAGCAGCCGGAGCCGATTCGTCGTGACCAGCCGGTTCTGCCGGTAGTCGAGCCTGAAAAGGCCGAGCAGGAGCCGAAGACTGTTATCGAGAAAGCAGTTGCGCCTGATGAAGAGCCATTGCTTGTCGACGACACCACCAGCACGGAGGTAGATCAGCCGGAGCCGGCCGAGCGGCCTGTGGAGGAGCCTGTCGTTGAAGAATGTGCCGTGCCAGAACCGGAGCCGGCACCAGAACCTGAGCCGGTAGCAGAGCCGAAGCCAGCTCCAGAACCGGAGCCGGAACCTGCTGTCGATGAGGCAGAAACCCCTGAGGCCGAATCGGAAACGCCCGATGCGCCAGACACACCAGACACGGCGGAGGCAGAGGAGGCTGCTGCGGCTGCTGTAGTGGCTCAAGAGGGTGCTGAAGAGGCGCTCCAGGATGGCGCTGAGGTTTCCGATGAGGCTGTCGTTGTTGAGGCCCCCGCGAGCGAACCGATCGATGACATCGCTCCAGCAGCAGGTCGCATGGGCAAGCTTCGTGGCCGCCTTTCCCGTTCTCAGAACGCCATCGGCCAGGGTCTGCTTGGCATTCTTTCCGCTGGCGATCTGGACGAGGACGCGTGGGAGGAGATTGAAGACACGCTGATCTTGGCCGATATCGGTGCGGGTCTGACGATGAAGATCACGGACAACCTGCGCGAGAAGATCGCTGAGCGTGGTGTGGAAAACGAAGCGCAGGCTCGTGCGATGCTGCGCGAAACTCTGATTGAGGCTGCCCGTCCGGAGCTCGACCGTTCGATTAAGGCGATGCCGAATGACGGCAAACCGGCCGTGATCTTGGTTGTCGGTGTCAACGGCACCGGTAAGACGACGACTACCGGCAAGCTTGCTCGTGTGCTCGTGTCTATGGGGCACTCGGTGGTGCTTGGTGCTGCGGATACGTTCCGCGCGGCGGCTGCGGACCAGTTGGAGACCTGGGGCAAGCGCGTCGGCGCTTCCACGGTTCGTGGCAAGGAGGGTGCGGACCCGGCTTCGGTGGCCTTCGATGCTGTGGCAACTGGTGTTGACGAGGGTGCTGATGTGGTGCTCGTCGATACGGCGGGCCGCCTGCACACCTCCACGGGTCTGATGGATCAGCTGGGCAAGGTCAAGCGCGTCGTGGAGAAGAAGAGCAACGTCGATGAGGTGTTGCTGGTGCTCGACGCGACGGTGGGGCAGAACGGCATTGCGCAGGCGCGTGTCTTCCGTGAGGTTGTTGACATCACGGGTGTGGTGCTGACCAAGCTCGACGGCACCGCCAAGGGCGGTATCGTTTTCCAGGTTCAGGAGGAACTTGGTGTGCCGGTAAAGCTGGTTGGTCTTGGTGAGGGCGCGGACGATCTTGCGCCGTTTGAGGTTGAGAGTTTCGTCGACGCTCTTCTCGGCTAAGCGCTTGCTTGTCGACGACCCCGCGCCCCCGGTGATGTGCCCATCACCCGGGGCGCGCGCTAGTCTTGTGGGGATTCTTTTCCGCTAGAAGCAAAAGGGAGCGTGCACACCGTGTTCGAGTCACTGTCCGACCGCCTCCAATCAGCCCTGGGTGGTCTGCGAGGCAAGGGCAAGCTCACCGAGGAGGATATTAACGCCACGGCTCGCGAGATTCGTATCGCGTTGCTGGAGGCGGACGTGTCGCTTCCGGTTGTGCGTGCGTTTATTAAGCGCGTCAAGGAGCGTGCCCTCGGTGCCGATGTTTCGGCAGCGCTGAATCCGGCGCAGCAGGTCATCAAGATTGTTGATGAGGAACTGACAAACATTCTCGGCGGTGAGACTCGCCGGTTGAATTTGGCGAAGAACCCGCCGACCGTGATTATGCTCGCCGGTCTGCAAGGTGCTGGTAAGACCACCCTGGCAGGTAAGTTGGCTAAGCACTTGGCTAAGCAGGGCCACACCCCGATGTTGGTGGCGTGTGACTTGCAGCGTCCGGGTGCGGTGCAGCAGCTCCAGATTGTTGGTGAGCGCGCTGGTGTGCCGACGTTTGCCCCGGATCCGGGTACGTCCATCGACTCGTATGAGCACGAGATGGGCACCTCGCACGGTGATCCGGTTGCGGTGGCGCAGCAGGGTATTGAGCACGCCAAACAGAACAAAAACGATGTGGTCATCATCGATACTGCGGGCCGCCTCGGTATCGATGAGACCCTGATGACTCAGGCCCGCAACATCCGTGATGCAGTGAATCCGGATGAGGTCATCTTCGTTATTGATGCGATGATCGGTCAGGATGCGGTGTCTACCGCCGAGGCGTTCGCTGCTGGCGTCGACTTCACTGGTGTTGCACTGACCAAACTTGATGGCGACGCCCGTGGCGGTGCCGCGCTGTCCATCCGTGAGGTCACGGGCAAGCCGATTCTCTTTGCGTCGTCTGGCGAGAAGCTCGACGACTTCGACGTGTTCCACCCGGACCGCATGTCCAGCCGTATTCTCGGCATGGGTGATCTGCTGTCGCTGATTGAGCAGGCTGAGCAGACTTATAACGAGCAGGACGCTGAGGCAGCCGCAACCAAGTTGGCTTCCGGCGAACTCACACTGGAGGACTTCCTCGACCAGTTGCTCATGATTCGTCGCATGGGGCCGATTGGCAACCTGCTCAAGATGATGCCTGGCGGCAAGCAGATGAACCAGATGGCGGACATGGTCGACGAGAAGCAGCTCGACCGTATCCAGGCCATCATTCGCGGTATGACTCCTCAGGAGCGCCAGGATCCGAAGATTTTGAACGCATCGCGCCGCAAGCGCATCGCTAACGGTTCCGGTGTGAAGGTCTCGGATGTGAACCAGTTGGTGGAGCGCTTCTTCGAGGCGAAGAAGATGATGGGGCAGATGGCCAGCCAGTTCGGCTTGCCGGGTATGCCTGGCATGGGCCGAAGCGCTACTAAGAAGAAGCCGAAGGGTCGCCGGGGCAAGAACGGCAAGCGCAAGCCGGTGAAGCGCGGTGGAAATCAGGGCATGCCGAAGATGCCAGGGATGCCAGGAATGCCAGGAATGCCGGGCATGGGTGGCGGTATGCCGGATATGAAGGATTTGGAAAAGTTGCAGAGCCAGCTTCCTGCGGGCATGCAGGGCATGGATCTCAACAACCTCGATTTCAACGAGGCGATGAAGCGTATGCAGAAGGGGAAGTTCTTCTAGCGCGCAGCGCGCCGCAGCGCGAACGCTTCACAGATCAAAGGGGGGAGAGGCCAGCACTTTAGAGGGTGTTGGCCTCTTCGCCATCTTGGGCAGAGTCGGTGGCGGTTTCGGGGGCCAGCGTGGTGTCGTCGATAAGCCCAAGCTTGTTGAAGATCGGGGTGAGCTCTTCCCACATCAATGGGGCGAGCGATTCGGCGTACGCGTTGGAGATGTGATTCTGGTCGCGGTAGATGTAAATGTTGCCGATCTGTGGCGGGCAGATGCCGTCGATGCAGTACCAGCTGGCGGTGTCGATTTCCCACTGGTTGTAGCCGCCGTCGAGGAAGTACTTCGCAGGGTCTTCAGGGGAGTAGACCACGTGTGCGTCCATGGAGCAGTCGGCTTCGGAGTATCCGGCTACGAGGCACAGGTTGGGGTCCATTGGGTCGCCGTCGGGGTTGAACATCCATGGGTTGTCGCGCAGACCGACGAATGGGATGCCGTATTCAGCGAGGCGTTGCCAGAAGTTTGCGTATGCGTCAGGCACGTAGTCCTGAGAGGCGATGCCACCGCCTGCGTGACCTGCGGGGCGTGTGGAGGTGGAGATCACCATGGCAGGGTTGAGTTCGACGAGTTCTGCGAACGCGTTCTCGCCCCATTCTGCGCATTCTGGCGAGACAATGTCGGCGTTGGCGGGGTCCCAGGGGCCTCCGACGACGAGTGGGCATTCTTGGCGCACGAATGTTGCAACTTTGAAGCCGTGGCGTTTGCCAAGGATGTCCAGTGGGATGCCGAATGGTTCGATGTGGGAGCCGCCGACCAGTGCGATGGTGGTGTCGGCTTCCAGGTCACCGTATACGCAGTGAGGTCCCGGCATGATGTCTGGGCCTTCGGGGAGGAAGACCATGCAGTTGTCCAGCCCGATTGGTGGGTAGATGCCTGCAACCAGGTTCGGGTCTGGTCGGGCTTCGACGTCGGGGACTTCGGCGCCGGCGAGTGCGAGTGCGCCTGGGTAGATGGCGGGGTCGAGGGGTTTGTCGGCGTCGTCGATACGATCGTTCCAGATTGGCTGGATGGCAAGTGCTGCGGCAAACAAAGCGGCGGTGAGCACACCACCCGTTGCGCGGAATTTTCCGGGCCACGTGCGTAGCGACGACCCCGCGTCGCGCACCGGCGTATCCATGGCACGCGGGCGCGCACGATGCTGGCGTAGTGGATCTTCCACCAGCATGTGGGTGATGTGTGCGAGGGCGAGGGACACGGCGATGACACATGCGCCGAGCCATGCTGGGGGAACGGCGTATCCGCCGAGGGCGGTGACGATGATCAAAAGCGGCCAGTGCCAAAGGTAGAGCGAGTAAGCGATCTTGCCCAGCCAGGTCATGGGTGCAGATGCCAGCACGCCGGAGACAGCGTTGCTGTTGCCTGACAGGATGACCAGTGCGGCACCGGTCAGTGGCAGCAGTGTGAGGGGGCCGGGGAATGCGAGCGACGTTGGGATAACGATGCCGGTGATGGTGATCATTGCGACGCCGAGTAGCGCAGTGAACCAGGCGAAACGCTGTGGGAAGAATCGCTCGGCTGGTACGAAGGCGAGCAGTGCGCCGAGGGAGAGTTCCCATGCGCGAGAGAACGTGGAGTAGTAGTTGGCGCCGGTGCCGACGAAACCGAAGCGGGAGGCCCAGGCGAAGGAGGCGATAGTGATGAGTGCCAGCACTCCGATGGCTACGCGTCGCGCCCAGACAGGGTTGGCTTTGAGCTTCGATACTGCAACAGCCAATAGGGTGCCCATGAGGATGCCGAAGATGTAGAACTGGCCCTGGACCGACATTGACCACAAGTGCTGTAGCGGGGATGTTTCCTGGCTTGCTGCAGCGTAGTCGGCATTTTGGGCGATGAGTTCCCAGTTTTGGTAGTACAGCATCGACGCTGTGACTTGGCTCGCGAGCTGCTGGCTCATCAGTTCTGGCGTAAACGCGAGAACGAGAAGGACAACGCTAACGATGACAAGTGCGAGCGCCGGTACGAGTCGGCGGATGGTGCGCCACAGGGGCCACCACGGGTTCAGGTTTGGGTTCGGACGCAGAGCGTATCGCAGTTGCCCGCCAAGGAAAAAGTAACCGGACAGCAGCAGGAAGACGTCGACGCCACCAGAGACACGTCCGACGAAGACGTGGAACAGGACGACGAGTGCGATGGCGTATCCACGCAGCCCATCGAGGTCGACGCGGTATGCGGTCGAGCCTTTTGTCGACTGTGCCGATTGTCCTGCCATCGTGTCCAACCTTGTCAACTACTTCTATTTCGTTACAGGCGACGTGTATTGCAGCTGGCAATGCGCGTCGCAATCGGTAAAGACCATACAGTCTGAACTTTGCATGACCGAACCAGCCACACCGGGGCATTGCAAGGCATTGCCGTGCGGGAGTTTGGTGTCTTGGGGTTTTAGCCCGTAAGGTGTCAAAGGTTGTCTGACGTCATTGTTGGCGTTTGGCACGACAAGTCTATAACTGCGTACGCGCCGGATCCGTCTGGATCCTTCCCAGGTTGCCTGGGAGGGGATGGTCGACCGGCCAGGCACGCGCAGGGTAAATAAGAAGGGTTGAACCGGCTCGTCGAGAAGCGGCGAGTGTCTGCACTGCCCAGTGACCTAAAGGAAGTACACCATGGCTGTAAAGATCAAGCTGCAGCGCGTTGGCAAGATCCGCAACGCTCAGTACCGTGTCGTCATCGCTGATGCTCGCACCCGTCGTGACGGTGCTGTCATCGAGAACATCGGCATCTACCACCCGAAGGAAGAGCCGTCGCTCATCCGCATCGATTCCGAGCGCGCTCAGTACTGGCTGGGTGTCGGCGCACAGCCGACCGAGCCGGTGCTCGCGCTGCTGAAGGTGACCGGCGACTGGCAGAAGCACAAGGGCCTCGACGGTGCTGAGGGCACCCTCAAGGTTGCTGAGGAGAAGCCGTCCAAGCTCGACCTGTTCAACCAGGCTCTGGAAGAGGCTAAGAACGGCCCGACCGCTGAGGCGATCACCGAGAAGCGCAAGAAGGCTAAGGAAGACGCTGAGGCTAAGGCAGCTGCTGAGGCTGCAGCTGCCGCAGAGGCCGAGGCTGCAGAGGCTGAGGGCGAGTCCGCTGAGGCTGAGTCCGAGGAGGCATAAGCCTTTCGCTTATCGACGACACCCCGCACCCGCACACATTTCGTGCCGATGCGGGGTTTTTCGTGCTGCGACTTTGTAAAACTTGCGTACGGTTGGGCATGCAGACATTTCCTAATCGAAAGGGGAGCGGATCATGGCTCGTACGTTTTTGGTGACTGGTGGCGCGGGCGGCATTGGCAAGGCCACTGCGGAGTTGCTTACCTCTCGCGGTCACAAGGTGATTACTGCCGATATTGCGAATGCGGATATCAATGCGGACCTCACAACTGTTGAGGGCCGGCAGGCACTCGTTGATGAGGCAACCAAGCTTTCCGAAGGAAAGCTCGACGGCGTCATTGCGAATGCCGGTATGCAGGCGCCGACGCCGAAGACCGCGCAGGTGAACTACTTCGGCGCGGTGGCAACGCTTGAGGGGCTTCGTCCGCTGCTGGAGAAGTCGGATGCGCCGCGCGCTGTGGTGACGGCGTCGATCGCATCACTGCAGCCGGCGGATGACCAGTTGATTGAAGCGATGCTTGCTGGTGATGAGGAAGCCACCGTCAAGCGTGGTCAGGAACTTGCTGACCAGGGCCCCGAAGTTGCATACCTTAACTACTCGTCCTCTAAGCAGGCCATTGCTCGTTGGGTGCGCAAGAACGCGATCTCCGAGGAGTGGGCTGGCAAGGGCATTGCGCTCAACGCTATTGCGCCGGCCGTCGTGATTTCCCCGATGACTGAAGAGCTGCGCAACACCGACGAAGGTCGTGCGCAGTTGGCACAGGTGCCGATGCCGCTGAACGGTTGGATGCCGGCAGAGGCTGCGGCCAGCTTCATTGCATGGCTGACCAGTGAGGAGAATACCCACCTGTGCGGCCAGGTTGTCTTTATCGACGGCGGCTTCGACGCCACAGTTCGTGGCGACAAGGTCTGGTAGGCCGACAAGGGCAATTTGTGGGGCTGCTACCGTAGCCGATTATGGAGCTCAACATTGGCCGCGTCGTGAAGTCGCATGGCGTGAAGGGTGAGGTAGCAGTCGAGCTACTCGCCGACGAGTCTGAAGACCACATTGTTGTCGGCGAGGTGCTCACTGGCCGCCAGGCTGGCAAGGAACAGCACTTGACCGTGAAGACGGTTCGGCCTCATCAGAAGCGCCTCCTCGTCAGTTTTGAGGAGGTGCCAGACCGCACTGCCGCGGACAGTCTGCGTGGCATGAAGTTTTTTGCAGAACCTCTGGAGCGCGACGAGGATTCCGACGAGTACTACAACCACGAACTCATCGGGTTGAAGGTCCTCCATGACGGCGATGAAGTTGGCGCTGTTACTGGCGTGATGGATGCGCCGAATCGCAAGATTCTGGAGATCGACTATCACGGCAAGGAAGTCCTCGTGCCTTTCGTTATGGAGTTTGTGCCGGATATTGACCTCGCTGATGGCTACCTGGTGATTACCCCGCCGGAGGGACTGCTTGATGTCTAACCCGAAGCCGGTGCTTCGCCTCGATGTCGTCACCATTTTCCCGGAGTACTTGGACCCGTTGCGCCACGCGCTGCTGGGCAAGGCGATTGAGCAGGGCATCCTGTCCGTTGGAGTGCATGACCTGCGTGATTGGGCGACGGGTAACCACAAGTCGGTAGACGCGCCCCCTCTGGGCGGTGGTCCTGGCATGGTGATGAAGCCGGAAGTGTGGGGGCCGGCGCTCGACGATATCGCTGCGGGACGCACAGGCACGGAGCTGGACTCGGCGGCCAAGCACCGGAATGACAAGTTGCGTCACGACGATGTCGCAAACGTTGCACCACGCCCTTACGAATCCCCAGTGGCAGGCGATGACGCCTCAAAGCCGCTGTTGCTCGTTCCCACACCGGCCGGAAAGCCATTTACGCAGGCGGATGCCCGTGCCTGGTCGCGCGAGGAACACATTGTGTTCGCTTGCGGGCGCTACGAGGGAATCGACCAGCGTGTCTTTGAAGACGCGAAGCAGCGCTACCGGGTGCGAGAGGTGTCCATCGGTGACTATGTGTTGATCGGCGGCGAGGTCGCCGTGCTGGTCATCGCGGAGGCAGTCACCCGGTTGATCCCCGGAGTGCTCGGCAACACTGAAAGCCACGAGGAGGACAGCTTCTCGGATGGGTTGCTTGAGGGCCCGAGTTACACAAAGCCGCGGCTTTGGCGGGGGATCGAGGCTCCGGAGGTGCTTACCTCTGGCGACCACAAGAAGGTTGATGCGTGGCGCCGTGAGCAGTCGCTGAAACGCACCCGTGCCGTCAGGCCTGAATTGCTCGAACAGGTGGAGCTCAGTGAAGAGGACCGCTTCATGCTGGATTCGCGTGAGGTTGTGTCGGTGTTCGAGGTGGGCGGGCAGCGGGTCGTCGCAAAGCAACTGCGACGGGCGCTGAAGCAGGCAGGCTACCGCGCGGAGACGATCGAGCGGAACGAAACGACGCTCACGGTAAAAGGGCGAACCGCGCTGTCGCTGGAGGATGCGACGCAAGCGGTTGCGGATGCGTTGCCGAAGGGCACGCAGTGGAGCGGGTACACGGCAGGGTAATGCCTGCTGAGGTGGTAGAAATCACCTTGGAATAATTTAAAGATCTGATCATTGATCGCGTAATGTTTGGTGTGTTACACGCGTTGCAAAACGAAAGGACACCCATGCTCGCGTCAGTGCTCGACCCCACCTCGGGGATCGCAATTGTCCTTCAAATCGCCGTCATTCTTAGCGCGCTTCTGCTCGGTACGCGTTACGGGGGCCTTGGGCTTGGTCTGATTTCTGGCATCGGCCTTATGCTCATGGTCTTCGTCTTCGGACTGGAGCCGGGCGAACCACCGGTGGGCGTCATGCTCACCATCATCGCAGTCATTGGCTGCGCGGCGACCCTCCAACAATCGCGCGGATTGGAGGTGATGATGCAGCAAGCCGAGAAGCTCCTTCGCGCCCACCCCGAACGGATCACCCTGCTGGCTCCGGTGACCACATGGTTCCTCACCGTGCTGTGCGGTACCGGCCACGTGGTCTACACCATGTTCCCGATCATTGAGGACATCGCGGTGAAGAAAGGGATTCGCCCGGAGCGCCCCATGGCGGTTGCGTCCACTTCGGCGCAGATGGGTATTACAGCCTCGCCGGTGTCGGTGGCCACTGTGTCGCTCGCGTCGATTTTGGCGGAACACGCCGGTGTTATCGATAAGGCGTACTCGATCCCGCAGATTCTTATGGTTGCCATTCCGGCTTCACTTTCCGGCGTGATCTTGGCCGCGCTGTGGTCGTTGCACCGTGGCAAGGATCTGGACAAGGACCCGGTGTTCCAGGAGCGTATGCAAGATCCGGCGTTTGCGGAGTCCATCCAACAGTCCAGCCACTCGCTTTTGAACGAGGTCTTTCCAAAGTCCGCCCGCAACGCGGTATGGGTCTTCCTTGCCGCGATCGCGTTCGTGGTTGTTCTCGGCGCGTTTGAGGGCCTGCGTCCCGCGTTCGACGACGGCGATGGTGGCATGAAGCCGCTGTCCATGAACCTCGCCATCCAGATGGTGATGCTCTTTGCCGGTGCGATCATCTTGCTGTTCTGCAAGGTGGATCACAAGAAGATCGCCTCGACTCCGGTATTTAAGGCGGGCATGACCGCGGTGTTCTCCGTGTTCGGTGTTGCGTGGATGGCGGATACATTTTTCGCGGCGCACATCGACCAGCTCGAATCCAGCCTCGGTTCCGTTGTGGAGGCCGCCCCGTGGGCGTATGCCATCGTGCTGCTGATTGTGTCTAAGTTGGTGAATTCCCAAGCTGCGGCACTGGTCGCCATCGCACCGATCGGCCTGGCGCTAGGCATCGACCCGAAGATCATCGTCGGCTTCTACGGCGCGGCGTATGGCTACTGGATTCTGCCCACCTACCCGTCCGACCTGGCTTGCATCGGCTTCGACCGCACCGGCACCACCCGAATTGGCAAGTTCGTGATCAACCACTCGTTCCTGATCCCGGGTGCGATCTCGGTGTTCACTTCGTGCGTGGTGGGCTCGATTCTGGCACAGGTGCTGCTGTAAAGCTTCCGCGAGAACGGCGCGACTAAGATCGCCCGAATGACATCAATCGCAGCCACCATCGCGAACGAACTCAACATTCGGGAATCTCAGGTCGAGCAGGCGCTGAAACTGCTCGCCGAGGGCAACACCGTGCCGTTCATTTCCCGCTACCGCAAGGAAGCCACCGGTGGGCTCGACGACGGGCAGTTGCGCCATATTGAGGAGCGCAACACCTACCTCGTCGAGCTCGCTGAGCGCAAGACCGCGGTGCTCGAAAGTATTGAGGAGCAGGGCAAACTTACCGACGATCTCAAACGCGAGATTCTCGCAGCCGATACGAAGGCGCGCGTTGAGGACCTCTACTTGCCCTACAAGAAGCGTCGCAAGACTAAGGCGGATATCGCCCGCGAGGCAGGTCTTGAGGATTTGACGCAGTTGCTTATCGACGACCCCACCGCCACCCCCGAGACCCTCGCCGAAAGGTTCCTCTCCGAAGGCTTCCCGGATACGAAGGCTGCGCTTGACGGTGCTCGTGCGATTTTGGTGGACCGGTTCGCCACCGATGCCGACCTTGTTGGAGCCGTGCGCGACCGCGTCTACGAACAGGGCACCATGCGCTCCTCGGTTGTTGAGGGCAAGGAGCAGGAAGGCGCGAAGTTCGCGGACTACTTTGACTTCTCGGAGCCGTTCGACAAACTGCCCAGCCACCGCATTTTGGCGCTGTTGCGTGGGGAGAACGAAGGTGTACTCACGCTCAACCTCGACCCGGGCGACGAGTCCGTTTTTGGGGGCATGATTGCGGATCGTTTCGATCTGCCGGTGAAAGACTCCGCCTGGCTGGCCAAGGCGGTGCAGTGGGGTTGGCGCACGAAGCTGCAGGTGTCGGCCAACCTGGATACCCGTATGCGTCTGAAGGAAAAGGCCGAGGAGGGCGCGCTGCAGGTGTTCAAGACCAACCTGCGCGACGTGTTGCTCGCCGCCCCCGCAGGTCAACGCGCAACGCTCGCGCTTGACCCGGGCTACCGCAACGGCGTGAAGTGTGCGGTTGTGGACGGCACCGGCAAGGTGCTGGCCACGACAATCGTCTACCCGCACCAGCCGCAGAACCGTTGGGACGCGTCGCGCGCGGAGTTGGCTTCGTTGGCAGCACAGCACGGGGTGGAACTCATCGCTATTGGCAACGGCACCGCCTCGCGCGAATCGGAGAAGCTCGCCGGCGAGGTTGCGGACCTCATCGCGCAGGCTGGCGGCAAGCGCCCGACGCCGGTGGTCGTGTCGGAATCTGGTGCATCGGTCTATTCAGCAAGCCCGATTGCGGCGGAGGAGTTCCCGGACATGGATGTCTCGCTGCGCTCCGCAGTGTCCATTGCCCGCCGTTTGCAGGATCCTTTGGCGGAATTGGTCAAGGTTGACCCGAAGTCGATCGGCGTGGGCCAGTACCAGCACGACGTGAATCAAACGGCGCTCGCACAGACGTTGGACGCTGTGGTGGAGGATGCGGTGAACTCGGTTGGCGTGGACGTCAACACGGCTTCGGCACCACTGCTTGAGCGTGTCGCTGGTCTGTCCGGCACGGTGGCGAAGAACATCGTGGCGTACCGCGACGAGCACGGCAGTTTTGCTACCCGCAAGGAGTTGGGCAAGGTTCCGCGTCTGGGGCCGAAGGCGTTCGAGCAGGCCGCTGGCTTCCTGCGTATCCAGGGCGGGACGAACCCGCTCGATGGCTCCGCGGTGCACCCGGAGGCCTACCCGGTGGTGGAGCGAGTTGCCCAGGCGACGGGCCTGAACACCGAGCAACTCATCGGCAACACGGCGGTACTCACCAAACTCAAGCCGGCGGATTTCGCTGACGACACTTTCGGCGTGCCTACCGTGACCGACATCCTGGCCGAGCTGGACAAGCCGGGGCGCGACCCGCGCCCCGAGTTTAAAACCGCCGAGTTCAAGGAAGGCGTCAACGAGGTCAAGGATCTCAACCCCGGCATGATCTTGGAAGGCACCGTGACCAATGTTGCGGCTTTTGGCGCGTTTGTGGATGTGGGTGTGCACCAGGATGGTCTGGTTCACGTCTCCGCGATGAGCCACAAGTTTGTTTCCGACCCGCACGAGGTGGTGCGCTCCGGCGAAGTAGTCAAGGTCAAGGTGATGGACGTGGATGTCGCCCGCAACCGCATCGGGTTGAGCCTCCGGCTTGACGACGAGCCCGGCCAGCCCGGCCAGCCCAACAGTCAGAAACAACGCAGCGGGCAGAGCCGTGGCCAGAACCGTGGCGGCCAGAAGCAGCGCCAGGGGCGAAACCAGAACCGGGGCGGTGATCGTCGTCAAGCAGCTGGCTCGATGGCGGACGCGCTTAAGCGTGCCGGATTTGGGAAGTGACCGGGCAGTATGTAGAATGCTGCAGGTTGTTGTAATCGACACGAACCGGCCGAGCGCCCTGATTGGGGAAGTGCCGCCAGGGTCCTCTGTCCGAAAACGAAAAGGATTGCTTTCATGAGCAACGGCATTATTGATCTGGTTGACGCAGGCCAGCTCCGCGACGATATCCCGGACTTCCGCCCGGGCGATACCCTCGACGTTCACGTTAAGGTTATCGAGGGTTCTGTGACCCGTACCCAGGTGTTCACTGGCTTCGTTGTGCGTCGCCAGGGCAGCGGTATCCGCGAGACCTTCACCGTCCGCAAGGTTTCCTTCGGTATCGGCGTTGAGCGTACCTTCCCGGTGCACTCCCCGAACCTGGAGAAGATTGAGGTCGTCCGCAAGGGTGACGTCCGTCGTGCGAAGCTGTACTACATGCGCGATCTGCGCGGTAAGGCTGCTCGTATTAAGGAGCGTCGCTAGTCTTAGCCGCACCACGTGCCCCGTCCGAGTTTCTCGGGCGGGGCACGTTGCGTTCTCAGGGTGTCGGGGTGCGGTGCTAACCTATCCGGCGTGACCAACGCAAATGTGCCCGCAAATGGGCAGCCCCAAACCCCTAAGCCGCACAACCCGTACGCTGCCGAGGGTGCGGCGTACGAGGTGAGCACTGCAGACAGCGCTGCAAACGGCGCTGCAAACGGCGCTGACAGCAGCGACGAGAAGCAGAACCTGCCCTGGTACGTCGAGATCCCGGTGGTAGTTGTGCTCACGTTGGTGATCATGTTTGTGCTGCAAACGTTTATCGGCCGGCTGTACGTCATTCCGTCGGCGTCGATGGAGCCAACGCTGCACGGCGAGGACGGTTCGGGCGACCGCATTTTTGTGGAGAAGGTCAGCTATTACTTCTCGGACCCTGAGCCGGGTGATGTCATCGTGTTCGCCGGTACGGATTCGTGGAACACGGGTTTTTCCTCCAACCGTTCTTCGAACCCTGCGATTCGTGGGTTGCAGGAGGTGGGTTCCTGGGTTGGTTTGGTGCCCAAGGATGAAAACACGTTGGTCAAGCGCATCATCGCTACCGGCGGACAGACTGTCTCGTGTCAGGCGGGCGACCCGGCGGTCATGGTTGATGGTAAGCCGATCGATCAGTCATACATCTTGCAGCCGAACTTCTACCCGGTCGATGAGGAGACCGGTTCGGATGCGTGTGGTGGTCCGTACTTCGGCCCGGTGACGGTGCCGGAAGGCCACTACTTCATGATGGGCGATAACCGCACCAACTCGCTGGACTCTCGCTACCACTTGGGGGATCAGTTCCAGGGAACTATTCCGGAGGAGAATATCCGCGGCAAGGTGCAGGCGGTTGTCTTCCCGCTGAACCGCCTTCAGGGTGTGTCGGACCCGGATATTCAGCAGTAGGGTAGTGCGCCGTCTTAAGCAGTTGCGCACCTACGAGGTCGCGTTGGACAAGGCCGGGCTGGGGCCGGTGGCGGGGGTCGACGAGGCTGGCCGGGGTGCGTGCTTCGGCCCTGTGACCATCGCCGCGTGCGTTTTGCCCACCAAGCCGATTGCTGCGCTTGAGGGGTTGACGGATTCGAAGAAGCTTACGGCGAAGAAGCGCGAATTGCTTTTCGACGAAATCCGCAACGCCGCCGTCTCCTACCACGTCATTCATATCCCCGCGGCAGAGATTGATCGGCGCGGGATCCAACACGCCAACCTTGATGGGGCCCGTCGCGCCGTCGCAGGCCTGGATGTCGATCCGGGTTACGTGCTCGTGGACGCGTTTCGTGTGCCGGGGCTTCGCGCACCGCAACTGCCAGTTGTCGGCGGTGACTACACCGCGCGTTGTATCGCTGCGGCGAGTGTGCTGGCAAAGGTGAGCCGCGACAGGCTTGTTGTGGAGATGGCTCGGGACTATCCGCAGTACGGGTTGGAGGGGCACAAGGGCTATTCAACAAAGGTGCATATGGACGCGGTGCGCCGCCACGGGGCGAGCCCGGAACATCGTTATAGTTATGCGAACGTCAGGGACGCTGACAGGTTTCACACTGAGCTAAGGGGTCATGTATGAGCGCCGAGGATCTTGACAACTACGAGGCAGAAGTTGAGCTGTCCCTGTACCGCGAATACCGCGATGTGGCGAGCCAGTTCTCCTACGTTGTGGAGACGGACCGCCGCTTCTACCTGGCTAATGCGGTGAAGCTGATTCCGCACACGGAGGGTGGCGACGTCTACTACGAGGTTCTCATGTCGGATGCGTGGGTGTGGGACATGTACCGTGCGGTGCGCTTCGTGCGTTACGTGCGTGTGATCACCTACAAGGACGTCAACATCGAAGAGCTGGATAAACCCGAACTGACATTCCCGGAGTAGGGAACCGGGGCGTGCATTTGCCCGTCTAATAGGCACCAGATGTTTTGGTCCTAAAGACAATAAGGGGGAATGTATGCACGCCAGGTATGCGGCCCAACAGGAGTTGGGCGTATTGGGGGAACGTGCCGCAGCTCGCTGGTACGCGGAGCAAGGGTATACCGTCCTTGGTCAGCGAGAACGCGTTGCTGCGGGAGAGATTGACGCAGTCGTTGAAGACGAAGACGGCACGATTGTGTTCGTCGAGGTGAAGTCGCGCAGGGGTGGCGCGTTCGGTGCTGCGGAGGCGGTCACTGCGAAGAAGTTGCGCACGATGCGTCGTTGCGCTGCGCAGTGGATGCGAGAGCATCCTGCGTTGGGGGTTCGCGCTATCCGTTTCGACGTCGTGGAGTGCGTCACCGATGGCGATGATTTCGTCCTTCGTCGTTATTTGGGGGTGGAAGATGCCGCTTGCTAGCACGATCAGCGCAACAGTCGAGGGCATCACGGCTCGGCTCGTTACCGTGGAGGCCAATGTTGGGCCCGGGCTTCCGGGTATCCATATGGTGGGGTTGGGCGATGCTGCGGTGAAAGAGTCGCGCGACCGGATTCGCACTGCGATCTCCAACTCGCAGCTTCCTTGGCCACGTACGAAGATCATGGTGTCGTTGTCGCCGGCGCATTTGCCGAAGACGGGCTCGCACTTCGACTTACCGATTGCAGCTGCCGTCTTGGGCAGTTTGGATCCGCGGGTGCAGCGCAGACTAGAGAGCACAATGCTGCTCGGAGAGCTGGCGTTGGATGGTTCGTTGCGCCGAGTGGACGGCGTGTTGCCGATGCTGATTGCAATGCTTCACGACGACTCCACCACCGGCCCCGACATCGTCGTCGTTCCACGAGAGAACGCCGCAGAAGCCTCACTGCTTGGCATGAAGAACATCCTTGTGGCAGATTCGCTGGCGCAGGTGTGGCAGTGGCTCATCGGGGAGACAACGCTGGATACCGTCGGCGAGCCGGAGGTCCAACACGCTGCAGCGGTCGCGGACTTCAGTGACATCGCCGGAATGACTGTGGAGCGCGAGGCCCTCGAGGTCGCCGCAGCCGGTGGGCACCACGTGATGATGATCGGCCCGCCTGGCTCCGGCAAGTCGATGCTGGCAGAGCGGCTGCCTTCTATCTTGCCGCCGCTGAACATCGAGGAGATGGTGGAAGTCACGGCGCTGCACTCGGCTGCGGGAATTTCCAGTGGCGGCATTGTGTCCAACCGGCCGTTTATCGCCCCACATCCGTCGTTGACCAGGGCGGCGCTCATCGGCGGCGGTTCAGGAGTGCCTCGCCCCGGGGTGGTCAGCCAGGCCCACCATGGGGTGCTGTTCCTCGACGAAGCCTCGGAGATTTCTGCGCACGTTCTCGACGCGCTTCGGATCCCGCTAGAAAAGCGTGAGGTGCGCCTGACGCGCTCGCGCCGGGAAGTTGTCTACCCGGCTGATACGCAAATCGTTCTGGCTGCGAACCCGTGTGCGTGCCAGCGGGTCAACGGCAATTGCACGTGTCGGGTGGCTGAGCGGGCCCGGCACTTATCCAACGTTTCCGGCCCGTTGCTCGACCGGCTGGATGTGTTCATCCAGACCTCAGTGGATTCCACGGTGGTTACCCCGGGTGACGCGGAGTCGTCGGCAGTCATCGCCGAGCGTGTCATGCAGGCGCGCGAGCGTGCCCAAGAGCGCTGGTCGCAGGCTGGTGTCGACGAGTCCGTCAACGCTCGCGTTGCCCCAACTTTGATCCGCAAGCAATTTCCTGCGGACGAAGCAGCGATGGCCTACCTGTCCTCGCTGCTGCGCACCGGAAGTATCACGCAGCGTGGCGTGGATCGGAGCCTGAAGGTGGCGTGGACGCTTGCGGATCTGGAAGGGGTTGCGCAACCGGATATCGACCATGTGGCTCGCGCCGTCGATATGCGCACCGCACCAGAGGAGGTGGCGGCATGAGGAATGTAAGTTCGCCAGAATCCTGGGCGTATCTCAGCCGCGTTGTCGAGGGACCCTCGATCCACATTCAGGAGTTCATCACCAACGGGCGAAGCGCGGACGAGATTGCCCACGGTGTGCGCACGCGTGCAAGCTGGATCGGGGCCCTGGGACCGCAGACACAAAACCGCTATACCTGGGACCAACCTGCGCAGGACCTCGCGCGTGCTAGGGCCGCCGGATATACGTTGCTGACTCCCGATTCGCCAGGCTGGCCTGGAGAGAACATCAAACCCACGTTCCACTATGAGTATCCGGACGATGATCGAAAACGTTCCCTGAACGAAGAAGCGATTGCACCACACGCGCTGTGGGTAAAAGGTGACGCAGATCTTGCGAAGTTACTTGCACAGTCGGTCGGCGTTGTCGGTACACGAACAGCAACGCAGTACGGGCGTCACGCTACCGATGACCTTGTGCGGGGTTTGGCAAAACACCAGTACACGATCGTCTCGGGTGGTGCGCTGGGCATTGACACGATCGCACACCAGGCGGCCCTCGACTGCGGCGCACCCACTATCGTGGTCGCTGCCTGCGGGCCGGGGTACGTCTACCCGCTGAGCAACGAGCCACTCTTCGATCGGGTTGTGCGCAACGGGGGAGCCATTGTCACCGAGTACCCACCCGGCACGACCCCGGACCGGCACCGGTTCCTCACCCGTAACCGTCTCGTAGCAGGGCTGACCCAGGGCACCCTGCTGGTGGAAGCGGCGTTTCGCTCAGGTGCGTTAAACACGTTGAAGTGGGCTAATGCAATGAATAAACAAACGATGGCAGTGCCGGGCCCCATTACTGCAACGGAGTCGCTCGGCACGAATCTCGCCATTCGGAACGAGCAGGCCACCATGGTGCTCAACGCCGATCAGATCCACGAACACATCCAACGCATGGGAGCGTTCGATGCGGGTGAACAGATGGAAATGAAGTACCCGCCGACATTGACGCAGCAACTCAGCCACAACGAACTGCGCATTTACGACGCACTGCCACGAGCAGGCGAAGGATCGCGAACGGCTGAAGAGATCGCGGCAGATGCTGGCCTTTCCATCGGACTGGCGGTGCATATCCTGATGGATCTCGCTAAACGGGGAGTGGTGCAGCGCGAGCGGAAGGAGTGGTCCCGCACCGAGTGAATAACCAAGTGAATATTGGTTAGGGAGTAAACTCCTGCGACATGAGTGAAACCGTAGGGCAAGTGCAGGCGGCCGTCGGCGATTTCGCCGATTACGCCTCGCTTGTGCTCGGGCGCTCCCCAAACACAGTGAAGGGGTATGTCTCCGACCTGGCGACACTCGCCGGGTACGCAGACACCTTCGACGCGTTCACCCTGGAGGTGCTTCGCACCTGGCTGGCCGACGCACTGACCGCCGGGCGCAGCCGAGCCACCCTTGCGCGCAGAACCGCAGCCGCGCGCGCATTCTCTACCTGGGCGTACCGCCAGGGCTACATCGACCACGACGCAGCAGCCCGCCTCAAAGCGCCAAAAGTGAACCGCGCGCTGCCCAACGTCGTACGCGGGGAGCGTGCCACAGAACTCGTCGAGGCGGATACCGCCGACGACGCCCACCCCGCCGAACACTTCCGCGACCGAGCCATGCTCGAGCTGCTCTACGCCACCGGCATGCGTGTTGGCGAACTCACCGGTCTCAACCTCTCCGACATTGACCTGGCTCGCGGGCTTGCCCGCGTGACCGGCAAGGGCAACAAACAACGCGTCGTCCCGTTCGGGCGCGAAGCAACACTGGCGCTCAACGAGTGGCTCGAGTTCGGGCGCTCCGAACTGGCCAATGGCAAGGCAGGGGATGCGGTATTCGTCGGATCCCGTGGCGGGCGCATCGACCAACGCCAAGTGCGCCGCGTTGTCGAGCGCGCCGGGCAACGTGCCGGTGTCAGCGACATCAGTCCGCACACCCTTCGCCACACTGCCGCGACGCACATGCTCGAAGGCGGGGCGGATCTGCGTGTTGTGCAGGAAATGCTTGGGCACTCAAGCCTGCAAACCACGCAAATCTACACACACGTCTCGGCGCAGCGCCTCAAAAACGTCTACGACCAGGCGCATCCACGGGCTTAAGTCGTATTCTCGGTGGCTCCAGCAGCGTGAACGGATCGATGTACCTGTCAGGTCCTGTAAGCGCACCCCAGTGCAGTCCGTCGTGTTCGCCAGCAAAGTGGCTTGTGGCGCGCGCAAGTCTGCCAATGATGTGGCCTTCCGTAACGTTGTCGCCAGCCTTGAGGTCTGAGCGCACTGGCTGGTAGGTGGTGCGAATGCCCCCTGGGTGGTCAATCGAGATCACAGGAGTGCCCGCGACAGTGCCGACGAACGCCACAACCCCGTCGCCCGCAGCGAGCACAGGCGCGTTGAGCTTCAAAGGCAGATCCACGCCACGGTGGCCAGGCTTCCAATTTTCCTCCGGGATTGACGCAGGACGGGATACCGCGCGGGGATACGGTGTGCCTGCCGAGGGATCGACCCAGGCAAGGGCGGTGGCGGGGGAGCACCACAGTAGGACTCCTAGCAGGATGGTGGCTGTGGTGGTGCGTGGTGTCGTCGATAGGCAATGCATGCTCTCAAAGGACCATTGCGGCGCGGAAAAGAACAGGGTCTGCGCAAAATCTGTGGATAACGGGAGTGGTTAGTGTGACTCCAGGGGAAGTTATCCACAACGTTGCAGATGAGTTTAGGTTTTTAGGGCTCATACGGGTAAGGTTGCCGGGGCAGTTTGTGCAGCACCGTAGAGCGCTGCATAGATTGACTACGCGCGCCGAACAATGGCTGCTCAGCAACGGTCCCTCTCACAGGGGTGCGGGGCAGGCACGGTGCCAGGGTGAGGGATAAAAACCCGCACGTGAGACTTATAAGTAACCGAACTACTTTCTCCGAAGGAGACATTCCCATGGCAGTTGTAACCATGCGTGAACTCCTCGACGCAGGTGTCCACTTTGGTCACCAGACGCGTCGCTGGAACCCGAAGATGCGTCGCTTCATCTTCACGGAGCGCAACGGCATCTACATCATCGACCTGCAGCAGACGCTGACCTACATCGATGAGGCATACGAGTTTGTCAAGGAAACCGTCGCACACGGCGGCACCATCCTGTTCGTCGGCACCAAGAAGCAGGCACAGGAGCCGATCCAGGAAGAGGCGCAGCGTGTCGGCATGCCGTACGTCACGCACCGCTGGCTGGGTGGCATGCTCACCAACTTCCAGACCGTATCCAAGCGTATCGGTCGCATGAAGGAACTTCAGGCGATGGACGCAGCCGAGGACGGCTACGCAGGTCGCGGCAAGAAGGAAATCCTCATGCTGACCCGCGAGCGCGTGAAGCTCGAGCGTGTCCTGGGTGGCATCTCTGAGATGACCAAGGCTCCGTCCGCTCTCTGGATCGTGGACACCAACAAGGAGCACATCGCCGTCAACGAGGCGCAGAAGCTTCGCATCCCGGTCGTCGCTGTTCTGGACACGAACTGCGACCCGGATGTTGTCGATTTCCCGATCCCGGGCAACGACGACGCCATCGGCGCTGTCAAGCTGCTCACCCACGTCGTGGGCGAGGCTGTCATCGCTGGTAAGCAGCAGCGCGAAGAGCGTCAGCTCGCAGCTGCACGTGACGCTGCAGGCGACACCGACGCGAAGCGTCAGGCTGAGGCAGCCGAGGCTGCTGCACAGGCCGCTGCTTCCGACGATGTTTCCGCAGCAGATGCCGCTAAGGCTGCTGCTGCCGCAGAGACCGCTGCCCCGCAGGAAGTTGCAGAGGTCGAGCAGCCGGCAGCCGTCCGCGCTGCTGAGCAGGCTGAGGGCAAGGACGCCTAAGTCTCAAGGACACTGCAAGTCCGCAACCCAGGCGTAAGCCGCCTGGCTTCGGCCAGGATTCACGCACACCCCGCGTTCCGCTCACGTCCGCCGATTACCGGCCGGGACGCGGCGGACCGGGGTGTTCGTATTTTCCACACGTGGCAAGTCATGCCGCCGGCCAGATCGTCGGCTACGCTTGAAACGGTTGAATACCTTTACGTAAAACTTTCACGAGGAGGATCGCCCAATATGGCGAACTACACTGCTGCTGACGTCAAGAAGCTCCGCGAGATCACCGGCTCCGGCATGCTCGACTGCAAGAAGGCACTCGAGGAAACCGACGGCGACTTCGACAAGGCCGTTGAGAACCTCCGCATCAAGGGTGCGAAGGACGTGGGCAAGCGCGCTGAGCGCAACGCCCTCGAGGGCCTCGTTGCTGTTTCCGGCAACACCATCGTGGAGATCAACTCCGAGACCGACTTCGTGGCGAAGAACCAGGAGTTCAAGGACATCGCCAGCCAGATCGCTGAGGCTGCTGCTGCAGTGAAGGCGAACTCCCAGGAGGAGCTGGCAAAGGCCGACGTCAACGGTGAGACCGCACACGAGGTGCTGGAGCGCCTCTCCGCAAAGATCGGCGAGAAGCTCGAGCTGCGTCGCGCTGCCACCATCGAAGGCGACAACATTGCCAAGTACCTGCACCAGAAGGCTGCTGACCTTCCGCCGGCAGTTGGCGTACTCGTTGCCTACAACGGTGACAACGCTGAGGCTGCACACCAGGTGGCTCTGCAGATCGCTGCAATGAAGGCTCGTTACCTCAACAAGGAGGCTGTCCCGGCCGACGTTGTTGAGAAGGAGCGTGCGGTTCAGGAAGAGATCACCCGCAACGAGGGCAAGCCGGAAGCAGCCATCGAGAAGATTGTCGAGGGCCGCATGGGTGGCTTCTTCAAGGACGTCGTCCTGCTCGACCAGCCGTCCCTGGCTGACTCCAAGAAGACCGTGAAGCAGTTCGCTGACGAGAACGGCATCGAGATCACCGACTTCGTCCGCTTCGAGGTCGGCCAGGCATAAGCCAGGCGAGAGGTTTCATAGCCTCACACGCGGTGCAACCCCGTACTGTCTGTCCCGATTAGGGGGACGGGTGGTGCGGGGTTGTCGTCGTTAAGCAAGCAGTTCTGAACTCAACGCGTTGCGTGGCTAAGATCGGTTCCGAACATTTTGCAATTGGCTGATCCGCGCAAAGGAGCGTTTTCGGTGACTGACCTCAACCCCAACCGCACAGGTTTCAAGCGAGTCATGCTGAAGCTGGGGGGTGAGATGTTCGGCGGCGGCAAAGTTGGCATCGACCCCGACGTAGTCGAGTCCGTCGCCCGCCAGATCGCAGATGTCGCGCGCTCCGGCACCGAGGTCGCTGTCGTGATCGGTGGCGGCAACTTCTTCCGCGGCGCTCAGCTGCAGCAGCGCGGCATGGACCGTGCGCGCTCGGACTACATGGGCATGCTCGGCACTGTCATGAACTGCCTTGCGTTGCAGGACTTCTTGCAGCAGATGGGCATCGATTGCCGCGTCCAAACTTCGATCAACATGGCGCAGATTGCAGAGCCGTACCTGCCACTGCGTGCAGCACGCCACCTGGAGAAGGGCCGCGTGGTCATCTTCGGTGCGGGTATGGGTATGCCGTACTTCTCCACGGACACCACGGCCGCGCAGCGTGCGCTGGAGATCGGCTGCGAGGTGCTGCTCATGGCTAAGGGTGTGGACGGTGTCTACGACTCCGACCCGCGCGAGAACCCCGATGCGAAGCTCTACTCCGAGATTTCCCCGCGCGAGGTCATTGAACTTGGCCTCAAGGTTGCGGATGCCACCGCATTTAGTCTCTGTATGGACAACAACATGCCGATTCTGGTGTTTAACCTGCTTAAGGAAGGAAACATCGCCCGCGCGGTTGGCGGCGAGCAGGTAGGCACGCTAGTCGCCTAACAGCGTCTCAATATGCTGCGCCACCGTGAGCAGTTCTGGCCCGGTGAGCGTAAGGCTGCCAAGGTGCACCCCGCCGAGTGCAATCGCAGGGGTGCCAAGCATGTTGTACAGCGAGCACCACGGTGACCATTCGGTTTGCGCGTGGAAGCTCGCTTCTGGCGTGAGAGAGGGGAAATAGCCGATCCGGGGTGGTGCGAACGCGAGCGTGGGGGAGAGCACTACATCGACGTCCCATTGGGAGGCGATGAGGTGAGGTAAATCCCGGCGGTGTTGCTCGGCGGCGTCAAGGTCGCTGTTGGTCAGCTTGTGGGATTGCTCGACGAGCCAGCCGATGTATTCGCTGTCGAGCGGATCCGTCAGGTTGAAACTCGCGGTGATTGTGGTCGTGAAGTGGGCGTAGGTTTCCAGCGATTCGCGATACGGCTTGAGCTGCACCACTTCAAAGTCGACAGCACTCGCAAGCTTTTCGACGAGCGCACCTCGCCGATCCTCCACATCCGGCCGCGCGAAGATACCGTCGGTGAGCACACCGATTCGGAGCCGCTTGCCTTTGATGCGGCGGTGCCAACCCCATAACGTGAATTGGTCCGAGACATCTTGGGTGAGAAACCCGTGCGCGGCGATACCTTTGCTTGCGGGTTTGAAGCCGACGATCTCGCAGGCCGCTGCAGGTACGCGTATGGATCCGCCTGCATCGGTGCCGTGTGCGGCGCGAACGGTGCCGTCGGCCACGACAACTGCGGCACCGGTAGACGACCCTCCTGGGGTGCAGCCGGGGTAGGCCGGCGACTCGAGCACGGGAACGTCGGGGCGCTCCGCATAACAGGTCGCTCCCAATTCCGACGTCAGTGTCTTGCCGTGGATGGCGACGCCTTGCGCCAAAAGGTTGGAGATAAACGGATCGGTTGCTGTTGCGGTGTAGGCGCGTGCCGGGCTGCCGTGGGTAGTGGTCATGCCAGCAACGTCGGTGCCGTCTTTGACCGGAATCTGCCAACCAGCCAGACGTCCAACGTTTGGGCGCGGCCGCGTGTGTGTGCTTGGGGGCAACGTGAACGCGGGATGCAGCATGGCGCCAGTGTAGGTGCCAGTCGCGCTGGTAGGTTAGTAGGGACGCCGAATAGAGAAAAGGTAGGGTTTTCCCCATGATTGATGACGTATTGCTGGATGCCGAAGAGCGCATGACCGCCTCTGTTGAGCACGCTCGTGACGAGTTGGCCACGATTCGTACCGGACGTGCGAACCCGGCGATGTTCAACGGTGTGATGGCTGACTTCTACGGTGCGCCGACGCCGATTAACCAGATGGCGACGATTTCCGTGCCGGAGCCGCGCATGCTGCTGATCAAGCCGTACGACATGTCCACCATGGGTGAGATCGAGAACGCAATCCGCAACTCTGATCTCGGTGTGAACCCGACGGATGACGGCCAGGTCATCCGAGTGTCTATCCCGCAGCTCACCGAAGAACGCCGCCGTGACCTGGTGAAGCAGGCGAAGCAGAAGGGCGAGGACGGCAAGATTGCCATCCGTAATATCCGTCGCCAGGGCATGGAAGCGCTGAAGAAGATTCAGAAAGACGGCGACGCTGGTGAGGATGAGGTCGTAACCGCCGAGAAGGCGCTGGACAAGACCACCCAGTCCTACGTTGCTCAGGTCGATGAGATCGTTCAGCGTAAGGAAGCCGAACTGCTGGAGGTCTAGCGTGCCTGCTGCTGATCAGGAGGAGCGCGCCACGCCGAGCCGCTGGCCGGTGCATGCGCCGAAGCCGAAGAACAATCCGGGGCGTGATCTGCCGACCGCCATTACGACCGGTGTTGTGCTCGGCGCGATTGTCATTGCCGCCGTATGGGTGGGACCCAAAGCCTGGTACCCACTTGTCGCCGTCGCTGTAGCAGGAGCGATGTGGGAGGTGATGACCCGGCTGCGGGAAGCTGGTTACCAGCAGCCGCGCACACTGCTGATCATCATGGCCCAACTCATGCTGTGGTCCTCCGTGCCGTATGGCACTACAGGGCTCGTGGCGGGTTTTGCCTTCACCGTTCTCGTTGTCATGTTCTGGGGGATGTTCCACCAGGGCAGGAACAAGCGACCAGAGAACTACCTGCGCGACACGGCAGTGAGTCTGTTCGTGCTTGCGTGGATTCCGCTGTTTGGCACGTTCGCCGCAATGATTTCCTTGATTAGCCAAGGTGGGGTGGATGGTTCCGCCTACATTGTGGCGTTCATGCTGTGCGTTGTTGCCAGCGATGTGGGTGGTTTTGCTGCAGGCGTGATGTTTGGCTCGCACCCGATGGCGCCGGCAATTAGCCCGAACAAGTCCTGGGAAGGCTTCGCTGGGTCGATCGTTGCCGGAAGTATTACCGGCATCTTGGTGGTCACGCTGCTCATTCACGGCCCGTGGTGGATGGGCGTAGTGCTCGGCATCGCTTTAGTGATTTGCGCGACGATGGGCGATTTGGTGGAAAGCCAGTTCAAGCGTGAACTGGGCATCAAAGACATGTCCAACCTGCTGCCAGGGCATGGTGGCATCATGGATCGACTTGACGGGATGCTTCCCGCAGCAGCGGCGACCTACATCCTGCTCACGACCATCACGCTTATGAGCGCCTAAGCACAGACCTAGTAATTCGAAAACATTCGTGCGACATGCAAAGATGGGGCGCACTATGAGTGATTTTCCCGAGATCAAACTGCTCGCCCCAAAGCGTGGCATGCCGCCGAAGCACTTCGCTGATTTGTCGGCACAGGAGCGAATCGACGCGTTGAAGGAACTCGGGCTGCCGAAGTTCCGTGCTGATCAGATCGCGCGTCACTATTACGGCAAGTTTGAGGCGGATCCGCTGACGATGACGGATCTGCCCGAGAACCAGCGTCAGCTTGTCAAGGACGCACTTTTTCCCACGTTGTTGACTCCCGTGCGCACCGTGGAGACCGACAACGGTGATACCACGAAGACGCTGTGGCGTCTGCACGATGGCATCTTGCTGGAGTCGGTGCTGATGCGTTACCCAGGTCGCGCGACGTTGTGCATCTCCTCGCAGGCTGGCTGCGGCATGGCATGCCCGTTCTGTGCGACCGGTCAGGGTGGCCTGGACCGTAACCTGTCCACCGCGGAGATCGTGGACCAGGTGCGCGCTGCAGCCGCGATGATGGAGGCGGAAGGCTCCCGCCTATCCAACATTGTGTTTATGGGGATGGGGGAGCCGCTGGCTAACTACAAGCGTGTGGTCTCTGCTGTTCGCCAGATTACGCAGCCGTCGCCTGCTGGCTTTGGCATCTCTCAGCGCAACGTGACGGTATCCACTGTCGGACTTGCACCGCAGATTCGTATGCTCGCGGATGAAGGGCTGTCCTGCACACTCGCAGTGAGTCTGCACACACCGGACGATGAATTGCGCGACGAGTTGGTCCCAGTCAACAACCGCTTCGAGGTAGCCGAAGTGCTTGATGCGGCCCGCTACTACGCGGACCAGACGGGGCGCCGTGTCTCCATTGAGTACGCCTTGATTCGCGACATGAACGATCAGAACTTCCGCGCAGATATGTTGGGCAAGAAGCTTCACAGCGCGTTGGGTTCGCTGGTGCACGTCAATCTCATTCCGCTCAACCCGACACCGGGATCGAAGTGGGATGCGTCGCCGAAGGATCGGCAGGACGAGTTCGTCCGCCGTGTGATCGCCCAAGGCGTGCCTTGCACGGTGCGCGACACCAAGGGCCAGGAGATCGCGGCTGCCTGCGGGCAGTTGGCAGCCGACGAAAAAACTGGCTAGTCCGCTCAGGCAGACGGCATGAAAATACCGCCGCACCTTCGTTGGAAGGTGCGGCGGTATTTCGTCGAAAAGATTTTAGAGGGCGTGCTTGCCGGTCTTGGACTCGACCTCGATGACCTCTACGTTTTCGCGTGCCTGTGCCGGTGCGGCGTTGCGCAGGTGTGCAACACGGCTCGGCTCGATGTTGAGGGCGCGCAGCTGGCTATCGGTCAGCGACTCGTAGACATCGCCGGAGAGGGTGGCCTGGTCGTAGGTCCAGTCACGCTCCACGTAGCCGACCGGCTTGTTGTGCGACGTCACGGTACGCACCTGGTTGAGCTTCGGCTTGGTAGCCAGAAGGATCAGGGCGAGAGCAATGAGGACGGCCAGTGCGATGAGCCAGATGGTCTCAACGTGGCCCTGGTGGTTGCCAAAGTTGTAGGCGACGAGGAACGCGACGGAAATCCAACCTGCCAGCTGGATGGCGCGGTCGCTCAGCGCACTCCAACCAAATTTGGCGGACGGGACGTCAGCCTCGGATACACCGTTGTACACCTGGGGTGCGCTTTCCTTTGCGTGGGCCACTGCAACGCTCCTTGTTAACACGGGATCGATCGCAAACACGATCACCTGGAAATGATGAAACTATCGCTGCCCATCATCGCACACAGAGCGCGAAAAAGGTGACAATAGCCCCCAATGTGTTCAAACTTTCGCACCACCTCGGGGGTTTAATCCTGTTCAAGTGCCGAAATGAATCAAAACGTGTCACAATGGTTGCGTGCGAAACGTTGTAATTTTAGGTTCGACCGGTTCCATTGGCTCACAGGCTGTGGAGGTGATCCGCGAAAACCGCGACAAGTTCAACATTGTCGGGATTGCCATTGGTGGCGCCAATCCTAAGAGTGCCATTGAGCAGGCGCAGGAGTTTGGCCTGAGCGCCGACCAGATTGCCGTGCGCAATATTGAGGGTGCGAAGGAAGTCTCCCGTGCGCTTGGTGGTTACGTGATCACTGGCGAGAACTCGGCTGCTGCGCTCGTTGAATCGCAGGAGGCTGATGTGGTGCTCAACGCACTCGTTGGTGCCTCGGGCCTGCCGGCAACCATGGCTGCGCTGCGCTCGGATGCGACACTTGCGTTGGCTAACAAAGAATCGCTTGTGGCGGGTGGCCGTATCGTGCTCGACGCTGCAAAGCCCGGTCAGATTGTTCCGGTGGATTCGGAGCACTCGGCAATGGCGCAGTGCATGCGCGGCACTCGCCGTAGCGAAATCGCTCGCCTTGTTCTTACCGCATCGGGTGGTCCGTTCCGTGGCTGGGAGCGCGAGGGGCTCATGGAGGTGACCACGGAAGAGGCCGTGGTGCACCCGACCTGGTCGATGGGAACGATGAACACCATTAACTCTTCGACTCTGGTGAACAAGGGCCTTGAGCTGATTGAGGCGGCCATGTTGTTCGACATGGATCCGGACAAGATCGACGTCACGATTCACCCGCAGTCCGTGATTCACTCGTTGGTCACGTTTACGGACGGTGCAACGCTTGCGCAGGCTTCGCGGCCGTCGATGAAGCTGCCTATCGCACACGCGCTGGATTGGCCGAACCGTGTGCCGGATGTGCAGGAGCCGTTGGACTTCTCGCAGGCATTCTCGTGGGAGTTTGAGCCGCTGGACAACGAGGTGTTCCCTGCTGTGCGTCTGGCCCGTGAGGTGACCAAGAAGGGTGATCCGTACCCGGCTATTTACAACGCTGCTAACGAAGCAGCGGTAGAGGCGTTCTTCGCGGGTCGCATTAAGTTCCCGGAGATCGTGGACATTATCGGGGAGGTCCTGGACGAGGCGGACGAGTTCGCCGCAGTCCCGAGCGATGTGTTTGATGTGATGCGGGTTGAATCCCGTACGCGTGAGCGAGTCGCCGCGGCGATTGCGCGCATTGAGCGTTAGACCCTTGAGGTGCGGGCGGTGTGCCCGCACCTCTTCGCTGTGTGTGCTGTGGGGTGAAGCGCGATGAGTGTGTTGGGGATTGTGCTTTTCGCGCTTGCAATCACTGCTTCGATTGCGCTGCACGAAGCAGGCCACATGTTCACTGCGCGTGCGTTTGGCATGCGAGTGCGCCGGTTTTTTGTCGGTTTCGGGCCAACGTTGTGGTCGGTGAAACGGGGCGGAACAGAGTATGGGATTGCTGCGCTGCCGTTCGGTGGGTTCTGTGACATTGCGGGGATGACGGCGATGGATCCGGTCACCGAGGAGGAAGCGCCGCACGCGATGGTGAAAAAGCCTGCGTGGCAGCGTATTGCGGTGCTCTCCGGCGGGATCGTGATGAACATCTTGATCGGCGTCGTGATCATTTTTGGGGTTGCTGTCTCATCAGGTATCCGGAACCCGTACGCGGATTTCACCCCGAAGGTGGGCCAGGTCGTCTGTGTTGCCGACCAGGTGGATGAGAAAACTCTGGCGGAGTGCAGCGGACCTGGTCCTGCGGGCCAAGCGGGTGTACAGGTGGGCGACACGTTGGTTGCGGTCGACGACGAACCAATCGAGACATTCGCGGATCTGCGTACTTATGTTGCGCAGCGTCCGGGGGAGATGGTCGCGCTTGAGGTGGAGCGCGGTGGGTCGTCGCAAAGCATTGATGTCCCCGTGGCGCGGGTCGAGCGCATCGATCCTTCGACGGGCGAGCGTATCGACGTCGGCGCGGTGGGCATCGCCGCAGCTCCGGTCAAGGATGCGGTGAAGCAATTCGGGCCTGTCGAGGCGGTGCCGGCGACGGCCAAGTTTACCGGTCAGATGCTTCGTGCGTCCGTTGACGGGTTGATGGCGTTTCCGGGCAAGATCCCGGGGGTTGTCGCATCGATCTTCGGCGGGGAGCGCGACATTGAGGGCCCGATCAGTGTGATTGGGGCCTCGCGCACCGGCGGCGAGCTGGTGGAGCGCGACCAGTGGCCGGCGTTTTGGATGATGCTGGCGAGCCTGAACTTCTTCCTGGCGTTGTTTAATCTCGTGCCGCTTCCACCGCTTGATGGTGGCCATATTGCGGTGGTTATTTACGAGAAGATTCGCAATGCTTTGCGACGACTCCGTGGCCTGCCACCAGTCGGCCCGGCAAACTACGAGAAGCTGATGCCACTGACCTATTTCATGGCGGCGCTGCTGCTTGTTGTCGGTGTGTTGGTGATGGCGGCAGACGTGGTGAACCCCGTCAATCTTTTTGGGTGACGGTGCTAGAGTTATCCACCATGAGTACCCCCATCGGATTAGGCATCCCTGAAGGTCCGGCACCCACCCTGGCCCCACGTCGTAAGACCCGCCAACTGATGGTTGGAGGTGTCGGTGTTGGCTCCGATCACCCGATCACGGTGCAGTCGATGACCACGACGAAGACGCACGACATCAACGCCACCTTGCAGCAGATTGCGCAGTTGACCACGGCTGGCTGCGACATTGTGCGTGTCGCGTGCCCGAAGACGGTCGATGCGGAAGCGTTGCCAGCAATTGCTGCGAAGTCGCCGATCCCGGTGATCGCCGATATTCACTTCCAGCCGAAGTACATCTTCGCTGCGATCGACGCCGGTTGCGCAGCTGTGCGTGTGAACCCGGGCAACATCAAGGAGTTCGACGGCCGCGTCAAGGAGGTTGCAAAGGCAGCCGGTGACGCAGGCATCCCGATCCGTATCGGCGTCAACGGTGGCTCGCTGGATAAGCGCCTGCTGGAGAAGTACGGCAAGGCCACGCCAGAAGCGCTGGTGGAGTCCGCGATCTACGAGGCTGGCTTGTTCGAAGAGTACGGCTACGGCGATATTGCGATTTCCGTAAAGCACTCGGACCCGGTGCTGATGGTCGAGGCGTACCGCCAGTTGGCAGAGAAGACGGATTACCCGTTGCACCTCGGTGTGACGGAAGCTGGTCCGAAGTTCATGGGCACGATTAAGTCGTCCGTCGCCTTCGGTGCCCTGTTGTCGCAGGGTATCGGCGACACGATTCGTGTGTCTCTTTCCGCTGACCCGGTGGAAGAGATCAAGGTCGGTGACCAGATTCTGCAGTCGATGAACTTGCGTCCGCGCAAGTTGGAGATCGTTTCCTGCCCGTCCTGTGGTCGCGCCCAGGTGGACGTGTACAAGTTGGCCGAGGAGGTCACCGCTGGCCTGGATGGCATGGAGTTCCCGCTGCGTGTGGCCGTCATGGGCTGTGTTGTCAACGGTCCGGGCGAGGCGCGCGACGCTGACCTTGGTGTAGCTTCCGGTAACGGTAAGGGCCAGATCTTTGTCAAGGGCGAGGTTGTGGAGACCGTGCCGGAGTCGAAGATTGTGGAAACGCTGATTGCTCACGCGCTGCGTATTGCTGAGGAGCAGGGCCTCGAGGAGGTCGCTGGCGCCAAGGCTGAGGTCAAGGTCACCCGCTAGTATGCGTCGTGTCGTCGCAGTTGTTGCCGGGGTGGTGCTTGCGTCGTCGATAAGCGCATGCACCCCGCGCCCCAATGATGCTGAGCCAGCAGCGAGTGCGTTTTTGGAGGCGCTGGAGCGTCGCGACGTCGAGTCGTCTGCGATTGACAATCCGACGTCCGCGGCTGATTCCACGAACGCGACCTGGGATGGTTTGCAGGCAGAAGACGTCACGGCGACGCTGAAAGATGTGCGCCAGGAGGAGAATCTAGCCACCGCGACGTACGAGTTGGCGTGGCAATTGCCGCGTGACCGTGAGTTGAAGTACGACGCGCAGATGACGCTGACACAATCTGGCGAGAAGTGGACTGTGCGCTGGCAGCCGTCGGTGTTGCACCCGCGTCTGGGTGCGCACCAGCATTTGGAGCTGCGTGCGATCGCTCCCGCACAGGCGAGTGTCGTGTCCTCTGATGGGGTGGAGTTGTTAAAGCCCGGCATCGCGTATCGGGTGTTGGTGGATACCAACGAGATGCGCACCGCCGGTGCTGCGGCATCTGCGATCAGCGGTGCTCTCGCCCGGGCGCACGAGCAGGACCGTGGCGTGCCGCTCCGCGATGCAGACACGTTGAAGGACGAGCTCGAGCGCGCCTCCGGTGTGTATTCGGTGGCGGTGGTGCCGGCAGCAGCGCGAGATGCTGTTGAAGCAGCGCTTAGCGACGAACCCGGTGTCCGGCTCAACGAAGAAGCCGCCATGGTCAACGCAAAGCCGGGTTTCGCGCCCGACATTATGGCGCGCGTGGGCGAGTTGGTGCGCGATGATCTGGTTGGTGATTCCGGCTGGAGCGTCGACATTGTCAACGAAAATGGTGCGTCGTACGAGGAGATCACCCGTCAGGATCCCGCACCGGCGCCGGCGGTGCACATCAGCTTGGATCACCGCGTCCAGGAAGCCGCTGAGCGTGCGCTCGAACCCGTTGCCGGGCAGCAGGCCATGATTGTGGCCATCAGGCCGTCTACGGGCGGGATTCTGGCTATTGCGCAGACCCCGGCTGCGGATGCGCAAGGCAATCTGGCGACGATGGGCCAGTACCCGCCTGGCTCGACATTTAAGATCATCACCGCAGCGGCGGGGCTTGCACGGCAGGGGCTCACACCAGGCTCGCCGGTGCCGTGTCCGGGCCCGATGAACCTGTATGGGCGCATCGTGACCAACTACGGAGGCTTCAGCCTCGGCACCGTGCCGTTGGAGACGGCGTTTGCGCGTTCGTGCAACACCACGTTTGCGGACATGTCGACGCGTCTCGCCCCAGGTGAGTTGCAGGACGTGGGTAAGCAGTTTGGTCTCGGGGTCGATATGCAGATCCCAGGGGTAGAGACAATCACTGGCTCGATCCCGGTCGGGGAGGAGCCCCTCGACCGCACTGAGGCCGGCTACGGCCAGGGCCTCGACCTTGCCAGCCCGTTCGGCATGGCACTCGTTTCTGCAACGGCCGCGCGTGGATCCTTGCCGGTGCCGTACCTGGTGCAGGGCGAGGAAACGAAACTCAGCGAGGACGTGCAGCCCCTTCCACCGGAAGCGATCGATCAGCTCCGCCAGATCATGGCTGCCGTGACCGGTCCAGGCGGTACCGCAGGCGGCATGAGTGCCGGCGGCGATATTCGCGGCAAAACCGGCGAGGCCGAAATCAACGGTGGGTCCCACTCCTGGTTCACCGGCTACCGCGTGGAAGACGACATCGCGTTTGCAACCCTGGTGGTCCTCGGCGGTGGTTCTGAAGCGGCAGTCGCGCTGACGAACACGATGCTTGCCAACTTGCCGCTGGGATAGATCAGAAAGCTGGCTAGCTGCCGCAGGGCCAATTTGGCTGCGGTACTACCATGGCCTTTATGAATCCAAGAGGACTACTAACACCAGGTAAACCAACCCCAGTGCGTAAGGTCCCGGAGCACATTGAGCGTCCGGAGTACGCCTGGAAAGACGACGTCCAAGAAAACGTCGGCGAACCGGTCATCCAAACCCCCGAGACGATTGAAGCGATGCGCGAGGCATCCAAGATCGCCGCGAACGCCCTTGCCCTTGCCGGTGCGGCGGTTGCGCCGGGCAAAACCACCGATGAGATTGACGGCATTGTGCACGACTACCTCATCGAGCATGGTGCATACCCGTCCACGCTTGGCTACCGAGGCTTTACAAAGTCTTCCTGCGTGTCGCTCAATGAGATTGTGTGCCACGGCATCCCGGACACGACGGTGATCCAGGAAGGCGACATCGTCAACATTGACGTCACTGCTTACAAGAACGGTGTACACGGCGACACCAACGCCACGTTCTTCGCGGGCAACGTTGCACAGGAACACAAGGACCTTGTGGACCGCACATACCAGGCCATGATGCGTGGCATTAAGGCTGCAAAGCCGGGCCGTGAGATCAACGTTATCGGGCGCGTGATCGAGGCGTACGCGAAGCGTTTCGGCTACAACGTAGTCACCGACTTCACCGGACACGGTGTGGGCACGACGTTCCACAACGGCCTCGTCGTCCTGCACTATGACTCGGATGCCTACACGGATGTTCTCGAGCCGGGGATGACGCTCACCGTCGAGCCCATGATCAACCTGGGTGAGTTGCCGTACACCGTGTGGGACGACGGCTGGACGGTACAGAACGTCGATGGTGAGTACACCGCGCAGTTCGAGCACACTATCGTGATCACCGACGACGGTAATGAGATCCTGACAATCCCGGATGCGGATGTGGCAGCTGGCCAGCACATGCTGGGGGAGTAGACGCTGTACCGGTAGATGCAAGTGTGCCCCGCAGGAATCATCCCTGCGGGGTACACATTTATAGCTTGCAAGGCCGACACTGACCAAAGCGAAAACCCGCTGCCAAAGCAGCGGGTTTCTATCGTCCTACGACGAAGTTAACTTAGAACTTCGGCAGCTGGATGAAGCCGTTGTAGGAAGCGAAGTTGATGCCAGCGATCACGAGGCCGACGAGAGCGCCGATACCAGCGACGATGGTGCCGTCGATCCAGTAGCGTGCCCACTGCGGGACAGCCTCAGGGTTGGTCTTCTTGCCGAAAGCGTCGGTCGGGTAGAACGGCCTCTCAGCATCTGTCGTACCATTAACTTCCTGGTTGAAGTACTTGGAGGAACCCTTGCCGTTGAACAGGCCCGCGGTGCCGTCCTTGACGACGTCGCCGAAGGACTTGTCGCCCTCCTGCTTGCCAGCGAAGATGACCTGCTTGTCCTTGTCGGACTTCTTCTCTTCCGGCTTCTTGGTGTCGTTGTTGTCCTGGCCGTTCTGCTCGGCAGTAGCGGTGGTCTCCGGCTTCTCAGACGACTGAGCGGAAGCGATAGCGGTGCCGCCAACGAAGACGGTCAGAGCGGTTGCGGAAGCAACTGCAGCGGTGCGGAAGTTACGCATCTTATTCCTTCTTTCGAAATATGAGTTGGAAGTGGTTAGCGGAAATCCGCGTTATTAGAACTTGACCGGGCCGTGAACAATGAAGTTGTACAGCGGGCCGACGATGAGGCCGATGACAGCAGAAACAGCGGTGAAGATGGTCAGGCCGTAACCAACCTTGGCGTAGGTCGGCTGTGCGTCGAAGTTGTCCTTCTTACCGAAGATCGCGGTGCCATCGGTGCCGCGCAGGTTGCCGTCCTTGTCACGGAACTCGAGCCACTTGGAGTGGGTGATCTTCTCGGAGGAACCAGGCTTGACGCCGTCCTTGCCGTCCTTGTCTTCGACCGGGCGGGCCGGTGCGACATAGGTGTTCTCTGCCGCCTTGGTGTCCTCCTCGGTCTGAGCGGTTGCGACTGCGGTGGAGCCGAATGCCACAGCGACGGCGGTTGCGCCGGCGAGGGCTGCCTTACGGAAATTACGCATGAAACGAAATCCTTCTCTGATAGTTCTTGCACGACGTCCGGGTGGAATTCAAAGAAGTCCAGGGGCATTGAGCTCCTAGGACCGATAGCAAGCCTTAGAGGCTCGGTCCCGGTGTCTGCAACGACAATAGCCGATCGTTTCCAGCATCGTGCAAGTTTGGTGTGCGATTTGATGCAAAGATCATCAAAAGGTTGGAGTCTCTGTGTGTCCGCTGGGAATGATTGCGGGTGGATAACAATCGCAACGTGCGCTTTTCGCGTCTTGGGCAGTTGTCCCAGCGGCTTTGTTGAATGGCCCCCAAATTAGGGGGTAAAGGATAGGTTTAGACTTCTTTGAAAGTCAGATCAAGGCCCAGGATCGCGTTTTCCGTCACTTCGGCCAGTGCTGGATGGATCCAGTATTGGCTGCGTGGGAACTCTCGAAGGTCAAGGTCGTAGGCCATGACGGTGATCATTTGCTGGATCAGGGTGGAAGCCTGTGGGCCCATATAGTGCGCGCCAAGCAGTTTGCCGGTGGTGCGGTCGGCGATGAGCTTCACCAGTCCGGTGCTGTCCTCCAGCGCCCAGCCGTATGCAACGTCGCCATAGTTCTGGACCTTGACGGTGACATCGTGGCCGGCCTCGATTGCTTGCTGCTCGGTCAGGCCGACGGTGGCGATCTGCGGGTGGGTGAAGATCGCCGACGGTACATGGTCGTGCGGCATCGGAACGAGCGCGCCGTTGCCTCGCCAGGTGGCAAGCACGTTGTGGGTCACCGCACGCATCTCGGCGTTGGCAACGTGCTTGAGTTGGTAGGGGGAAGAGAGATCACCAAGCGACCACACACCCTCAGCGGTCGTGCGGCCGAACTCGTCGACCTTTACGCGGCCGTCGTCATGCGTTTCGATGCCACCCGCTGCAACGTTGAGGGTGTCACTGTTCGGGATGCGACCGGTGGCGATGAGGAGGGCGTCGGAGGTCACCTGAGTGTCGTCGTCAAGCGTGAGCGTCACCTGGCCGCCATCCTCAGTGGCGGATGCGACCGTGCGGCCGATGTGGGTGGTGTAGCGCTGTGTGGCGATCTCGTTGAACGGATCGCGCAGATCCTCGTCGAGCGGACGCAGCAGGGGAGAGCGGCTGATGATGGTTACGTCGGTGCCCAGGGCATCGAAGACGTGAGCAAACTCCATCGCGATAAAGCCGCCGCCAACGATGGTCATCGACTTTGGCAGTTCGTCGAGGCGCATGACGTCCTCGTTGGTGTGATAGGTGACGCCCTTGGCCCACTCGGGGATAAACGGACGCGCACCGGCGGCGAGAATGATCGTGTCTGCGGTAATCGTTGTCTCTACGCCGCCGCGACCCGTCTTTAGGGTCTTCGCCCCGACAAAGGAGGCCTCCATGTCGTAGACGGTGACGTTGTCGCACTCATTGCGGCGGTAGTTTTCGCCGCCCTTGGCGATGAGGTCGATCCGGTTATCAAAAACACGTTCCTTGATGGCATCCCAGTCGGCGCCATGGAACTCAAGATCAACACCGAGTTTGCCGGCCTCGCGTGCGGCCAAGGCGTGCTCGGCGGCCAGGACGTACATCTTCGTCGGGATGCAACCCACGTTCAGGCACGTTCCACCGAATTTGCCCTTTTCGACGATAGCGACCTTCTTGTCATCGAAGTCCGGGGTCAGGATCGAGTTGCCGGAACCGGTGCCCACGATAATGAGGTCGTAGTGGGTGGAATTCGTCGCCACAGCAGACATGCTCGTCTCCTCTATATATATGTATGGATTGGGTTTAGACGTTACTGCGCCCCGGTGAGATCGTCTAGCCACGTAAACGTCGCCTTGAACGCGGACTCGCGGGCGTGGCGTTCGGAGAGGAAAACGTCGTGGCGGGCGCCGTCGATAACTCGCACTTGTGAATCTTTCCCAAGTGTCGGGGCCCAACGCTGGATCTGGTCGACGTCAAGCACGGTATCGGCCGTGTCGGCAGCGGGGGAGTACTCCTTGCCCAGGTATGAGTGCGAAGAGCACAGGGTCAGCGTTGGCACGCCGGTATCAACGTTGCCCTTGTGGATTTGTTCCTGTCCTTTAAGTACTGCCCGGATCCAGCCGAAGTACTTGCGGTGACCGACCAGCGGTTTCCAGGTGGTGTTGAAGCTCCATTCGCCGTGTTTGCTCTCGTGGATAGAGGTGCCATAGGTGCCCAGCCCGCCGCCCGGCAGTGGGATAGACGGGAAAATGGCTCCAAGCGTGTTCAGTACTGGGCGCAGGAGCTTCACCTGCCAGGTCGGGTACTGCAGGTCCAACCACGGGCTGTTGAGCGCGATTCCTTGAAGCAGTGCATGATCCGCGGGCGATTCTCGTCGTAAATGATCCGCCCACAGCGGAACAATCAACCCGCCAGTGGAGTGTGCGAGCACAACGACCGAGCCATGCTCGCGCGCGATGAGCCGCAGCGCCGTCGTGAGTTCCTCGAAGTAACGACGCATATCCAGCGTGAAGTGGAAGCGCTGGCCCTTCGTGTGCGCGCGGCCACAACGGCGCAGATCCAGCGCGTAAAAGGGGTAACCGCGTTCCACGAACTCGTCGGCAACATGGTTGTGGAAGAAGTAGTCCGACATGCCGTGGACCCACAGCACCGCGGGCTTGTTGCTTGTCGACGACCTCACGTCCCGGACCAACACCGCCTCTGGCGCATGTCCCGTGTCGGGGTCCTTATCTAATTGCAGACGCGCATGCTCGTAATTTTTACCGAGCACGTCCGGTTTCCAGGTAAGTGTGTCGAGGGATGCTTCTTCTGTTTGATTCATGGGGCTGATGATACTGACCCGAAAGCGGGTGTGGGCCGTGTCATAATTCGGGCCTATGCACGTTCCGGTGCAGATAGACGTAGAATGTCTGTACTCCAAAAATTGTCGAAACACTATAAGGATGACTACGCATGTCTGACAACGGTGGTAATAAGTACGCGGACGAGGTGGACATCCTGCACGTTGGCGCTGGCATTATGAGCGCCACCCTGTGCTCGATGTTGCACGAACTGGAGCCCGAGTGGAGCCAGGTGATCTTCGAGCGCCTCGATGGTCCCGCCGAGGAATCCTCGTACGCGTTCAACAACGCTGGTACGGGTCACTCCGCTCTCTGCGAACTGAACTACACCCCGGAAAAGAACGGTCGAATCGACGTCTCTAAGGCGATGGCGATCAACGAGAAGTTCCAGGTCGCTCGCCAGTTTTGGTCCCACCAGGTAGAAAACGGTGTGATCAAGGACCCGCGCGCCTTTATCAACCCGGTGCCGCACGTTTCCTTCGCCCAGGGTGAAGACCAGATTGCATACCTGCGTAAGCGCTACGACAAGCTTTCTGCGAACCACATGTTCCCGGAGATGCAGTTCACCGATGACCGCGAGAAGTTCGCTGAGAAGCTGCCGCTGATGGCGCAAGGCCGCGACTTCGACGCTGAGCCGGTCGCAATTTCCTGGACCGATGCCGGCACTGACATCAACTACGGTTCCCTGACCAAGCAGTTCCTGGAGTCCGCTCAGGAAAGCGGCACCAAGATCCGCTACGGCCACGAAGTGCTCAACCTCAAGCGTGAGGGCAACTTCTGGAAGGTCACCGTGAAGAACGTTCGCACCGGCGACAAGCAGGTCGTCCGTGCACGCTTCGTGTTTATCGGCGCTGGCGGCTACGCCCTGGACCTGCTGCGCAAGGCAGGCGTTCCAGAGGTTCACGGCTATGCAGGCTTCCCGATCTCCGGTTTGTGGCTCAAGACCACCAACCAGGAGCTTGTCCAGCAGCACAAGGCGAAGGTGTACGGCAAGGCCAAGGTTGGTGCTCCGCCGATGTCTGTTCCGCACCTGGATCTGCGCGTCGTCGACGGTGAAGAGTCCCTGCTGTTCGGCCCGTACGGCGGCTGGACTCCGAAGTTCTTGAAGGAAGGCTCCTACCTGGACCTGTTCAAGTCCATCCGTCTGGACAACATCCCGTCCTACCTCGGTGTCGCGGCAACCAATATCGGCCTGGTCAAGTATCTGGTTGAGGAGGTTTTCCGTAACTTCGACGGCAAGATGGACGTGCTGCACGAGTACTACCCGATGGCAGACGGCAAGGACTGGGACGTTGTCGTCGCCGGCCAGCGCGTGCAGGTGATCAAGCCGGCAGCATTCCCGCGTTTCGGCACCTTGGAGTTCGGTACCGCTCTGGTCAACGACCAGAACGGCACCATCGCGGGCATCCTCGGCGCATCCCCGGGCGCATCGATTACCCCGGCTGCGATGCTCGAGCTGTTGGAGCGTTGCTTCGGTGAGCGCATGATCGAGTGGGCTGACAAGCTCCACGAGATGTTCCCGACGTACGGCAAGTCGCTCAAGCACGACAAGAAGGCGTACGAGGAGCAGTGGGCATGGACCCAGAAGACGCTGAAGCTCGAGGATTAATCCGCTCGCTTCACTGAACTGGCTGCCCTACGTCCCGCAGAAGGTGACGTAGGGCAGTTGTCCTTCCGGCCGGGCCATCCATTCGGGCCCGGCCTGCTCGTTGTACGGGTCGGATACTGCCGCGAGCAGTTCGTTGTACGTCGCGTAATCACCGTGCAACTCAGCGGCGTCTATCGCATCCTGCAGCATGTGGTTGCGCGGGACGAAGATCGGTCCTGGATCGCCGTTGATGCCGTGTTCGCGGTTGTAGGTGGTGATGTCGGTGGCGTTGTTGAGGCCTTCGTGGTCGTCGCCGATCCAACGCTGCCACGCCTCGTCCCAGGTTGGCTGGACTGTTTTGATGTAGGCGTCAACATAATCCTGGCCCAGTAAGGGGTAAAGGGCCTCTGCCAGGCGGGCCATGTTCCAGGCGATGATGCTCGGTTGGTTGCCAAAGGCGTAGCGGCCTTGCCTGTCGATAGATGAAAACGACGCTGCGGCATCGAAGCGCTCAGTGAACGCGCATGGCCCGTAGTCGATCGTTTCGCCTGAGAGTGTCACGTTGTCGGTGTTCATCACCCCGTGGACGAAACCGATGCGCATCCAGTGCGCAACCAGGTCGAAGTGGCGGCGGGTGACGGTTTCGAGCAGGCTGGCTGCATTGTCGAAACCGGCAGCGGTGACGATCTGGCGTACAAGGTCCTCGGACTGCGTTGCCGCGTACTGGACGCTGCCGACACGAAGGTGGCTTTTCGCAACGCGGACCACAATGCCGCCGGGTACGGCGCCGTTTTGGCGTATGACCTTCTCTCCGGTGGTCAGCACCGCTAGCGAGCGTGTCGTCGGTACGCCGACGGCGTGCATGAACGTAGAGACGAGGTGTTCGCGCAACATCGGGCCGATCGCACCGACGCCGTCAGATCCACGCCGTGAAAACACTGTCAGGCCGGATCCTTTGAGTTGGATCTCGTGGCCGGCGATGTTGCCGAGCAGCAACGCGCGGCCGTCGCCAAGCAATGGCACAAACTGACCGAACTGATGGCCCGCATATGCCAATGCGTGCCCGCCCTGGGCGCCGGTAAGCCAGGCGAGGCCGTCGCTGCTACGCAACCAAGCGACATCGAGCCCAAGTTCTACTGCGAGAGGCTCGTTAAGGGCAACCATCTGGGGGTTCTCAAAACTTCTGCCTGGTTCAGCGTGGGCGAGCTCGGGCAGGTTCTCGGCGAATGTGTGGTCGAGCTGGGGTCGTGTCATGGTGCCACCCTAGACTGTGTCGCTATGACGAAAGGCCACATCACTCTTGTCGGCGGCGGCCCAGGCGCATGGGACCTGCTCACCATCCGAGGCTTGCGCGCGCTGGAAGCAGCGGACGTAATCCTTGCGGATCACCTTGGGCCGGCCGCGGAGCTTGAGGATTTTCTGGATCTGACCGGCAAAGAAGTCGTGGACGTGGCCAAGTTGCCCTACGCGCGCCAGGTCGCGCAGGAGCGTATCAACGAGATGCTGGTGTCCTATGCGCGTGAGGGCAAGCAGGTCGTGCGGCTCAAAGGCGGCGACCCGTACGTGTTCGGTCGCGGCTTTGAGGAGCTGCAGGCATGCGCGGCTGCCGGTCTTGAGTGCTCGGTAATCCCGGGCGTGACGTCCGCGGTGTCCGTTCCTGCGGCGGCAAACGTGCCCGTGACGCAACGCGGGGTGACGCATGCGTTCACCGTGGTGTCGGGACACTTGCCGCCGGAGCATCCCAAGTCGCTCGTGGATTGGTCCGCGCTTGCACAGGTCGGTGGCACTATCGTGGTGGTGATGGGGGTGCGCAACGTGCGTGCGATCGTCGAGAAGCTGCTGGAGGCATCGCTGTCCCCGGATACGCCCGCAGCGGTGATCCAGGAAGGCGAAACCGACGCGCAGCGCGTGTTCTTCGCTACCGCCGCCACCTTGCCAGATGTGATGGAGAACAACGATGTGACTTCGCCTGCTGTGTACGTTTTTGGGGAGGTCGCAGGCCTTGCGCACGCTGGATAGTCTGATTTGGGACACGGCCGATGTTGCTGCGGGAGAGGTCGTCCTCGTGTGCAACGACCCGACACTCGATCTCACCCGCACCGCACTCGCTGCTGGGGCGAAGGTTGTGTTTTTGGACTCCGACTACTCACGCTGCCAGGAAGCAGCGTCGCTCGGTGCGGAGATTGCGGGCGATATGCGTATCGACGACTACCTTGCCGGTTCTTCAGGCACAGCCGTTGCCATTGGGGAGATGCCGAAGTCCCTGGCGCGGCTGGACTACCTGGCACGCTCGATTGCGGGAGCTGGGTTTGCTTCGGCGCGGGTGGTGTTCGGCGCGAACAATAAACACTTGTCTCGTGGCATGAATGTGGTGCTGGGCGAATCGTTCGACCAGGTGGCGGCCTCCCGTGGGCGCGGGAAGTTTCGCTGTCTTGTGGCGTCTGGGCCGCGCGAGGTGTCCTATGAGCCCGTACGCGGCGATGGACTTGTCGCCATCGGAGGCGTGTTCTCAGGGGCGAAGCCCGACCGTGGTGGGGAACTGCTGCGCTCCTGCCTGCCGGCAGAGCCTGGACGACTGTTGGACCTGGGGTGCGGCAACGGCTCTGTCACGCGTGGCTTGGAGGCAGTGGCCACAGACGCTGACGCAGACGCGGTGCTCTCCGCCCGCGCCATCGGGCTGGAAGCGACCTGGGATGACGCCGGCTCACAGTTCCCGGACGGCTCCTTCGACACCATTGCGCTCAACCCACCGTTCCACGACGGGACCACGGTCGACGCAACCCTCGTCCAGCACCTCCTCGACGCCTCCAAGCGACTACTCGCGCCGGGCGGCACGCTCTACCTGGTCCACAATTCGCACCTGCGTTACCGCGGCGAGGTGGAGCAAAGGTTCGGCGCCGTGGAGCAGGTCACCCGCGATAAGACCTTCACGGTCCTGCGTGCTTCACTCTAGAGTGTGGTACCGTATTACGGTACCACTCGGAGGAGGTTGTGATGTCTATCAGTGCATCTGAAGCGCGGCGCACGCTATATCCGCTCATCGAGCGTGTGAACAATGATCGCGATCCCGTTGAAATCGTGTCGCGTCACGGTAATGCAGTATTGATGGCTGCAGATGACTACGCGGCATGGGTTGAGACTGCCTACCTGTTTAAGTCGCCAGAGAATGCTCGACGCCTGACTCAGGCCTACGAGGAAGCACTCAACGGGGCGGTGGCCGAACACGACATCGACCTGGACGCGTAATGCGGCTTGTGTGGACCACCAACGCGTGGGAGGACTACCTGTACTGGCAGGGCAACGACAAGAAAACGCTGAGACGAGTCAACCAGCTTCTGCGCGACACCTTAAGGGATCCGTTTGAAGGCATAGGGAAACCCGAACCGCTGAAGTACGGAGCTGAAGGGGCGTGGTCGAGGAGGATCACGCAAGAACACCGCTTGGTCTATACGGTCGCTGGGACAGATTTGGTGATTCTCCAAGCCCGGTACCACTACTAACCCAGCAGCTTCGGCAGGGCGTTGGCGGCGGTGTCCTCGATGACCACGTCGGCGATATGCGACAGGTCCGTGCGCATCGGGGTGACCTCAATGATGGGGATTTCGCGCGCGTGCGCCATTAGCGGCAGGCCAGCGGCGGGGTAGACCACGCCAGAAGTGCCGACGATGATCAACGCGTCAGCGGTGCGCATGCGACGCTCCGCCTCCTTCCACTCAGCTTGGGGCAACATCTCGCCGAACCACACCACGCCGGGACGCACCGGCCCGCCACATAACGGGCACTGGGGCGGAGTGATCGTCGGGACAGGCTCCTCGGGCAGTGGGATTGGGTCGGTGTAGGGCTCGTCGCAAAGCGAACAGCGAAACGCGAAGAGCGAGCCGTGCAGGTGGACGACATTGTCGCTGCCAGCACGCTCGTGAAGGTTGTCGATGTTTTGCGTGGTTACCGTCGTCTTCGGCGATTGCGCGATGGCGAGATGTCCTGCATTTGGCTCGGCGCGCTGGGCGAGTTGGGCGCGCCAGAGGTACCAGGCGAGCATTGTGTCCGGGTCGGTGTGCCAGGCGCCGATAGACGCCATGGCCTGTGGGTCCACGTTCTCCCACAACCCGGTTTGTGCGTCGCGATAGGTCACAAGGCCACTGTCGGCGCTCATGCCGGCGCCGGTGAAGACCTCGATACGGCTGGCGTCGGCGAGTAGTGCGCGGGCGTTGTCGATTGTGGTCATGGTTTAAACGCTACCGGGAGAAGCAAAGGAGCGTGTTCTTTGTCACAAACCGTGTGCGCGCTTTAGACTCGTCGAGATCGACAGACATCTAACAGAGAGGTGGCCGCCGATGGCGATTGAATTCAACATGATCCAAACCATCGGCTTCGCCGTGCTCCTGCTCGTCGTTGGACGCTGGCTGCGCAACAACGTCGCGTTCTTTGAGCGCTTCGCCATCCCAGCGCCGGTGATCGGCGGGTTCCTTTTCGCCCTGTTCAACCTGGTGTTCAAACTCACCGGTTGGGTGGACATCACCTTCGACACCACCCTGCAGGGGTTCTTCATGACGATGTTCTTCACCACCGTCGGCTTCGGCGCCAGTGTCGCGCTTCTTGGCAAAGCCGGCAAGATGGTCACCCGCTTCCTTCTCGTCGCCTCTGTGCTGGTGGTGCTACAGAACCTTCTTGCGGTGCTGCTCGCGCCGATTGTGGACATCCCGTCCGCGCTCGCGCTGATGACCGGATCCGTTTCCATGACCGGCGGCCACGGTGTTTCCGGTGGTATGGCCCCGCTCGTGGAGGCGCAGGGTGTGGAGCGCGCAGAAACCGTCGCCTACACCGCAGCAACGTTCGGCCTGCTGATGGGCTCGCTCATAGGCGGGCCTGTCGGCGACCGTCTGATCAAACGCAACCGCCTCCAATCCATCGGCACCCGCAATGTCGACGTGGACGATAGTTTGCTCACTGCGTATCGACGAGACCTGCGCAGCGACCAGGTCATGCAAGCCTTCATCGTCATCCTCATCGCGATGTTTATCGGCACCTACATCACCGACGGCATCAACTGGATCATCAGCCAGTTCACCGACAAAGCCGCCTTCCCGAACTACCTGGGTGCCATGCTCGTTGGCATTCTGTTCCGCTACATCTCAGACACGCGCAACCAGCGCCAGTACCACGAGTTTGTGCCCACACAAGAGGTGGAGATCATCGGCAGTGTTGCGCTCGCACTTTTCCTCGCGCAAGCACTGATGACGATCAAACTGTGGGAACTGGCAGACCTTGCCATCCCGCTTGTCATTCTGCTCATCGCCCAGACCGTGCTGATGCTCCTCTTCGCCCGCTTTGTCACATTCCGAGCGATGGGCAGCGACTATGACGCCGCGATCCTGTCCGCCGGCCACTGCGGTTTCGGCATGGGCGCAACCCCCAACGGTGTGGCCAACATGGAGTCGGTGGTGCAGAAGTACTCGCCGTCGCGCCTAGCGTTTTTCGTTTTGCCAATCGTCGGTGGGATGTTCATCGACTTCGTCAACATCCTCGTGGTGACGGTGTTCCTCAACGTGCTGTAGCCGTTAGATAAACACAAACAGGAGACAGACAACCAGGACTGCGACGACGCTTGTCATCACACGCCACAGGTAACGCTTGCCCGGCGCGTGTGCCGTGTTGACCGAGATCTTGCCCGGGGCCTGCGGCAGCACCGCGGCGACCATCGGGTCGTTCGGCTCCTTGTAGGTGCCCATGCCACCCTGCATCCGCAGCAGGTGGTTGCGTTGTTGCTCCGCTTCGTCGGGTTCGATGCCGTCCTTGGCCGTGGTCATGCGGATTGCTACGACGACGATGTAGACGGTGAATGCGATCCACAGTGCGATCTCCAGCCAGAATGGCAGCGAGATGTCCGGCAGCATCATCGAGACGTTGGTCAGCGCGAACAAGACCGCCATAGCGAGGAGGGTCTTCGACATGAAGTCGGCTGTTGCATCGCACAGCTTCTCGACGCGCGCCGCCGCCGTCTCCGAATACGGCAACGCCTTGTCCTCCGGTACGTTCACGGTCTGGCGTGCGAGGGTTTTCGGCGGTACGCACGCGAGCATCGATATGGAGATGGCGATGCCGATTGTGATCAAGAACGTCGCGTGAAGCAGGGTTTTCGGTTCGAATCCGTCCGCGTCGCCGTTGACGTTGAAATGGACCGGCACCGGGTCGGGGATCGCATCCCAGCGCAGGAGGATATACGCGAACGCGGCTGCGTAAGCCAGGGCAGCGAGGGCATAGCGACGGTAATGGACAGGCATGTAGGCGATCTTAGACACAGCCCAAAAGACGATATCGTCTTTTGTGCCGGCGATGGAGCCGCGACCTGGGGTTTTAGATCCGCGCAAATGCTAAAAGACGATATCGTCTTTTAGGCTGTGGATAACCGGCGCGAAAGTATCCGGAGTTACCCGAAGTTATCCACAAAAACGGGCGGGGTCTTCCGCCGACACGGGATCTCTGCAATCGTTGTGGCATGGATATGGGGAGGCAACGGGAGATCCTGAGCAAGGTGATCGACCGTAGAGATACACAAGCAGGTAGGACAGTCGCGTTGTCGGCAAGGCATGCGATGCTACAGGCCGACTTTCACGCGTTGGCGTTTTACGAAAAGCGCTGGGTGCAGGCGGTTGCAGCAGGTCAGGCAGCGAGGAAGGCGGCGCTGGCTGGCAGGTCTGCGGCGCGTGTACTGGGGATGTGGCTGGTGACCACGGACTCAAACGAACCGGTAGAACTGTTGCTCCCGAACGGCAGGACACCATCGAGAAGACAGTGGCCGGACAATACCGTCTATCACCGTGCGCGCAACTGCGAGACTGTGATCAAGCACTTTGACACATTGCGCGTTACCGACGAGCTGACCACCGCATTCGAGATCGCCCTGCGCTACGGGTTCAGGGAGGGGCTGGTGGCGATGGACTGGGTGCTCAAACATCACACCGATCGTGCGACCGTGGAGGCGGAAGCCGACAAGCTTGGCCGTGTCAAGGGGATAGGTGTATTGCGGAAAGTGCTGCGATACGCAGTGGGTAACTCGCGGTCGCCGTTCGAATCGTACGCACGCGCGGTGTTGATTGAGCGGGTGGCCGACGGTTGGATCGTCAACGGCATGTTCGCGGGCTACGAGGTGGACCTACGCCTCGGGGCACTGATCTTGGAGATCGACGGGGATTACAAATACGACGGGGTCACATTTAAGAAAACCGACGAGACGCTGCGACAAGAGCGCAAGCGTGAGAAACATCTGCTCAAACGTGGTGTGTTCCTGCTCAGGGCGTCGCCGCATGATCTGTTGTTTAAGGAAGACGAGTTTGTCGACGACGCCCGCGCCCTGCTCGCCCTCGCCCAGGCGCGAGAAGCAGACAACGGGGCAGCACACACCCAGGCGGCGTGACACCTACACACGCATGGTCAGCAGCGTGCCGCCAACGGCGACGTCGAAACCGGCCGCCACAGCCAGATCCACGACCTCCGAAGCAGACGCAGCGTCGTGTGGCGCCAGAACCCGGGCCAGCTCGCCCTTGTACTTCTTGTTGAAGTGGCTGACCACCTTGCCGGTGTCGGCCTGTTCCACGCGGATGGTCAGCGCGCCGGGCACAGGGCCGAGGTTCTGGTAGGCGCCGGAGCGCATGTCGATGACAAAGCCGCAGTCTGCAAGTGCATCCGTCACGGCGGAGCCCCACCAGGCGCGCAACGTTTTGCCGTCCAGTTTCATTCCGGCGGACAGGCGGTAGCGGGGGATGAGGTCGCCTGCCCGAACCACGCCGAACAGCGCGGAGCCAACGGCAAGGCGCGACAGCGCGTCGGCGGACAACGTGGAGGCATCGAGCGAGTCGTACAGCACACCCGTGTAGCGCTCGATGGCCGGCATCACCGGTGCCGAGCGCAACGTGAGGTTCTCCTCCGCTTCGGCCTGCTTGGAGGCGGGGGTGTCGACGAGGGTGTGGGTGAGTTCGTCGAGAAGCGAATTGCGAATGGGATCCAACGACGGAAACGACAACGCCATCGCAGCGTCGGTGCCGCCGGGCGCTTTGGTTTCGGAAGGAGGGAGGACGATCAGCATGACGAACAAGCTACCGGGTAAACTGCCCCGCATGATTACTCGCCTGTCCACGCTGTTCCTGCGCACTCTGCGCGAAGACCCGGCCGACGCTGAAGTGCCGAGCCACAAACTCCTTGTCCGTGCTGGTTACGTCCGCCGTGCCGCGCCGGGCGTGTACTCCTGGCTGCCGCTTGGTCTGCGTGCGCTGCGCAAGATCGAGGGTGTGGTGCGCGAGGAGATGGACGCAATGGGTGGCCAGGAACTGCTGTTTCCGGCACTGCTGCCGCGCGAGCCCTACGAGGCGACGAACCGCTGGACCGAATACGGCGATGACCTGTTCCGCCTGAAGGACCGTAAGGGTGCGGACATGCTGCTCGGCCCGACGCATGAGGAGATGTTCACTACGGCGGTGAAGGATCTGTACTCGTCGTATAAGGATTTCCCGGTCACGCTGTACCAGATTCAGACGAAGTACCGCGATGAGGCACGTCCGCGCGCGGGCATCCTTCGCGGGCGTGAGTTTGTGATGAAGGATTCCTACTCCTTCGACATGTCGGACGAGGGCCTGGATGAGTCGTATGCAAACCACCGTGCGACCTACCAGCGCATCTTCGACCGCGTGGGACTGAAGTACGAAATCTGCCAGGCCACCTCCGGTGCCATGGGTGGCTCCGCATCCGAGGAGTTCCTCGCGTACTCCGACAACGGCGAGGACACCTTTGTCGTTTCCACCGCGGGCGATTACGCCGCCAACGTCGAGGCCGTGACTACGGTTGCTCCGGAAGCACGCCCGATCGAAGGGCTGCCCGAGGCTGTCGAGCACGACACCCCGAAGTCCGAGACCATCGCGGCACTCGTGGAGTGGGCGCAGAGCGCAGGAGTGCTTATCGACGACCGCCCTGCCGAAGCCTCCGACACCCTCAAGTGCATGATGATCAAGGTCAACGATCCGCGCGCCGTGGATGAGGACGGCAAGCCGGTCGGCCCACAGTTGGTCGGCGTGCTCATTCCGGGCGACCGCGAACTGGACGAGAAGCGCCTGGAATCATCGCTCGAGCCGGCGACCTTCGAGTTGGCAAGCGACGAGGACTTTGCCAAGAGTGATTTCCTGGTCAAGGGCTACGTTGGCCCGCGTGCGCTCCAGGCCAACGGTGTGCGTGTCCTCGCGGACCCGCGTGTGGTTGACGGCTCCGCGTGGATCACCGGTGCGGACGCTCCGCAGAAGCATGTCGTCGGACTGGTCGCTGGTCGCGACTTCACCGTCGACGGCTACATCGAGGCCGCCGAGATCAAGGAAGGCGACCCGTCGCCGTCCGGCAACGGCACCGTGAAACTCGCCCGCGGCATCGAGCTTGGCCACATCTTCCAGCTGGGCCGCAAGTACACCGAAGCCATGGACGTGCAGATCCTGGACGAAAACGGCAAGCGTGCCGTGCCGACCATGGGTTCCTACGGCATCGGTATCTCTCGCATGCTCGCTGTGGTGGCGGAGCAGCGCCACGACGACAAGGGCCTGGTCTGGCCGGTGGAGATCGCCCCGTACCAGGTGCATGTGGCTGTGGCGAACAAGGACGCTGCTGCGCTCGAGGCAGGCGACCGCATCGCTGCAGAACTCTCCGACGCCGGGCTCGAGGTGCTTTTCGACGACCGCCCGAAGGTCTCCCCAGGCGTCAAGTTCAAGGATGCGGAACTGCTCGGTATGCCGTTCATCGTGATCCTCGGTCGCGCGTTCGCTGACGGCAACGTCGAACTGCGCATCCGCGGGGGCGAGACCCTTGAGGTCCCGGCCGACGACATCGTGGCGAAGGTCCAGGAACTGGTCGCAGAGCGCCGCGACTAGGCGATAAATCTGGGTGTGAAGGCTAGGCCCGCTGGGCGTGGGCGGCGAGTTGGATTGCCGCCTTGCGCCACTGCTTGGTCTCTGCGTGAGCGGCGGCGTAGCGCCACTGTCTGACAAGATCACCGTGCATCGTTTCGACGAGCGCGGTGGCCTCTTGCGTTGTCTGGGGGTCGTTGTAGCCGTCCGCGAGGGTGTATCCGGCGGCGGGAACTAACGATTGGCCGTCTGTGTCGCCGAGCAGTTCCGTAAGCGCCTCGGTGCGTTCGTGGGACGCCTCGCGCAGTTCGCTAATGCGGGTGCGCAAAGCCTCGTCGGCATGGGCGAGCGCGAGGCCGAGGCCGTAATACATCGCGTTTTCGCGGGCGAGGAGGTCGGCGGCGGATTGGGTGGCGGCGTCGTCGTCAAGCGGGCCCTCGATCTCAATCTTGACAGGAGTGAGCGCAAGCGCATCGATGGCTTGGGCTACTACGAGGTCAACCGAATCGTCAGGCACCTTGTCGGCGGCGGTGACGGTGTGCTCCAAAAGGGCTGCGCCGTCCGCGGCTGCCGGAAGGTCGGTGTCGCCATACCCGACGTTGCAGGACTGCGGGGTCTGTCCAGTTTCGTCCGTGCCGCACAGGCGCAGTGCTTCGTCTTGAAGCTGCTCGCTCTGGAACTTGCGCAGTTCCGCCCACTCGGGGTGCTCCCCGAACACCCAATCAGCGGAGGCTTGCTTGGCCAGCGACATGATCTCGCCGTTGGCGCGAGGGCCGACAACATCCATCACTGTGCAACTGGTCAGGAGCAGTACAGCTGGCAAAACAAGCAGTTTCTTCACCCGCTGCACGTTACACGCTAGGTTTGACGCATGGCATTTCCCACAGATAACGAACTTGAACAATTGGTCGCCCCTGTCGTGAAGGCGTACGCGATGGACATTGAGAACATTCGCACCGTCAAGGCGGGGAAGAAATCGCAGGTCGTTATTGCGCTCGACTCGGATACGCACCCGACGCTGGATGAGTTGGAGGAAGTGTCCAATGAGCTATCAACGCTTTTCGACGACCTCGAGCAGCGCGGGGAAGTCAACTTCGGCGCCGGATACACGCTTGAACTGACCACCCCTGGTGTGGATATGCCGCTGACGCAGCCGCGACACTTCCGTCGCAACCAGGGCCGTCTGATTAAGGCGGGTGAGCAGAAGTGGCGCATCGCCGTACTGGATGAGGCGCAGGAGCATGTTGCGCTGGTGCGTTCGTCGAAAAAGGGCGATGAGGTGCGAATTGCACCGGTTTCAGAAATTGCTGGTGCAGTGGTAGAAATTGAGTTCAACGCGCCGCCAGCAGCAGAAGTTGAGCTGGCGGATCAGACGTTTGCAGAGCTCGAAGCCGCAGCGGCGGCACAGGAAGGAAACAAGTGAATATCGACTTGAACGCGCTGAAAACCATCGAAGAACAGCAAGGCATTTCGATGGAGGACCTGCTGACCACCATCGCAAACGCGCTGCTGTTTTCATACCGCGAGTTCAAGGAGGAAAGCGGTACCGAGCGTTCCAAGGCGCGTGTGGACATTGACACCGAAACGGGCGACGTTGCCGTTATCGTCAGCGAGCTCGACGCCGAAGGCGAAGTCATCTCTGAATACGACGACACGCCGGTGAACTTCTCCCGAATTGGTTCCGTCGCCGTGCGTGACGCGATCAAGGGCCGTCTGCGCCAAGCGGAGGCTGGCCGCGTTTACGGCGAGTACGCCGAACTCGAGGGCCAGATTGTCTCTGGGCTGGTCCAGCGCGATGCCCACGCAGAGGCGCGCGGCATCAGCATCGTCCAGCTCGGTACGGAGGCAGACCCGCAGGACGGCATCCTGCTGCCGGCAGAGAAGATCCCGGGCGAAGTGTTGCGCCACGGCGATCGCATCAAGGCTTACGTGGTGGGTGTGAACAAGGGCGACAAGCGCGTGCAGGTCAACCTGTCGCGCACGCACCCCGAGTTGGTTCGAGGCCTGTTCGCACTCGAGGTGCCGGAGGTTGCAGACGGATCAGTGGAGATTGTCAGCATTGCACGTGAGGCCGGCCACCGCTCCAAGGTCGCGGTTCGCGCAACCGTCAAGGGCGTCAACGCCAAGGGTGCGTGCATCGGTCCGCGTGGTGCTCGCGTGACCAACATCATGCAGCAGCTAGGCGGCGAGAAGATCGACATCATCGACTGGGATGCAGACCCGGCGAAGTACGTCGGCAACTCCCTGGCCCCCTCGAAAGTGGTGGATGTCACGGTGCTCGATGCGGATATGCAAGCAGCTCGCGTGACGGTGCCGGACTATCAGCTCTCCTTAGCCATCGGCAAGGAAGGCCAAAACGCCCGCCTGGCCGCCCGCCTGACCGGCTGGAAGATCGACATCCGCTCCGACGCTGATATCGCCGACGACGAATAAGGTCTTTGCCAACGTTTATGAAACCCGCAGGAAGTACAGATTCTGCGGGTTTTCGCGTACAGTGTTTAACGGCTTTGCGTCCGCACGTTGGGTGCGGCGGCCCACCACGCACACGAGTGCGCCGGTGTGAGACATAACGGCACAGTGTTAGACGGCAGATAGGTTGCGGGAAGGATGTGAATGAGCGGAATGCGTAAGCACCCCATCCGCACACGTACCTGTATTGCCACCCGAAAAACTCACCCCGACGTCGAACTGTTGCGCGTGGTCGCCGATCCGGACGTGCCGGGGAAGATCCTCGCCGACCCGGACCGGAAACTGCCTGGTCGGGGAGCATGGATTACCCCGTCGTTGGACGCAGTCGAGCTGGCGGAACAACGCCGAGCCTTTGGGCGAGCGCTCCGTCTGTCTGCGAAAGTAGACCTAGGTCATGTACGTACGTACCTCGCCTCGTCGCAAAGCAGAAGCGCCGAGGCGGTCGACCCAGAGAATGAAGGAAAGACCGAACACTGATGAGTACGCAACCATGAAGCAGCATCAGCGATGAAAGTCACTGACCACGTCTAGGGGCCGGTAGCCGAAGGGCACTGGGCTCCTAGCATGAACAACAAGGAGACATGTGTCCGGAAAGCTACGCGTACACGAGTTGGCTAAGCAGCTCGGCGTAACAAGTAAGGAATTACTCGCAACCCTGAAAGAACAGGGTGAGTTTGTGAAGACGGCGTCGTCGACCATTGAGCCGCCTGTCATCAAGAAGATGAAGGCGCACTACGCCAAGCTCAATGGCGGTGGCGCAGACGACAACGAAAAGAAGGAAGCACCGACTCCGGCGAAACCGCCGCTGAAGAAGCCTGGCCAGAACCGTGCCAAGCCTGCAGCGCCGAAGCCCGCCGGTTCCGCACCAAAGCCGGGCGAGGCTGCGAAGCCGAAGCCGGCTCCGGCTGCTCCGAAGGCACCGGCTGCGAAGGCTGCGGGTGAGCCGGCCCAGAAGCCAGGCGCCCCGAAGCCGGGCGCACCGAAGCCTGCAGCGCCGAAGCCTGCGGGTTCCGCCCCGAAGCCAGGCGCACCTAAACCCGCAGCTCCAAAGCCCGCAGCTCCAAAGCCTGCAGCGCCGAAGCCGGCTGCTGCGAAGAAGGACGGCCCGACTCCGGGCGGTATGCCTCGCCCGATGCCGAAGCCTGGTGGACGCCCGCGCGTTGCTAACAACCCGTTCTCGTCCAACACCGGCGGTGGGCAGCGCCCGCCGCGTCCGGGTGGACGTCCGGGGCAGGGTCGCGGTGGCCAGGGCCAGGGCGGCCCACGCCCGGGTGGTGCCCGTCAGGGTGGCGGCAACCGTCCGTCCCCGGCGGATATGCCGGCAGGTCCGTCGCCGACACAAATGCCTGCGAAGGCTGCACCGGCCGGTGGCCGCGGCGGTGGCCGTGGTCGTGGCCGTGGTGGCCAGAACGGGCCACAGCGTGGCGGTTTCGGCGGACCGGGTGGCGGTTTCCGCGGTCGCGGCGGACGTCGCGGCGGTACCGCAGGTGCATTCGGCCGTCCGGGTGGTGCACCCGGCAAGCGCCGCAAGTCCAAGGGCCAGAAGAGGGCTGAGTACGAGGAGATGCACAAGCCGAACGTCATCGGTGGCGTTCGTCTCCCCGACGGCGGTGGCAAGACCGTTCGCCTGCGCCAAGGCGCGACCCTGTCTGACCTCGCTGAGAAGATCAACACCGATGCATCGTCGCTGGTGCAGGCGCTGTTCAACCTCGGTGAGATGGTGACGGCAACGCAGTCCGTGTCTGAGGACACCCTGCAGCTGCTCGGCGCTGAGATCAACTACGAGGTCCAGATCGTCTCGCCTGAGGACGAGGACCGCGAACTGCTCGAATCCTTCGACCTGCAATTCGGTGAGGACGAAGGCGGCGAAGAGGAGCTCGAGCAGCGTCCTCCAGTGGTCTCCGTCATGGGTCACGTCGACCACGGTAAGACCCGCCTGTTGGACTCCATCCGCAAGGCAAACGTGGGTCGTGGCGAGGCCGGCGGTATTACCCAGGGCATTGGTGCATACCAGACCGAGGTCACCCTCGACGGCCACCCGCGTAAGATCACGTTCCTGGATACCCCGGGCCACGAGGCGTTTACCGCCATGCGTGCCCGTGGTGCGAAGTCGACCGACTTGGCCATCCTCGTGGTGGCAGCGGACGACGGCGTCATGCCGCAGACCGTTGAGGCGATTAACCACGCCAAGGCTGCGGAACTGCCGATCGTGGTTGCAGTGAACAAGGTGGATAAGCCGGAGGCTTCCCCGGAGAAGATCCGTGGCCAGCTCACCGAGTACGGCCTCGTGCCGGAAGAGTACGGCGGCGACACCATGTTCATTGACATCTCCGCGAAGCAGGGCACCGGTATCGACAACCTGCTGGAGGCTGTGCTCCTGACCGCAGATGCGGCGCTTGAGCTCACGGCGAACCCAGACATGGACGCACAAGGTATTGCCATCGAGTCCCACCTGGACCGTGGCCGTGGCCCGGTGTCCACCGTCATCGTGCAGCGCGGCACCCTGCGTGTCGGTGACTCGATTGTCGTTGGCGGCAACTTCGGTCGCGTGCGTCGCATGGTCGACGAGTGGGGCGAGGACGTGGAAGAGGCAGGCCCGTCCCGTCCGGTTCAGGTCCAGGGCCTCAACGGTGTTCCTGGCCCGGGCGACAACTTGCTCGTGGTTGAGGATGACCGTGTGGCTCGCCAGATTGCTGCGCAGCGTGACGCTCGTCAGCGTGCGGCGATGCAGGCACGTCGTAAGAAGCGTGTCTCTTTGGAGAACCTGGATCAGGCTCTCAAGGAGCGCAGCCAGCTCAACCTCATCCTCAAGGGCGACAACGCCGGTTCGGTGGAAGCCCTCGAGGAGGCGCTGCTCAAGATCGAGGTCGACGACGAGGTGCAGGTCAACATCATCGACCGTGGCGTCGGTGCTGTGACCCAGACCAACGTCACCCTCGCGGCGGCATCCGACGCCATCATCATTGGCTTCAACGTCCGCGCGGACGGCAAGGCCACGGAAGAGGCGAATGCCGAAGGCGTGGAGATCCGCTACTACTCGGTCATCTACCAGGCGATCGAGGATGTGGAGCAGGCGCTCAAGGGCATGCTCAAGCCGATCTACGAAGAGCGCGACCTGGGCGAAGCCGAGATCCGTCAGATCTTCAAGGCTTCCGCAGTCGGCCTCATCGCAGGTTGCATGGTTACCGAGGGCAAGGTCAAGCGCGGTGCGAAGCTGCGCCTGGTCCGCGACGGCAACGTCATTACTCCGGATGCGTCGATCGATTCGCTGCGCCGCGAGAAGGACGACGTCAACGAGGTAGCCAAGGGCTACGAGTGCGGCATGGTGCTGTCCTACCCGGATATCCAGGTGGGCGACATCATTCAGACCTACGAGATGGTCGAGGTCCCGCGCGACTAGTCGTCGCAAAGCAATTGCTTATCGACGAAACCCCCGCCCCGCACGCACGTGCTCGGCGGGGGTTACACTATGCAGAAGTTTTGAGGAGGAGTGACATGGCTGATAACACCCGCGCCCAGCGGTTGGCGAAGCAGATTCAGACGATTGTTGCTTCCGCGATTGAGCGGGAGATTAAGGACCGCCGGCTGGAGTTGGTCACTGTGACCGACACCCGAGTCACCGGGGACCTTCATGACGCCACCATTTACTACACAGTGCGTGGCCAAGAGATCGACGACGAACCTGACTACGAGCAGGCCGCTGAGGCGCTCAACCGTGCTCGCGGGCAGATCCGCAAGATCGTGGGAGATCAGCTTTCGGTTCGGTTCACGCCGACCATCTCGTTTGAGCGCGATACCGTGCCGGAAGCTTCCGCGCACATGGAGGAGTTGCTCAACCGTGCCCGCGCGCGTGATGAGGAGCTAGCAAAGCTGCGCGCAAATGCGAAGCCGGCTGGCGATGCTGACCCGTACAAGCGCTCCGGTGAAGGGGAGTAGTGCCCTGAACAGCCAGCTGTTTGCGGAGCATGCTCCGCTATTTGCCGAGGTTGCCGCTCGTATCCGCGCCGCGGACCGCGTCAACGTGGTCGCACACATCAACCCCGATGCGGATGCGATCGGGTCGGCGTGTGCGCTCGCAAAGGGGCTCACGGCGCTTGGTATCGACAACGACGTTTACATTGGCCAGCCGTTGCCGCACCCGGCGAATATGCGCACTATCCCGGGAGTCGATGAGATCATCTACGGCGAAACTTTGCCGGAGGATGGCCTTGTTGTCACCGTGGATTGTGCCTCCGCAGATCGCACAGGAGCATTCCTGGTCGATGTTTCGGATAACCCGTCGCGCGTTGTTGTCATCGATCACCACAACACCAACCCCGGGTTCGGCGACATGAATTTGATCGTCGAGTCCGAATCGACCACAACGATGATCCGCGAGTTGCTTGATCATCTTGGGGTGGAGCTTGACGAGGACATCGCGTACTGCCTGTACGCGGGCTTGGTCACCGACACTGGCAGCTTCCGGTGGGGCACACCGAGGATGCACCGTTTGGCCGCGGAGCTGATGGGCTACGGCCTGAATACTCGCCAGATTGCGCTGGACCTGATGGACACGATGAGTGCGACTGACCTCCAGCTCATGGGCGCGGTGTTGGCGGAAACCCAGATCATTCCGGTCAAGGGGCTCTCCGTTGCAGTGCTCACCATCCCCACGGGGTTGTTAGCGCGCATGAGTCAGCCAACGGTCGAGGCGATCATCGACTACGCACGTGCCCTTGAAGGCACCGACGTTGGTGTGGTGTTGAAGCAGTACAGCAGCAAGCACTGGGCGATGTCGCTGCGTTCTACGGTGCTGAATGTTTCAACCGTCGCGCGCTCTCTTGGCGGTGGCGGACACAAGGCAGCAGCGGGGTACTCGGCCACCGGTTCACGCTCTGAGGTCGTCCGCGACCTGCTCGACGCATTGCCGGAACCCGCCGACCGATGAGGGGCGCGGACGCTGCCCGCACACCAACCGCGCGGGATATCTTGATGCTCGCGCTGCCCGCGCTCGGCGTGCTGGCAGCCAACCCGCTGTACCTGTTGCTGGATACCGCTGTCGTTGGCAGGCTCGGCACCGCGCAGCTGGCTGCACTCGCTGCAGGCGCTGCCATCCAGTCGACCGTGACAACCCAATTGACGTTCTTGTCCTACGGCACGACGGCGCGAAGCTCGCGGTTTTATGGTGCGGGAAAGCGCGACAAGGCAGTCGAGGAAGGTGTACAAGCTACCTGGGTAGCGCTCGGGGTGGGCGCGATCTTGGCGCTGATTGTGTGGGTGTTCGCCCAGCCGTTGGCGATGGCGCTTGCAGGAGACGTTGACACGAGTGTGCGCGCTGCGTCCTGGATGCGTGTATCCGCATTCGCCATCCCGATGACGCTGATCATCATGGCCGGAAACGGCTGGATGCGCGGCGTGCAAAATACGCGATTGCCCTTTTACTTAACGTTGTGTGGCCTCATTCCCGGCGCGATCTCGTTGCCGTTGTTGGTGAACAAGTACGGGCTTGTGGGCTCCGCGATATCCAACGTGATTGGCATGGGGATCACGTCAACGTTGTTCGTGGTGTTTCTTATCAGGGAGCACCGGACGTCGGGCCGGGGCTGGGCGCCGCAGTGGTCGGTGATTTCCAAGCAGCTCGTGTTAGGCCGCGACCTGATTTTGCGGTCGTTATCGTTTCAAGTCTCGTTGCTGACCGCTGCTGCAGTTGCTGGTCGCTTCGGCGTGGTTGCGCTTGCTGCTCACCAGTTGATGCTGCAGCTGTGGAACTTCCTCACACTCGTGCTTGATTCGCTGGCTATTGCGGCGCAGACCCTGACCGGCTCGGCTTTGGGGCGGGCAGGGGCGCAGGACGCACGCGCTGTTGGTGAGCACGCATTGAAGTACTCGATGGTCTTCGCGGTCGTGCTGGCCGTGGTGTTCGCGTTGTTCCGTGAGCCGATTCTGGGTTTGTTTACGCAGGATCAGGCGGTCGTCGATACGCTGCAGCTGCCGTGGCTGTTGTTTATCGCCATGATCATCGCCGGGGGAGCGGTGTTTGCGCTCGACGGGGTGCTGCTTGGTGCGGCGGATGCGGCGTACCTGCGCAACCTGACACTGTTTTCTCTGCTCGGGGTTGCGCTGCCGATCATCATCGCTTCCGGTTTCTTCGGCTGGGGCCTGACCGGTATTTGGGTCGGACAACTCGGCCAAATCCTTGTGCGCCTCGTAGGTGTAGTGCACAGGTTCCGTTCCATGCGATGGGCAGTGACAAGCGGTGATGGTAGGAATGACGCATGACCACGACACTCTGGGCAGTCAGCGACCTGCACGCCGCAGTGAAGCTCAACGGCCCAAAAATCGACGACATCCAGCCTACTGACCCGTCTGACTGGCTCATCGTCGCTGGCGACGTGGCCGAACGGTTCGAACTCATCGTTGAAGTGATGACAGAACTGGCCAGTCGGTTCGACACCGTCATCTGGGTGCCCGGCAACCACGAGCTATTTTGCCGTTCTGCGGACAGGTACCGCGGCCGAGAAAAGTACGCCATGCTGGTTCAAGCGATGCGCGCTATCGGTGTGATTACCCCGGAAGATCGCTATCCGGTGTTCGGCGGAGTGACCATCGCGCCGCTATTTACGCTGTACGACTATTCGTTCCGCAGCAGGGAAATGACTGTCGACGAAGCCCTGCAGGCCGCCCACGACAACAACGTGGTGATGACAGACGAGTTTGCCATCGCACCATTTGTGGATATCCGTGGCTGGTGCTGGGACCGTTTGGCCTACACCACCAAACGCTTATCCCGCATTAGCGGGCCGACGATTCTGGTCAACCACTGGCCGCTGGTGCAGGAGCCGGTGCAGCGCATGATGTGGTCCGAAATCGCCCTGTGGTGCGGGACCCGGCACACCAGGACATGGCCCAAGCGCTACAACGCGCAGGCAGTGGTGTACGGTCACCTGCACATGCCGGGGGTGACCAAGGTCGATGGCGTCGACCACATTGAGGTCTCCCTGGGCTATCCGCGCGAGTGGCGCCACCACCCGTCCACGCGGCAATTCCCGTACCCGGTCATGGAGGTTGAATAGTGATGCAAGATATTTCGCTGTTTCCTCCAGAAGCACGCTGCGTCTTTTTACTTACCGACGACGCCGGCGACCTCACCCGCTACGACGACCTGCACCCGGCGGAGCGCCAAGAGGTCAAAACCGCAGTCGATTTGCGCAAGGGAGAGTTCGGCGATGCCCGCTGGTGCGCACACCAGGCACTGCGCGAACTGGGCGTGGAATCTGCAGGCGCAATCCTGCGCGGGGAACGCGGTATGCCGTTGTGGCCAGAGGGGTTTACCGGCTCGCTGACCCATACCGATGGCCTGCGCGCCGCTGTCGCAGCACCAACCCGGTACGTACTGTCGATGGGGCTCGATGCGGAGCCGGCAGAATCGCTGCCAGACGGGGTGCTGGAGTCGATCGCCAGTGATACTGAGATTGCGATGGTCAACGGTATGCGTCAGCAGGGGCAGCAATGGGCCGACCGGCTGCTGTTTTGCGCCAAGGAAGCGACCTACAAGTGCTGGTTTCCGATGACACGGCGTTGGCTAGATTTCGACGAAGCCGAAATTGAGTTGCGCGCCGACGGCACGTTTGTCTCGCAGCTCCTCGCCCGTCCCGCGCCGGTGCCGGTGTTTGAGGGCCGCTGGGTGGTCCGTGGTGGCTACGTGGTGGCTTCCACGTACGTGCGCTAAGCGCTAAAGCGTGGATGGCCGCGCCACAAACACCGTGGCTAGGCGCTTGCCCTGCTCTTTCACTAGGGCGACTGCTTTGCCGTCTGGTCCGACGGCGGCGTGCACGCCCTTCAAACCGCGCGGCTCGAGCCACTTGCCCATGGAGAGCGCCGCGTATTCATCAGTATTGACATCAAGCACCGGCCACGAGCGGGTCAGTGTCTCATCCATGGTCAGCGACAACACAGCATTGTCTTCCAACCCTTCGAGGGTGTGCGCGTCGTCGATGGAGAATGGGCCGACGGAGGTTCGTCGCAAAGCAATCAAATGCCCGCCAACCCCCAGTGCTGCGCCGAGGTCGCGGCCCAGCGAGCGGATATAGGTGCCGGAGGAACAATGCACGCGGGCGTCGATGTCGACGACGCCATCGTGGTGGCGGATCTCGCTGACATCGAAAGCGTGGACGGTCACGGGGCGGGGAGGAATGGTGACCTCCTCACCGGCGCGCACCAGTTCGTGGGCGCGGCGCCCATCGATCTTGATCGCGGACACCTTCGACGGAACCTGCATGATATCGCCGGTCAGCAGTGCGATCTGCTCGTGGATCGCGTCGTCGGTAACCGCGGACGCGTCGTGCGTTTCGGTGATCTCGCCCTCCGCATCGTCTGTGGTCGTGGACGCACCGAGGCGGATCGTCGTTTCGTAGACCTTGTCCTCTGCGACCAGGTGCGCCAGCAGCTTCGTGCCGCGCTCAATGCCTGCGACAAGCACGCCCGTGGCCATCGGGTCGAGCGTGCCAGCGTGGCCAACCTTGCGAGTACCGAAGAACCGACGCAGACGCGCGACCACGTCATGACTCGTCAAGCCCTGAGGCTTATCGACGACAACAATGCCGGACTTTTCGAGGGGATCGTTCATGCTTTTGAAGTATGCCGTACTGTGTCCCCCGTGGATATTTTGCGTGGCCTCGACGCAGTGCCGGAAACGTTTGGCGAGCCTGGTGGCACCGTCGTCACTATCGGCGTCTTTGACGGTGTGCACAGAGGCCACCAACTGCTGATCTCGAAGGCCGTGGATACCGCACGTGAACTCGGTGTGCCAAGTGTGGTCATGACCTTTGACCCGCACCCCGTGACGGTATTCGCCCCAGGTCACACACCTGCGGCGCTGATGTCGCTTGAGGAGCGCGCCCGCCACATCGCTGAGTTGGGCGTGGACTACTTGCTTGTCATTGATTTCCGGCACGAGCTCGGCGGGGTTTCGCCCGAGGGGTACGTCGAGGATGTACTCGTGGGCCAACTGCGCGCCCGCCATGTGCTGGTGGGGGAGAATTTCACCTTTGGTAAGGATGCCGCAGGCACCGCTACAACCATGGCGCAGCTAGGGGAGCGCGCTGGCATCGACGTGACAATTGTGCGATTGCTTTCCGACGGCGGCGTCAAGGTGTGCTCCACCGCCATCCGCGACGAACTCTCCGGCGGAAACGTACAAACGGCGACCGACTACATGGGACGGCCGTTCTCTGTGATCGCCCCGATTGAACGTGGTGCCGGCCGTGGCGGCAAGGAACTGGGATACCCGACGGCCAACCAGTACGCATCGGATGCGGCCGCGATCCCGGCTGACGGTGTCTACGCGGGCTGGCTCACCATCATCGACGACGCCCCCATCGACGGCGACATGGAACCCGGCGTGCGCTACCCAGCGGCGATCTCCGTGGGGACGAACCCCACGTTTGGCGACAACCGGCGCAGCGTTGAGTCGTTTGTGCTCGACCGTGACGCTGACCTGTACGGGCGGATGGCCCGAGTGGAGTTCGTGGGCAAGGTTCGCGACATGGTCAAGTTTGACTCCGTTGAGGAATTACTTGAGCACATGGCGCGCGATGTGGACACCACCCGCGATATTCTCGGTGCATGACCACGAAGCTGATCCTGGACCTTGACACCGGCATCGACGATGCCCTGGCACTGGCGTACGCACTCGCGTCGCCCGAAGTAGAACTCATCGGCGTGACCTGCACCTACGGCAACGTGGTTGTCGAGGATTCAGTGCGCAACACCCTTGCCATCTTGGAGCTGTTTGGCCGCACAGACATTCCGGTGTTCGCAGGCCCAGACCACGCGCGCGCGAAGGACTCCTTCGAGGTCCAGGAGATCTCCGCGTTCATCCACGGCAAAAATGGCATTGGCGAGGTGGAGATCCCTGATCCGACGCGTCAGGTGGAATCGACGTCTGCGGTGGACTTCCTCGTCGAGTCGGTTACGGCGTACGGCGATGACCTCATCATCGTGCCCACAGGCCCGTCCACCACAATCGCGGCAGCGGTCGAGGCATCCAACGTGTTCCGTGAAAATGCCAACATCGTGATGATGGGCGGCGCGCTCACCGTCCCAGGCAACGTCACCGCCTGGTCCGAAGCGAACATCAACCAGGACCCCGAAGCAACCGACCTGTTATTCCGCCAGCTGCGCAACGTCACCATGATCGGTCTTGACGTCACGCTGCAAACGCTTTTGACCACTAAAGAGACCGCGAAGTGGGCCGAACTGGGCACCACCGGCGGGAAGTTCCTTGCCGACATCACGAACTACTACATCGACGCCTACAAGACCACCTCGCCACACCTTGGTGGCTGCGGACTGCACGACCCGTTGGCGGTTGCCGTGGCTATCCAGCCGGGTTTGGTGGACACGCTTGGCATCAACATGAAGGTGGACACCGAGGGCGAGACGCGTGGGCGCACGATTGGCGACGAAACCCGCCTGAACGACCCGGACAAGTCCGCCGCAGTGGCCGTCACGGTAGACACCGCAGGTTTTCTCGAGGAGTTCATGCGACGTCTGACGAGTTTGGCGCAGTCCACGCCGGTCGTGTAACCTCTTTGAGGTCTTGCGCCAGACGACTGTGGTTCGCGGCAGTTATGGTGCAGCACAGACTTTTTCCGTAGAACGCGAACTGAAACAACCAAGGAGCACCTCATGGCACTGTCCACTGAGAAGAAGGCCGAAATCCTCAAGGAGTACGGCATCCACGAGACCGACACCGGTTCCACCGAGGCACAGGTTGCGCTGCTCACCGCGCGTATCAACAACCTGACCGAGCACCTGAAGGACCACCAGCACGATCACCACTCTCGTCGTGGCCTGCTGCTGCTCGTTGGTCGTCGTCGTGGTCTGCTGAAGTACCTGCGCGAGAACAATGTTGATCGCTACCGTGATCTCATTGCCCGTCTGGGTCTTCGTCGCTAAGCAATAGCGCCAAAAATAACGCCTCACCTGCACGGTGGGGCGTTTTTTGCTATTATTGCTGCCCGTTGCAAGAACACCTATGACATGGCGGCACCGATGATCGCCAACACGCCTTCGAAGGAGAGGGATCTTTTGCGCAACTTTAAGCCAAACAACTCGTTTGATGTCCACGTCGATGAAGATTTCGGCGTCACCGAAGCGGTTGCCACGCTGGATAACGGCGACTTCGGCACCCGCACCATTCGTTTCGAGACCGGCCAGCTCGCGCGCCAGGCCGACGGTTCCGTCACCACGTACCTCGACGAAGAGACCATGATGCTGGCCACCACCACCGCATCCAACCAGCCGCGCGAAGGATTCGACTTCTTCCCGCTGACCGTCGACGTTGAAGAGCGCATGTACGCCGCGGGCAAGATCCCGGGCTCGTTCTTCCGCCGCGAGGGCCGCCCGTCCACCCAGGCGATCCTGGCATGCCGTCTGATCGACCGCCCGTTGCGCCCGACCTTTGTTAAGGGCCTGCGCAACGAGGTTCAGGTTGTCATCACGGTGCTGTCGCAGCACCCGGAGGAGTACTACGACGTTGTCGCGATCAACGGCGCGTCCGCCGCGACGCAGCTTTCCGGCCTGCCGGTGTCCGGCCCGGTTGGTGGCGTGCGCATGGCACTGCTTGCCGACGATAAGCATCCCGAGGGCCAGTGGGTGGCATTCCCGAACTACGAGCAGCACGAGCGTTGCCTGTTCGAAATGGTCGTTGCTGGCCGCATGGTTGAGCGTAAGCGTGGCCGCAAGACCGAGGAAGATGTCGCCATCATGATGGTGGAGGCTGGCGCCGGCGTGAACGTGGTCGAGCAGATCAAGAAGGGCTACCCAGCCCCGACTGAGAAGACCGTTGCAGAAGGCCTCGAGGCTGCCAAGCCGTACATCGAGACCCTGTGCCGCGCGCAGCGTGCGCTTACCAGCGAGGTTTCCACCGAGCAGAAGGAATTCCCACTCTTCCCGGCGTACTCCGAGAAGGTGTTCAAAGCCGTTGAGAAGAAGGCTGCGAAGAAGCTGTCCAAGCTGATGACCATTGCATCGAAGGCTGAGCGTGAGAACGCCACCAACGAGTACATGGAAGACATCGAGGAAGATCTGTTCGACTCCTTCGATATCGACGATGACGAGCGCGAGGAGCGCGACGCAGCATCGAAGGAAATCCGCGCCGCGTACAACGCATTGCAGAAGCAGATCGTGCGCGAGAAGATCCTCACCGAGGGCTTCCGTATCGACGGCCGCGGCGTGACCGATATCCGCGACCTGGGTGTCGAGGTGGAGCTCATCCCGCGTGCCCACGGCTCTGCGTTGTTCGAGCGTGGCGAGACCCAGATTCTCGGCGTGACCACCCTGGACATGCTGAAGATGGAGCAGCACCTCGACTCGCTGCACCCGGAGGAGTCCAAGCGCTACATCCACCACTACAACTTCCCGCCGTACTCCACTGGTGAAACCGGACGCGTCGGCTCTCCGAAGCGCCGCGAAATCGGCCACGGTGCGCTCGCCGAGCGTGCCCTTGAGCCGGTGATCCCGTCGCGTGAGGCGTTCCCGTACACGATCCGTCAGGTTTCCGAGGCGCTCGGTTCTAACGGCTCGACCTCGATGGGCTCCGTGTGTGCTTCCACGCTGTCGCTGTACAACGCTGGTGTGCCGCTGGCAGCACCGGTTGCGGGTATCGCGATGGGTCTGGTCTCCGGCGAGGTCAACGGTGAAACCGAATACGTTGCGTTGACCGACATCCTCGGTGCCGAAGACGCGTTCGGCGACATGGACTTTAAGGTCGCCGGTACCCGCGAGTTCATCACCGCCCTGCAGCTAGACACCAAGCTCGACGGCATTCCGTCCAGCGTTCTTGCAGATGCGCTGAACCAGGCCCGCGACGCCCGCGAGGCCATCCTGGACACGATGGCTGAGGTCATCGACGGCCCGGACGAGATGAACCCGCTCGCACCGAAGATCACCACTGTGAAGATCCCGGTATCCAAGATCGGCGAGCTGATCGGCCCGAAGGGCAAGACCATCAACCAGATCACCGAGGACACCGGCGCAGACATCTCCATCGAGGACGATGGCACCGTGTTCGTCTCCGCCACCTCTGGTGAGGCTGCCGACGCCGCGATTGAGAAGGTCAATGCGATCGCGAACCCGCAGATGCCGAAGGTGGGCGAGCGCTACCTTGGCACCGTGGTCAAGACCGTGGCGTTCGGCGCGTTCGTGTCCATCACCCCGGGCACCGATGGCCTGATCCACATCTCCAACCTGGGTGGTAACACCCGTGTAGAGAAGGTCGAGGACGTCATCAACGTCGGCGACAAGGTCGAGGTTGAGATCCGCGACATCGACAACCGTGGCAAGATCTCGCTTGTCCCGGTGGAGGATAACGCGTAGTTTTTCGCTAACATCATGGGCGCTTCCCAGTTGGGGAAGCGCCCGTTTTGTCTTGCTAGGGCAGAAGACGCAACCTTTTGCCAAGCGCCAGTGCCGAGGTCATGAGCGGGCCGTAGAGCCGCTTCGGCATCGCGTGTGGGCCGCGCATAGACACGATGCGTTGCTGTGCGATGTTTTTCACCTCGGTGTATTTGGTCATTCCGTCGCGTCCGTGGCGCCGGCCCATCCCGGATTCCTTTACCCCGCCCAGCGGGGTTGCCATCGAGCCCCATGTAGCGGCGTAGCCGTCGTTGATCGTCGCGCTGCCGGCTTCAACGCGGCGCGCGATCTCCCAGGCGGTGTGCGGGGATGCAAACACGGAGGCGTTAAGTCCGTAGGGGAGGGCGTTTGCCAGATCGATCGCCTCATCGACGCTGCCCACACGCTGGACATACACGACGGGGCCGAATACCTCTTCCTCACGCAGGTTCGCGTCAGCGGGTAGGTCTGCGAGAACGGTCGGCGCGAAGTGGAGAGGGCCAACATCTGGGCGAGGTGTGCCACCGGTGACCACCCGTGCACCCTTCGCTACGGCGTCGTCGACGTAGGTCTGCACCCGTTTGAGCTGGGTATCGTCGATAAGCGAGCCCATGTCATAGTCCCAGTTCAGTCCCTTGCCCAAGGTGAGTGATTCGGTGGAGTGGGTGAACGCGTGCAGGAAGTCGTCGTAAATGTCTGTGTGGACGTAGATGCGTTCGATGGACACACACAACTGACCCGCGTTGGAGAAGCACGCGATAGCCATTGTGCGCGCGTGCTTTTGTACGTCGGCGTCCGGCGCGACGATCATCGTGTTTTTGCCGCCGAGTTCCGCGGAATAGCCGATGAGCCGTTCGCCGACAGTGCGGCCCAGTTTCTTGCCGGTGGCGGTGGAGCCGGTGAACATCAGGTAGTCGCACCGCTCGGCTATCGCACCGCCGACTTTTTGGCCGGAGCCTGTCACGACTTGGAACACGTCCGCTGGAAGGCCAGCCTCCACGAGCAGTTGCTTGACGACGAGACACGAAAACGGCGTCTTCGAATCCGGCTTCGCCACCACAGCGTTGCCAGCGATAAGAGCCGGGATGGCATCAGAAATAGCCAGGGAAAGCGGGTAGTTCCACGGACTGATCTGGCCGACAACACCGACGGGGATGCGTTGCTCCCGCGCACGGGTCAGCAGAGGTAGAGCACCCGGGCGTCGTTTCTCTGCCAGAAACGTTGCTGCGTTGCGGGCGTAGTACCGGGCATTATTGAGCACGTCGAGCACTTCGTCGAACGCTGCCGTTCGGTCCTTGCCGGTCTCGAGCTGCACGATGTCCGCCAGCACGTCGCGGTGCCGGTAGACCAGCGAATGGAACGCGTCGAACACCGCGGTGCGATCCGCCAGGCTGCGCTCCGCCCACGCACGCTGCGCCACCCGGGCGCGGCGAAACGCTTCATCCACGTCGTCTGTGGTGCCTGCGGGGACGGTGCCGAGGGGCTCGTCGATAAGCGGAGATGCGACGGAGATCACCTCGCCGCCGTGGTTCGTCGTCAGGGCGACGAGCTCGCTCTGAAGGTGTGCGGGCAGTGGTTGTTCGCGGAGGCGTTTTGGCAGCATAACGCCGATGCTAGACGGGGCAACCGCCGGACGTTGCGTCTTGGCTCTTCGGAGAGTACGGGGTGATCAGTTTCGGTTCCTTGTACTTGCCGGAGATCATGCCGTTTTTGATCATCAGCGAGCGCCCTGGCTCCATGTAGCGCTTGTCCTCAGGCAGGATTTTGAACACACTGCGGATGAACCTTGCGATTCGGTTGAAGCGGCGCTGGTCGCGGTGCGTCCACTCAAGGTCGAGGATCTGGCGCTCCTTGTCGTTGAGCGTGCCCACCGTCAGCCAAATCACGCTGCGCATGATCGGCTTCCAGATGACCTTCCACACAGCCTCGGGGACACCATCCGGCGCCTTTACCGGTTCGACGCGGGCGGTACGCAGCGCGAAATCGACCGTATCGTTGCGCTCAAGCACGGTGTCTTCCATCTCTTCGATGTAGGCGATCAGGTCGTCGTAGGTGTTCATGACAGGGCGCTCGGACAGGCCGTACATGTCCCACCAGGTCACGCCTTCGCGCACGATCTGGTCTTTCTCCGCGTGGGTAAACGGGGTCCCGAACAGTTCCTGAGCGAGGATGACACGGTAGACGAATGTTGCGTGTGCCCACCAGTAGGTTTCTGGGTTGAGCGAGTGGTAGCGCTTGCCGTCGCGGAGCTTGCCCTTGATATCTACGTGGTAATCGCGGATTTGTTTACCGATCACGTCCTGGTCGTCGTAAATCGACGCGATGATTTGTGGGGTGGAGCGCTCGAGGCGTGCGAAGGGCTCCTCGAAAAACTTCGAGTGGTCCAGCAGTGACTGGCCGATGGCTGGGTGCATATTCTGCAGCACGCCGGTGTAGCCGCGCAGGAGTTGAATGCGGTTGTCGGCGCCCCATTTCCACAGCAGCGAGTCAGGGCCGAGCGGTGCGCGTTTTACGTCGCGCTTACCGGTTTTGACACTGCCGTCGAGCAGGTCGTCGAAGCTATCGGATGGCTGTGGCCTTGGCATGGTGTGAAGCGTAACACAATCACGCTCTCCCTTGACCTGTCTCACTGGAAGTTTCTTCCGAATCGTCACGATGGCCGAGCAATTCTTCGCGACGATTCCACGTAAACAATCCGGCAAGCGGCGAGATACCGAAAAGCAGGCCCCAGCGGCGCTTGGCGTCGTCGTCAAGATCGCTGCGCTGAATCTCGCGCAACTTGCGCCACAAGACGAACAACCCAAGGACACTCACCCCGATGACGAAGGCGAGCCCAAGCCACGATGTCGCGTTCATTACTTCTGAAAGTCCACGACGATGCGGGTCGGGTTTTCAAGCACGCTGAGCTTGTACGGGCGCTGCTTGTCCAAACCGACAACGTACTGGGCGTCCGCTTCGAACACGCCGCCGTCCGCGATCTCCGTGATGCTGCCGGCCGCCACGCCGGCAGGGCTGGACTTAGCCAAGACTGCCTCATCTGCAGACATACTTAGCGGCACACCCTGGATGATCAGCGTGAAGTACGCATTACCGGCGGGTTTCAGTGGGAGGCCGGAAGCCTGCTGGCGCGGGTCGGTGTCGTACCCGGCGATCACGCTCGGCGAACCGGTGCCAGACAGTTCCACTACGAGGCGGTCGTATCCCTCGTGCGAACCAGCACGCACGTCTTCGACCATCATCTCGGCGAGTTGCTCGGACTGGATGTGTGTGTCTTCGAGCGAGAACCCATCTTTGGTGGGGGGCTCTACGGGGGCAGCTGCTGCGGCAGGGGAGACATCAGTGGTCGTCGCCGCTTCGCTCGAGGTAGCGGTCGTGCTCTGCGACGTTGGTGCTGTAACGGTGGCGTCGGTACTGGCGTCGGTGCCGGCGTCGTTGTCCGCAGAGCACGCGCCGAGCAGCAGCGCCGCAATGGCACCCGGGATAAGTAGTGTCGTGTGGCGTTTCATAGTCGCCCAGCTTAGGTGGCGCTACCATTGCGGGCGAGCGAAAGAAAGGATGCACATGATCAAGGTTGGAGTGCTTGGCGCACAGGGCAAGGTCGGCTCGGCAGTCGTCGCCGGGGTGAAGAAGGTGGACGATCTCGAGCTGGCGGCGGAGATCAACAAGGGGGACTCGCTGCAAACGCTTGTCGACGAAGGCGTCGACGTCATCGTCGATTTCACCACCCCGAACGCGGTGATGGACAACCTGGAGTTCTGCATTAACAACGGCATTCACTGCGTTGTCGGCACGACTGGCTTCGACGATGCCCGCTACCAGCAGGTCCGCGATTGGTGTGCTGCTAACGAGGGTGTCGGCGTGCTCATCGCTCCGAACTTCGCCATCTCTGCGGTACTCACCATGGCGTTTGCCCGCCAGGCGGCGCCATTCTTCGAGTCGGCGGAGGTCGTCGAGTTCCACCACCCGAACAAACTCGACGCGCCGAGCGGCACCGCGGTCAAGACAGCGCAGGGGATTGCACAGGCCCGCAAGGAAGCCGGTATGGACGCGATGCCGGACGCGACCGAGCAAGCACTCGACGGCTCCCGCGGCGCCGATGTCGACGGTGTGCCTGTCCACGCGGTACGCATGCAGGGCATGGTCGCGCACGAAGAGGTCATTTTCGGCACCACCGATCAGTCACTGACCATCCGTCAGGACTCCTACGGCCGTGAATCCTTCGTCCCAGGTGTTTTGACTGGTGTGCGCGAAGTGGCCAACCGTCCAGGTCTGACGATCGGCCTCGACGAGTACCTCGGGCTCTAAATGCGTGCCGAACTCGTCGCCGCAACCGCCCTGCGCAACACCCGCCCCGCAGGCGGCACCGATGTCACCGACGCAGAGGCGGTTATCGCGCACGCCGCAATGTCGTCCCACGACGCCGAAACAGTGCTGCGCAGGCTTATCGACGACGACCGCACCGACCTTCTCGCCCACGCCAGCGCCACCCTCCACGTGTACGGGGTATCGCGCGCCGCGGCAGAAATCATCCGTGCACACCCCGGTTTCGCGGTGAGCCTGCGTGACGACGACGGCGCGGTCGTCCCGCACCTCATCGCGGAAGACGAGGACCTTGTCAACCTGTTTGACACCGCCATCGAACACATTGCATTCATCCGCCAAGAACTCCTCGACGGTCTCGAGCACGTGCTTGTCGACGACCCCAACCTGCTCTCTCGGCGCAAACGAGCCACCGAAGCAGCACGCTTGCTTCAGCCCTTAGCCACCGCAACGCAACTGGTAATCACAGGGTCGTACGGGGCGTGGCGTGGTTTCGTCGAGAAGCACAGCGGAAAATATGAAGACAGAGAAATCAGAATGATCGCACGCGCGTGCCTCGATGTGCTCCAGCCGGAAGCGCCCTTGGTGTTTGAAGATTTGGCGGCAGGGGAACGTCGATAAGCACATACGTGTCAATAGGAGGTATTCTTCTTGCTCATGGGCTCATCATGCAAAGTTGATACAGGCGCCAACACATTCGGCACCGTCTGCGTCGCCATGGTTACGCCGTTTGATTCCGACGGCAACCTCGACCTCGCCGCAGGACGTCGGCTTGCTGCCCACCTTGTAGAAAACGGAATCGACACACTCGTCCTCGCCGGAACCACCGGCGAATCCCCAACAACCAGCGCAGAAGAAAAGGTTGAGCTGCTCAAAGCAGTGCGCGAAGAAGTTGGCACCAACGCAAAAATCGTCGCTGGAGCCGGCTCCAACAACACCCGCCACGCAGTCACGCTGGCACAACAAGCTGCAGACGCGGGCGCAGACGCCCTGCTCGCAGTCACCCCGTACTACTCCAAGCCCTCACAGGCCGGAGTAGTCGCGCACTTCAAAGCAATCGCAGCCGCAACCGACCTGCCCGTCTGCCTCTACGACATCCCGGGACGCTCCGGGATCCCCATCACTGCCGAATCGATCCGCGAACTCGCCGAGGTCGACAACATTCAGGCAATGAAAGACGCCCGCGGCGACCTCTTCGAAGCCGCAGGCCTTATCCAAGAGACAGGCCTGGCGTGGTACTCAGGCGACGACCCGCTCAACCTGCCCTGGCTCACACTCGGCGCAACCGGAGTTATCTCCGTCGTCGGACACGCAGCACCACAAGCGCTGCGGGGACTCGTGGACGCATTCGAGGCCGGCGACCTCACCCGCGCACGGGAAATCAACGCCAACGTACTCAACGTCCTCGCACGGCAGCAGGCCGAGCTGGGTGGCGTGACATTTGCAAAAGCAGCTCTGCGACTGCAGGGCATCGAAGTGGGAGACCCGCGCCTGCCTGTCGCACCAGCGACAGCCGAGCAGGTCAAGCGGCTCCAAGAAGATATGAAAGAGGCTGGAGTCCTATAAATATGAACGAACCCCGCAACCGCGCCCGCAAGGTGACGCGCAAGGCAGGACCCCCGGAACCGGCTGATCAACAGCCGGTCTTCCAAGCTCCGGAGACCCCGGACACAAACGCACAGAAGAACACCGCCGATAATGGCGGCGACGCGGGCCGTGATGGCGGTCGCGACGGTGGTCGCAATGGCGGCGAAAGGCCGCGCGGCAACCGTGGTGGTAACGGCGGCAACAACGGTGGTGGCGGCAACGGTGGTGGCAGCAGCCGAAACCGTCGCCGTGGCCGTGGTCGCGGTGGCAACCAGGGCGGCGGTCGTCGCAACCCGGTGAAGGGAATGCAAGGCGCCGACCTGACCAAGCGCTTGCCAGCCCCGCCGAAACTGGCCAAGGACACCCTGCGTATCTACGCACTCGGTGGTATTTCCGAAATCGGCCGCAACATGACGGTCTTCGAATACAACGGCCGTCTGCTCATCGTGGACTGTGGCGTGCTGTTCCCGAACTCCGACGAGCCGGGCGTGGACCTGGTCCTGCCGGACTTCGGCCCGATTGAGAACAAGCTGGACAAGATCGACGCGCTCATCGTCACCCACGGCCACGAAGACCACATCGGTGCGATCCCGTGGCTGCTGAAGCTGCGCCACGACATCCCGATCTACTCGTCCAAGTTCACCAACGCCCTGATCAAGGCAAAGACGCAGGAGCACCGCCAGCGTCCGAAGCTCAACGACGTGAACAAGGACTCCGAGGTCACCGTCGGCCCGTTCCGCCTGCGCTTCTGGCACGTCAACCACTCCATTCCGGAGTGCCTCGGCGTGTCCATCAAGACCGGTGCCGGCCACGTCGTGATGACCGGCGACGTCAAGGTTGACCAGACCCCGTACGACGGCAAGCCGACCGACCTGCCGGCCCTGTCGCGTCTTGGCGACGAGGGCATCGACCTGTTCATGTGTGACTCCACCAACGCCACCATCCCGGGCATCTCCGCCTCTGAGGCGGGTATTGAGGAGACGCTGATCCGCCTCGTCGGTAATGCTCGCCAGCGCGTTGTCATTGCCTCGTTCGCCTCCAACGTTGCACGTGTGCAGATGGCGGTCAACGCCGCTGTGGCCAACAACCGCAAGGTTGCCTTCAACGGCCGATCCATGCTCCGCAACATGGAGATTGCGGAGAAGATGAACCTGCTCAAGGCTCCGAAGGGCACGATCATTCCGATCGAAGAAGCCGCGAAGATGGCCCCGCATAAGACGGTACTGATCACTACGGGTACGCAGGGTGAGCCGATGGCGGCACTGTCGCGCATGTCTCGCCGCGAGCACCGTCAGATCACCATCCATGACGGCGACACGATCATCCTGTCGTCCTCGCTCATTCCGGGCAACGAGGAGGCCGTGTTTGCGGTGATTAACAACCTCGCCCAGATCGGTGCGAACGTGATCACCAACGCTGAGGCGCACGTTCACGCGTCCGGCCACGGCTACGCTGGCGAGCTGCTTGCGCTGTACAACGCTGCACGCCCGCGCAACGCCATGCCGGTGCACGGCGAATGGCGTCACATGCGCGCGAACAAGGAGCTCGCGATCTCTACTGGTGTGAAGCCGAATAACACGGCGCTTGCCCAGAATGGTGTTGTCGTCGATATGCACAAGGGCAACATCAAGGTTGCCGGCCAGTACCAGGTGGGCCAGCTCTACGTTGACGGCGTGACCATGGGTGACGTCGATCCGGACGTGTTGGCGGATCGTACGTCGCTGGCATCCGGCGGTGTCGTGTCGATTACCTGTGTTATCGACGACGCCACGGGTCGTCTCCTTGAAGCACCTCGCGTATCGACGACCGGCTACTCCGACGATGACCGCGACTTCAACAAGAAGGTCGTCGAAGGTGTCGAAGCCGTCATGGGTGACCTCGCTGCGGAAGGCGAGAACGACCCGTTCCGTATGGTGCAGCAGATCCGCCGCAAGGTCTCGCGCGCGATCGAGCAGAACTACAAGCGTCAGCCTGTGATCCTGCCGACCGTTGTGCCGATGTCGTCCGACAACCACATCGCGACTGAGGAGGAAATCGCCGCTACCCGCGAGTCCCGCTAGTTCGCTGCGTTAACCCCCAAATCGGGGTCTGGCCGTAACGCCGGGCCCCGATTTTGCTATTTCAGAGGTATGAAAAAGTCACTCGTAGCACTCACCGCCACCGCGACCCTTCTCACAGCCACGCCTGCACTTGCCGACGAGCGAGCACATCCGCTGCCGGAGGGGACACCGGTTCCGTACGATCCGGGCTACACCGGATACTGGATGAGCCACGACGTTGTGCGCCCTGGTGATAAGGACTACTACTCGGCTAATAACGATGCGATTCGCGTGCTGGGTCGTTTCGACGGCGACCAGATCCTGTGCGCACACTACAAAGGTGGCATGCAGGGGTGCTACGTCGAAGGTCAGACGGTCACCGATTTGGGTTACGGCGCGTCGGGTCGGGTCGTGACCACTGACAAGACGTGGGCGATGTTCGCACCTGTACTCCGAGTTTTCATCAATATCGAGCAGAATCTCTTTAGCGTGTTCCGGAGCGCGCAGCTGCTCTAAAAGCTCGTGGCTATGCTCGTTGGCATGTCTTTTGCACAACGAGAACGCTCACGTCTGGCCGAGTTGTTCCTTGAGGTAGGCCCTGATGCGCCCACCTTGAACGAAGGGTGGAACACCTTCGACTTGGCCGCACACCTGCTGATCCGCGAGTCGAAGCCCTTGGCGTTGCCGGGCATGTTCGTGGACGCACTGTCGGGTATGACGGAGAAGGAAACCTCAAAGGTGAAGGCCCGCCCATACACCGAGGTGGTGAACGAGTGGGCGGCCGGCCCGCCGGTGTGGATCAAGCCGTTCGATGCTGCAATGAACACTGCCGAGCACTTTATTCACCACGAGGATGTGCGCCGGGGTGGGGGAGAGGTGCGCCCGCGCGACTTTTCTCGCACGGTGAACGCGCAGCTTTTGGCGCTGGCGAAGCGCTTCGGCGCGATGACGTTGCGCAAGGCTCAAGCGCCCGTGATTCTGACACCGCCGGACCTGCCGCCGGTGACTCTCGGGGATAAGGCAGGGGTGGCACAGCGTGGCGACGACGTCGTGCGCGTCAGCGGGGCACCCGGCGAATTGCTGTTGTGGGTATCGGGTCGCAACGCTGCGGAGATTGAACTGACCGGCGCATTGGAAGCGCTCGATGGTCTGGATGTCAAGATTTAACGCTTGACACCGCGCCTCTGGTGTGGCGTATGGGGAAAATGTGACTTAAGGCGTTAGAGTTACACCCATGTCTGTCAAAAACACCGCACCGCGTAACTCGCGGTCTTCTTCACGCCGCTCGGCGGACGGCACCCGCTACGGCGGGCCGGTGTCGATGACACACCCGCCGACCTCTTCCACCGTGGCCGCCGACACTGCCGATGAGCGCGTCGGCTCTGCGTACAAAGTGGTCGGTAGTTCCCTCGGCGCCGCAGCCCGCGGCGTCGGTTCGTTTCTCCGGCGCGAGCCGCGCCACCATGAGCAGGAAGAAGAGAATCTGAGTACCTCACGCCGTCGCCCGCGACGCGACCAGTACGACGACCACGACGAGCTCGAGCAGCGTGACGACGACCCCACGCCGCGTTCCAGCACCTTCGAGCACCACGCCGACGCATGGGGTCTTGTACTTATCGGCCTGGCCGCGGTCATTGGTGGCTCGGTGTGGTTCGATGTTGCAGGCCCGGTCGGGGATTTGATCTCCACCGGCACGCACTGGTTGATCGGTGCGGGTGCGCTGATCCTGCCGGTCGTGCTCGTCGGCGTCGCTATTGCGCTCATGCTTAACGTGCGCGCGAGCGATGAAGTTCGCGCACGCGCCGCTCTGGGCTTCAGCATCATCGCAGTGGCGATGCTTGGCCTCATCCACGTGTTCGCCGGCAACCCTTCGGCATGGGAAGACCGCCGGATCGCTGGCGGCGCGATCGGTGCCTTCACCGGTGGTTTGCTCGCTGCCGGGTTTTCCTCGTTCGTTGCCGTGCCGCTGCTGGGCTTGATCGTGCTGTACGGCGCGCTCAAAGCGACAGGTATTACGGTGCGCGAGGCCTACGACTACGTCAAGGGCCTCGTTACCGGCATGCTCAACGCAGAAGACGATGAGGACGACGACCCGTACTCGCACGTCGACGCAGACCTCGATGACATTGCAGAAGGCCGCGACCGCCCACGCCCACGCGCGTCGCGTCCAGCGCCACGTCTGATGCCTCGTCCGCGCCGCCCGCGCACGCCGATGGAGAGTTACCCCACCAACGAGGACGAAGACGACGACCTGTTCGACTTCGCCGACGACCTTAACGACACCGACGACACCGACGACACCTCCGAACCAGAACCAGAACCGGAGGCGACCACGGTCGTTCCTCGTCCGAAGCGTCGCCCCGCACCGACGTCAGCGCCGGCACCAGCGCAGACGACCCGCGCCGACAACAACCCCAACGAGACGAAGGTGTTGGAGCGCCCGGAAGAGACGTCGGATCGTCGACAAGCAGTGGCCCCCGATGCCGTCGAGACCTCGCGCGAGCAGATGGCGAAAGCCATCGCCGCACGCTCCGGCATCGACGCCTCCAAAATCCCTGCAACCACCCCAAAGTCCGAAACCCAACCACCGGCACCGAAGCAGGTACGCAAGATCCCGCAGGGCGACTACACCCTGCCCTCAACCGACCTGCTCATCCCCGGCAACCCGCCGAAGACGCGCACCGAAGCCAACGACCGCATGATCGAAGCCATCACCGATGTCTTCGAAGAATTCAACGTCAACGCACAAGTCACCGGCTTCTCCCGCGGCCCGACAGTGACCCGTTACGAGGTCGAACTTGGCCCAGGTGTGAAGGTCTCCAAGATCACCAACCTGCAGTCCAACCTCGCCTATGCGGTGGCCACCGACAACGTCCGCCTGCTCACCCCGATCCCCGGCAAATCCGCCGTCGGCATCGAGGTACCCAACGCTGACCGCGAAATGGTACGCCTGCGCGACGTGCTCGACGCACCGAACGTGGCGTCGCAGGACGATCCGATGCTCATCGGTCTGGGCAAGGACATCGAAGGCGACTTCATCGCGTCGTCGGTACAGAAGATGCCGCACCTGCTGGTTGCGGGTTCGACGGGTTCCGGTAAGTCAGCGTTCGTGAACTCCATGCTCATCTCGTTGCTCACGCGCGCCACCCCTGAGGAGGTCCGCCTCATCCTGGTGGACCCGAAGATGGTGGAACTGACCCCGTACGAGGGTATCCCGCACCTGATCACGCCGATTATCACTCAGCCGAAGAAGGCGGCCGCAGCCTTGCAGTGGTTGGTGGAGGAGATGGAGCAGCGCTATATGGACATGAAGTCCGCGCGCGTGCGCCACATCAAGGACTTCAACCGCAAGGTGCGCTCTGGCGAGCTCACTGCACCTCCGGGGTCGGAGCGTGAGATGCGTCCGTACCCGTTCATCGTGTGTGTTGTCGACGAGTTGGCAGACCTGATGATGACTGCGCCGAAGGAAATCGAGGACTCGATCGTTCGTATCACGCAGAAGGCGCGTGCGGCCGGTATCCACTTGGTGCTTGCGACCCAGCGTCCGTCCGTGGATGTGGTGACTGGTCTGATTAAGACGAACGTGCCGTCGCGTCTTGCGTTTGCGACCTCGTCGCTGACGGACTCTCGCGTGATTCTGGATCAGGGCGGTGCCGAGAAGCTCATCGGTATGGGTGATGGTTTGTTCATCCCGCAGGGTGCCGGCAAGCCGCAGCGTATGCAGGGCGCGTTCGTTTCGGACGAGGAGATACAGGCGGTTGTCGACGCTGCGAAGTCCCAACAGGACGAACCCGACTACGTTGAGGGCGTCACGGAGGATAAGCAGGCGGAAGCCAAGGTCATTGACGACGACATCGGTAAGGACATGGACGACCTCCTCGAGGCCGTCGAGCTGGTGGTGACTTCCCAGCTGGGGTCGACGTCGATGCTGCAGCGCAAGTTGCGTATCGGTTTCGCCAAGGCGGGCCGCCTGATGGACCTGATGGAATCTCGCGGTGTGGTCGGCCCGTCTGAGGGGTCGAAGGCTCGCGAGGTGTTGGTCAAGCCGGAGGAGTTGGAGACGATCATCTGGATGATCAAGGGCGCCGATCCGGCTGAGGCACCCAAGGACGTCATGCTTGACGACGACACCACCACCGACGGCCCTGACTCTGGCAGTGACACTGGCGGCACCGACGGCGACACCCGCACCGTCACCGCCACGTACAACCCCACTGGGGGAGCCTTCTAGCCTGTCTGAGGGCATGTCGAATAACCCGCCGTGTGCGGGTTTTCGTCATTAAGTAGCCGCTAGCCGAAGAGTTGCTGCATTGCCCCCGCTTCGGTCACGGGAACCGGCACACCACTTGGCGAGACCCACGTCGGGGTGCCGTTGATGATTTCGATGCGCCCTCGACTGGTGTGCCAAGGGTCGTCGTCGTTGACCCGGTTGTGGTAGCTGCACAGGGGTGCGAGGTTATCCATGTTGGTTTCGCCGCCGTGCTTCCAGGCCGTGATGTGGTGAATCTCGCACGAGTCAGCTCCATGACGGCAAGAGGGGAAGGGACAACGAGGCATGAGCAGGCGTGCGAGGTCGCGCTGTTTTTGGTTGGCGAAGCGCTGTGTCCGGTAGAGGTTCACCGCCCCGGCTTGCGGGTGGAACAGGGCGATTTCACCGAAGGTGAGATTGAGGTACTCGGCTCCGGTCATGGTGGTGCCGTCGGTAAGTACGAGGGTCACATCCTCGCCGTCGCCGGAGAGGATCCGGATGTGCTCAGGTAGCGGTGCGAGCACTATCGGGCGGGGAGCGACGTGTGGGATGGAGGTGCCGTCGCGAAGCAATGTCAAGAACGCATCAAGCATCTGTGGTGCCGCGGGCCGTGAGCTGTCCACGTGCTGGCGCAGGGCGTGCTCGAGATCCGCGATGTCTCGCTCGGAGGCGGTGCCCCTCATCGTCCGCATCCCAAGGGTGGAGCAGGAGAACGTGACCTGTGCCTTCGGCATCCTCGGCGCCGTGGGTGGGATGAGGTCTTTTGCGGCCTGGCGCAGTGCGGCGAAGCTGCCGTGGACGGCGAGGAGCTTGTGGCGCACGCGCCAACGCTCGCTCTCATCGTCGATTGCAGTCAGCCGGTTCTCGATGTACGACAGCCGGTCCAAGTCGAACGCGCCAGCGCGGGCCGCCTCCAGGGCTCGGCGCTGCTGCTTGGTCCACTTTGTGGCGCCGAAGTAGACGTCGTGGATGCGGCCCCAGGCGGTCACGGTTGCTGGCCGGCAGCGGCTGGCAAGTGCGGCTGCACGGTTGAAGCCTTGCAGGCTATCCACCGTGGGTAGGTCCGCGAGGAAGGTTTCAAATGGGCTCATGCCTCGCACGTTAAACCAGTTCCGCAATGCCTGGCAGGGCCCTTGTGGATAACCGCGTTGACACATCAACAAACTGGGGTGGTTATCCACATTCGCGACACCAAAAAAGTGTGTGTATTGTGTTACCCACTTGGAGGGGAGTACCCCGGAAGTGTTCTGGATCGTCAACACGGTGTCGTCGAAAAGTGATGGCCCCGGTCCGAACAGCCCACTTGGGTGGGGGAGACCTCCGGTTGTTTCTGCTACCGGAGGATTAAACGCATGCATGTGCCGTTAAGTATTTGGCTGATCACCTCTGCGGTGATCCTGGGATTTTTCATCTTTGACTTCGTCTCGCACGTGCGTACCCCGCACGAGCCGACGATGAAGGAATCGGGCGGCTGGGCCCTGTTCTACATGACCATGGCCTGCATTTTCGGCGGGATCGTGTGGTGGCTGTGGGACGGCGAACACGGCATGCAGTTCTTCACTGGCTACATCACTGAGCTGTCGCTGTCGGTAGATAACTTGTTCGTGTTCGCGCTGATCATGGGTGCGTTCAAGATCCCGCGTGCATATCAGCAAAAGGTGTTGCTGATCGGCATCGTGATCGCGCTGATCTGCCGTCTCGTATTCATTCTGCTGGGTGCCGTGATCATCGAGGCCTGGTCGGACGTGTTCTACATCTTCGCCGCCTTCCTGATCTACACCGCGATCAAGATGGTGTACGACGAGGTGACGGACCAAGAGGATCCGGATCCGAACGACATGATGGTGGTCAAGACGCTACGCAAGGTTATTCCGGTGACCAGCTCGTACCACGGAGACCGTCTCGTTTCCGCTACCCAGGCCGGCAAGCGCGCGGTTACCCCGCTGTTTGTGGCGCTGCTGTCCATCGGGTTCATCGACGTGATGTTCGCGTTCGACTCCATCCCGGCGATCTACGGCATCACCCAGGAATCCTTCCTCGTGTTCACCGCCAACGCGTTCGCGCTGCTGGGCCTGCGCCAGCTCTACTTTCTGCTCAACGGCCTGCTCGACCGCCTGGTATACCTGCCGTACGGCCTCGCGGTGGTGCTCGGCTTCATCGGCGTGAAGCTGCTGTTGCACGCGCTGCACGAGAACAACCTGTCGTTCATCAATGGCGGCGAGGGTCTCGACGTGCCGGAGGTCGGCACTGTCGCCTCGCTGCTGATCATCGTCGGCGTGCTCGCGATCACCGCGATTGCCTCGGTGATCAAGGACCGCGCTGACGTGAAGGCTGGTGTTCGTGATCCGAACGAAAACCAGTACCACATTGATTTCGACGACCACGGCAACCGCCGCAAGGTCGACCGTCACGGCCACCATGTTGAGTGGATCGACGACCCGGCGACCTCTGGCAAGGGCGATCACACCGCGACCGGATCGCGCGAGACCGCCCACCTCGATGTCGCGCGTGGCGGTAGGAAGGCTTAGCCGAAGATATTCATCACCGGGTTCCACTCCCGGATCTCGCGCGCTGCGAGTGCGCCGGCGGTCGTGTATGGGTCTTGATCCAGCACGGCCGCCGCATCAGCTTCAGTGGCAGTGTCGGGCAGTTGCAGGATGATTAGGGCTTGATTGACGCCGATAAAAGGGCCGGATCCCACGATGCGTCCGAGTGCGAGTTGCGAGGAGATGAATTCGCGGTGGGCGGGGCGGGTGTCGTCGACAAGCGTTTGCTCGCCGTAGGTGTAGGTTGCTGCGAAATACTTCATGGAGGGCAGTCTAGGTGGAACGCGTGAGATGGGTATGGTGGATCGCGTGATGCAAACGGATAAGCCGTCGAATTGGAATCTGCCGAATGTGTTGACGTCTCTGCGGATTCTGTTCATTCCTGTGTTCGCGTGGCTGGTGCTTTCGGAGCGCTGGTGGTGGGCGTTTGGCCTGTTTGTGGCGTTGATGATCACAGACAAGCTTGACGGGGATATTGCTCGTGCGCGGGGGCTGATTACGGATTTCGGCAAGATTGCTGATCCGATCGCGGACAAGGCGTTGATGATTACTGCGCTGGTTACGCTGAATATTGCGAGTTCGTTGCCGGTGTGGGTCACTGTGGTGATCGTGGCTCGTGAGCTGGGGATCACGGTGTGGCGCATGTGGATGTTGCGTCGCGGTCTGGTGGTGCCGGCGTCGAAGGGTGGCAAGGTGAAGACTGTCCTGCAGTCGCTGGCGGTTGGCCTGTACTTGTGTCCGTTGCCCGCATGGGCGGATACGCCGGTGTTTGTGGTGATGTTGCTCGCGGTGGCGGTCACCGTGGTTACGGGTGTGCAGTATTTGGTTGATGCAGGAAAGGCGAACAAATGACGACGGCGCAATTGCTTATCGACGAACTACGTTCCCGGAACCAAACCATCGCTTTTTGCGAGTCGCTGACTGCCGGGCTTGCTGCTGCGACCCTTGCGGACGTGCCGGGTGCTTCCGACGTACTCGTCGGCGGTTTGGTGACGTACTCGGCGGAGCTCAAAACCGAGTTGGCCCACGTTCCGGCCGACCTGATTGAGGAAGAAGGCGTGGTCTCCGCGGCGGTGGCCCGCGAGATGGCGCGCGGTGCTCGTAAGGTGTGCGGGACGGATTGGGCGGTTGCGCTTACTGGCGTCGCAGGGCCCGGTGCGCAAGACGGTATGCCGGCTGGCACGGTGTGGATTGGGCTGGCGGGGCCGAAGTGGACGGCGTCGTCGCAAGCTGCGGAACTGCTCGATTCGGAAGCGGGCCGGTATGCGCTTGTCGATGGACATGCGACCCCTGTCCGAGTCCTCGCAGGGTCGCGGAACGAGATTCGCCGACGCGCGGTCGAAGCGGCCCTGGTTGGTGCGCTGACTGGCGTTCGGGAACAAAACTAGACCACCGATCGTTGGAGCAGCTGATGACAACTACGACTCTGCTTTACGAAGCCCCGGTAGAACTGCCGATTGCATCCGCCCCAGCGCGTGAGCCGCTGTTCCGCGAAGCCCTCGGTATGTCGCTGCGCGCTTTTCGCGCTGATAAGGGCGTAACTCTTCGCACGTTGGCGAAGGAGGCTCGCGTGTCTTCCGGCTACATCTCGGAGTTGGAGCGCGGTCGCAAGGAAGTGTCCTCTGAACTGCTTGCAGCGCTGTGCGAGGCACTGGACACCACGGTGTCTGAGGTGTTGCTGGAAGCGGTGGCGAATATGTCGCTGCATTCCTTCAACGAGGAACTCGCGGTTACCTCTCCGGCGGCTGCGGAAGCGTAACGGAGCTCACCCGACTATTGTGGGTGGAGTTTGACGCACTAACTAATGAAGATGAAAGGTCGCGGTGATTAGCCATGGCGAACCCCTTTTCCAAGTTCTGGAACTACCTGATGGCTCTCTTCGACAACAAGATCGAAGAGAACGCTGACCCGAAGATCCAGATTGAGCAGGCCATCAACGAGGCGCAGCGCCAGCACCAGGCACTGTCGCAGCAGGCTGCCGCGGTGATTGGTAACCAGCGTCAGTTGGAGATGCAGCTCAACCGTCGCCTCGAGGATGTTGAGAAGCTGCAGGCGAATGCCCGCCAGGCGCTCAAGCTTGCTGATAAGGCTCGCGGCGAGGGCAACGCGCAGAAGGCACAGGAGTACGAAAACGCCGCGGAGGCGTTTGCGGCACAGCTGGTCACCGCTGAGCAGGGTGTGGAGGATACTAAGCAGCTCCACGACCAGGCGCTGCAGCAGGCAGCTCAGGCGAAGCAGGCTGTGGAGCGTAACGCGGCACACTTGCAGCAGCAGGTTGCCGAGCGCTCGAAGCTCCTGTCGCAGCTTGAGCAGGCGAAGATGCAGGAGAAGGTTTCGGAGACGATGCAGTCGATGAACTCGATTACTGCGTCCGGTCCGAACTTGGATCAGGTTCGTGAGAAGATTGAGCGTCGTTACGCTAACGCGCTTGGTGCCGCCGAGTTGGCGCAGAACTCCATTCAGGGTCGTATGGCTGAGGTTGAGCAGGCCGGTATCCAGATGGCTGGTCACGGCCGCTTGGAGCAGCTGCGTGCGGAGATGGCAGGCGAGCTCACCGCTGGCAAGAAACAGGCGATTGAGCCGGGGCAGTCCGCTACCGACGCTAACGTCAGCGATGATGCGGTTGCGCAGCGCATGCGCGAACTGCGCGGCGAGTAAATCACAACGTCGAAGGCCCGAAGCACATCGCTTCGGGCCTTTTCGCTGCGTGGGGTTAGTCCACGGCGCCGCGCGCCATGAGCGCTTCACCGATCATCTTCGCCCGCCGCACGGAGCGGATGACCAGGGGAGTGCCGAACGCTAGGAGGGAGAAGCCAGCCCCGCGGGCTTTGCGGGCGTCGAGGACTTCGTTCGCGGTCGCGAGTGTCAGCGGAATCAGGCGAATGGTGAGTGCAATGGTGAGCGAGATGAGTTCGCCTGTGCGTCCCAACGGTGCGAGTGCTCGGTCGAGGGCGTCAAGGAGTTCCTGGACCGGGGTGGTCAGTGTGAGCAGGTTCGCCGCCGCGATGGTGGCAAGCAGCCCGATGAGTAGCGTCGCCGCCGATTCGACGCCGTTTTGCCACACCATGAACGCGCCTAAAAAGATCAGGAAGGGCAGGAGTGGCACGAGTTGGCGCCACGCAATCTTCATTGGGATGCGTGCCCACAAGTAGAGCACCAGCACAAACCCGAGTGCGGCGGCTGCGTGCCAGGGCCGGGTGGGCAGGACAGTGACCCCGATGATGAAGACCACCAGCAGCACGAACTTCAGCGCTGGCTGGATGCGGTGGAGCAGTGTGTCGCCGGGGATGTAGACACCGAGGGGGAGTTCGCGGATCATGGTTTGTTATCCATGAGGTCGGTGTAGAACGCGATGGCGTCGGCGGGGTTGCTGTCGTAGACGAGTGCGCCGTCGTCGATGACGAGGACGCGTTCGAAGTCGCGCAGCATGTCCAGGTCGTGTGTGACCACGATGAGTTGCTGCTCGAGTGCGTTAAGTTCGCGCACGATTCGTTTGCGGTTGCGCAGGTCAAGCAGTGTCGTGGGTTCGTCTGCGATGATGGTGTCTGGTTCGATCACCATCACGGATGCAAGTGCGAGCATCTGTTTTTCGCCGCCCGACAGGGTGTGCGGTGAGTTTTCGGCGAGGTCGGTGAGTTCGAAGCGGGCGAGAGCGTCGTCGACACGCGATCGCACTTCGTCGCGGGGGAGTTTGAAGCGGCGAAGGGAGAAGGCGACGTCGTCGGAGACGCGTGGCATGACGATTTGGGATTCGGCGTCGGAGAAGACGAATCCGACGCGTTTGCGGACGTCGCGGCCTTGGGTGGTGGGGGAGAGGTCGTCGTAAAGCACTTGCCCTGAAGTGGGTTCGATGAGTCCGTTGATGAGGCGCACGGTGGTGGATTTGCCGGAACCGTTGGAGCCGATGATGCCGATGCGTTGCTCACTCAGGCGCGTGGTGAGTGGCTGAAGGACGGTGTTGCCGTCGTAGGTGACGGCTGCGCCTTTGAATTCGATGAGGGGCATCGTGCTTATCGACGACTACCGCGCAGGTCAGGGAACGCCTGGTGCACCGCGATTGCGATGGCGATCATGAGAGCGACCTTGCCGGCGTCAGGCAGCAGGAATGGCACCTGTGCGGCCCATGCTGCGCCGAAGGACATCTCAGCGCGGGCCATGAGGCCGAATACGCCGCAGAGGTACTGGAAGAACAGGGCAACGTAGCCGGCGACGATGAGGACGCCGATCGTAGCTGCGGTGTTGCGGCGGAATGGCGCACGGTAGGCGATCAGGCCCGCGACGGTAGCGGAGACGAGGTAGCCCACAAGGTAGCCCACGGTCGTGCCGCCGAGTGCGGAGATGACGGTGCGGCCGCCTGCAAGCACGGGTAGTGCGAGGCCGACCAGGAGGAAGATACCTGCGGTGAACAGGCCGCGGCGCCAGCCGAGGACGAGGCCGGCGAGGATGATGGCTGCGTTTTGTAGCACGATAGGCACGCCTGCGGCGCCGACGGGGATGGAGACGAAGCCGAGAGCGATGATGATGGCCGCGAAGACGGCGATGAGCGCAATGTCCTGCGCGGTGGAAGATTTACTCATGCGCGGCAGTGTACCTGAACGCCGTTCAATAACGCGTGTTCGGGTAGCGTGTTGAGTCATGCGTTTGACGGAGTTTCATCAACTGGTCGAGGACGAATTTGGCGCGGGTCGAGCCAAGTGGATTATCGATACGCAGGTGATACCGGGCTACGAGCGCACCGCGGCGGACATGATCGAAAGTGGTGTCGATCCCCGCGAGGCGTGGCGCGGACTCTGTGAAGCGTTTGACATTCCGGAAGAGCGCCGACTTGGCATTGACAGGCCCGGGTTTTGAATTCCCGTTCGAACACGCTTGCGTGTACAGTGTTCGATGTCGTAGCCGCATTCTAAAGTGGCTCCTGTATTCGCCCCCGAGGAACTTTCCTTGTTTTGGAGGGAACCGAAGGGTAGGCGCGTGCGTCTAATAGGCACGGACTAACACACAGTGTGGATGCGGCAACCGTCGCACCACCGACAATTTGGAGGAAAACACCACATGGCAACGAAGAAGAAGACTGCCGCTTCCGCCGCGAACTCGCGCCAGAACGCGCTCGACGCTGCGCTTGCGATGATTGAGAAGGACTTTGGCAAGGGCGCCGTCATGCGCTTGGGCGACGAGAATCGCCCGCCGATTCAGTCAATCTCTTCCGGCAACACTGCTATCGACGTTGCCCTTGGTATCGGTGGCTGGCCACGCGGCAGGGTCGTGGAGATCTACGGCCCGGAGTCGTCCGGTAAGACGACCGTTGCCCTGCATGCGATTGCGGAGGCGCAGCGCGCAGGCGGCATCGCGGCGTTCATCGATGCCGAGCACGCCCTCGACCCTGACTACGCCCGCAAGCTTGGCGTGGATACCGACAATCTGCTGGTCTCCCAGCCAGATACGGGTGAGCAGGCGCTTGAGATCGCGGACATGCTGGTGCGCTCTGGTGCTATCGACATGATCGTGATCGACTCTGTTGCAGCGCTGACCCCGAAGGCTGAAATCGAGGGCGAGATGGGTGACTCCCACGTCGGCCTCCAGGCACGTTTGATGTCGCAGGCACTGCGCAAGATGACCGGTGCGCTGTACAACTCCGGGACTACCGCGATCTTCATTAACCAGCTGCGTGAAAAGATTGGCGTGATGTTCGGCTCCCCGGAGACGACCACTGGCGGTAAGGCCTTGAAGTTCTACGCGTCTGTGCGTTGCGATGTCCGCCGTATTCAAACCCTGAAGGACGGCCAGGATTCCATCGGTAACCGCACCAGGATGAAGGTTGTGAAGAACAAGGTTTCCCCGCCGTTCAAGATCGCCGAGTTCGACATCATGTACGGCGAGGGCATCTCGCGGGAGTCCTCCATCATCGACATGGGCGTGGAAAACGGCATTGTGAAGAAGTCCGGCTCGTGGTTCACCTACGAGGGCGACCAGTTGGGGCAGGGTAAGGAAAAGGCGCGCCTGTTCCTCAAAGACAACCCGGACCTGGCCGACGAAATCGAAGACAAAATCTTCCGCGCGCTTGGTGTGGGCAAGTATGCCAATGTTGACGACGATGCCTTGTCGGATGATCCCGTAGACATGGTGCCCAACATCGATTTTGACGACGAAGACGACGCCAAGGCGGACGAGAAGTAGCATATGGCAGACCCCGAAAAGATTGCGCGCCTCAAAGCTGCTCTCGAGGCGTACGAGCCGGGGTCGGGTTTCATCGACCACGCACATGAGGAGGCGAAGGCGCCGGTACGCAAACGCGCATTAGGGCTGCTGGATCAGCGGGCACGCTCGCGTGAGGAGCTGTGTGGTCGGCTGATCAAGGCCGAGTTTGAGCCCATGCTTGTCGACGAAGTTCTCGACGACCTCGCCGGCTCAGGCCTGCTCAACGACGCAGCATTTGCTTCCGAGTGGGTGCGCCAGCGCGCTGCGCGTCGCGGAAAGTCCGCCCGCGCGCTTGATATGGAACTGCGTGACAAAGGGGTGGGCAGTGCGGACCGTGCGGCTGCGCTCGAGCAGATCACAGACGACGACGAAGAGCGCATCGCCCGCGGGGTCGCCGAAAAGGCGGCGCGCAAGGTGAAACACGCACCCGAGGATCGGGCAGAGTACGACAAGCTTTTGCGCCGGATCGTTGGAGCGCTTGCCCGCCGTGGGTTTCACCAGGGGATGGCAATGCGCCTGGGCCGGGAAGCGCTCGACGAACGCATCGCCGAGTGCGAAGCCCACGCGTGACGCGGGGTGGTGACCCCGCACACGGGGGGTTAGTGTTTCTCCACAGGATTGTCGATCTGCTGGTAACCAGGGGCTTGCCAGTCGAGGTTCACGGTGTCCTTTGTGTCCAAACCGACTTCCTTGCCGGCGGTGGGCACCTTGGCAAACGGGTTGCGGCGTGCGCGGCCAGCGCGCAGTTGGCGCTCGACGCGGGTAGCGAGCATTGTCAGCGCGTAGTTGATCAGGATCATGATGATGGCCACCACGATGAGCGACGCCAAGTAGTTCCGGTTTGCAGAGGCGACCTGCGTGCCGGAGCGAACAACCTCGACGTAGCCAATTTGGTAGCCCAGGGCGGAATCCTTCAGCGCAATGACCATCTGGGAAATCAGTGCCGGGAGCATGGCTGCGACGGACTGGGGCAGCAAGATCTTGCCCATGGTTTGCCAGTGGCTTAAGCCAAGTGCCTGGGCGGCTTCGGTTTGGCCGCGGGGTAGCGATTTGATGCCGGCGCGGAGGATTTCGGCGATAACGGAGCCGTTGTAAAGCGTCAGTGCTACAACGACGGCCCAGAATGCGAGCGATGCCGGCGGGACGATCTTGTACACCGCGAAGACTTGGTAGAGGAAGATCATGAGTAGCAGCACTGGGATTGCGCGGAAGAACTCGACAACCACAGCGCAGAAGCCACGCACGATCTTGTTTGGGGCAAGGCGGCCAAGCCCGAAAATCACGCCGAAGACAATTGCGAGCAGCACCGATACGACGGCGGCCTTAATGGTGCCGACGAGGCCAGGGATGATGTATGTGGTCCAGGTGTTTCCCTGGATGAAGGGGGTCCAGCGTTCGGCGTCGAGTTGGCCGTGTGTGGCTAGTTTGCTCAGTACCCACCAGCCGACGAGCAAAAGCACAGCGATGGTGATTGCGGTGTAAATGTAGTTGCGGCGTACGGCTTTGGGGCCGGGGGCGTCGTAGAGAACAGTTGCGCGGACAGAGGATGCCATTATCGTTTCACCGCCAGACGGTTAGACAGCCAGCTGATGACGAGCCCTGTTGGCAGTGTGAGCACGATGAAGCCGAGGGCGAAGATGCCGAAGATGGCGAAGAGCTGGTTTGCGTGGAATTCGATGGTGGATTTCATCAGCAGCGATGCTTCCGCGACGCCGATGACCGATGCGATCGTGGTGTTCTTCGTCAAAGCGATCAGCGTGTTGCCCAGCGGAACGATTGCTGCACGCAGAGCTTGGGGGAAGATAATCAACGAGAAGATCTGCCCGAAGCTCAGTCCGAGGGAGCGTGCGGCTTCGGCTTGTCCGAAGTGAACGGTGTTGATGCCGCTTCGGAGCGATTCGGCGACGAAGCACGAGGTGTACAAAACGAAGCCGAGGATCGCGAGGCGGAAGTTTTGGTCTGCAAGGTAGGTGCTGGATTCGCGGCTCGCGAGCTCAAGGCCAAGGTTTTGGTAGAGGCCGAACGAGCAGAACAGGATCACAAGTGTCAGCGGGGTGTTGCGCACGGTGTTGATGTAAAACGCCGACAGGTTCCGCAGGATGGCAACGGGGGAGACCCGCATAGCAGTGAGTAGGGTGCCCAGGATCATTGATCCGATGGCGGAGTAGAAGGTCAGCTTGATTGTGGTCCAGAATGCTGGCCACAGTTTGGGCGCGAGATCAGCCCACATTGCATCCATGGTGGGAACTTCCAATACGTGAAGGAGATGAAGAAGGGTTGGGGCTCGGTGGCCGGGTGGGGTTCACCCAGCCACACGGCAGGTGCTACTCGACGAAGGACAGGTCGCCGACCTTGTCCTTTTCAACACCTTGGCCGCCGTCGAGGTTGTCGTTGACGAACTTGTCAAAGGATCCGTCCTCGTAAAGGGCGTTGAGTGCCTTGTTGACGGCCTCGAGTGCGCCCGGGTCTTCCTTCTTCAGGCCGACGCCGTAGTGCTCGTTGGTGAACTGCTCGCCGTCCTTCTTCAGCTCGACGACCTTGAAGTCGCCCGGGGACTGTGCGGAGTAGCCGCCGAGGATGGTTGCGTCGGTGGTGAGGGCGTCGACGTTGCCGTTGCGCAGGGCTTCGACGCAGGAGGAGTAGGTGTCGTATTCCTGGAGCTGGACGCCCGGCAGGGTGTCCTTGACCTTCTGTGCCGGGGTGGAGCCGGTGACGGAGCAGAGGATGCGGCCGTCGAGGGCTTCGAGGCCGGTGATCTCGGCGTCGTCGGAACGGACGAGCAGGGCCTGGTGGGTCAGCAGGTAGGGGCCTCCGAAGTCGACTGCTTCGGAGCGTGACTTATTGATGGAGTAGGTCGCGGCGATTGCTGCGACTTCACCGTTTTGCAGCACGGTTTCGCGCTGTGCCGAGGGGGTTTCGCGCCAGGTGATTTCTGGATGCTCCCAGCCGTTTTCGTCGGCAATGTGGTTGACCACGTAGTTGGCGACGTCGACGTCGAGGCCGGTCATGGAGCCGTCGGCTTCGCGCAGGCCTAGGCCCGGCTGGTCGTACTTAGTGCCGAGGGTGACGTTGCCGGCCTCGATCTGTGCGAGAAGGCCTTCGGCGTCGCCGGCGGAGTCGCCGCCGCAGGCGACGAGTGTGGTGGCCGCGAGCAGAGCTGCGGCAGTGGTCGATGCGAAACGTGCGGTGCGCTTCATGGTGATTCTCCTTGTAAGAAACGTGGGTGGGTTAATGGGGCAGGATCTTGCCGAGGAAGTCTCGTGCACGGCTGGACTGCGGGTTGGTGAAGAACGACTCGGGGTCGGTGTCTTCGACGATTTCGCCATCGGCCATGAACAAGATGCGGTCGGCAACTTTGCGGGCGAAGCCCATTTCGTGGGTGACCACGACCATGGTCATGCCGCTTTCGGCCAGTTCTGTCATGACGTCGAGGACCTCGCCGACCATTTCGGGGTCGAGGGCGGAGGTGGGTTCGTCGAAAAGCATGACTTTCGGCTCCATCGCAAGGGCGCGTGCGATTGCGACGCGCTGCTGCTGGCCGCCGGAGAGCTGTGCCGGATATTTTTCTGCCTGGTTGCCGATCCCCACGCGGTCGAGCAGTTCGCGAGCGCGTGCGGTGGCGTCGGTCTTTTTCACCTTGCGGACCTTGATGGGGCCCAGGGTGACGTTGTCCAGAATGGTCAGGTGCGGAAACAGGTTGAACTGTTGGAACACCATGCCTACGTCTGAACGGAGGTGGGCCAGTTCCTTCCCTTCGGCGGGGAGGGTACGGCCGTCAATTTCGATCGTGCCTTCCTCGATGGTTTCGAGGCGGTTGATCGTCCGACACAGGGTGGACTTTCCCGATCCGGACGGTCCCAGCACTACGACTACTTGTCCGCGGGGGACTTCAAGGTTGATGTTTTGTAGTGCGTGGAAGTCGTCGAAGTACTTCTCCACACCCACCATGCGAATCATGGGTTCGGCAATCTCCTGTGTCATACAAGGCACAGTAGGCCAAAACTGTGATGCGGGTGACCAAAACTGGGAAAGTGTTTGTCATTTGCGGTTAGGTTTGGGCGCTTTGCCTGGTTAGACTGTCTCGCCGTGACTACGGCAAATACCTCTGAAAACACCACTTCGCGCACCTATGAGGTGCGGACGTTCGGCTGCCAGATGAACGTGCACGATTCTGAGCGTCTTTCGGGTCTGCTCGAGGATGCTGGGTACGTGGCGGCAGACGAGGGGACTGAGCCCGACCTGGTGGTCTTCAATACCTGTGCGGTGCGTGAAAACGCGGATCAGCGCCTGTATGGCTCGCTCGGACAGTTGAAGAACACGAAGGCGAATCATCCGGGCATGCAGATTGCGGTCGGCGGGTGTTTGGCGCAGAAGGATCGCGACACGGTGATCGAGAAGGCACCGTGGGTTGATGCGGTGTTCGGTACGCACAACATCTCCGCATTGCCGGCGTTGCTCGATCGCGCACGGGTGGAGGACGAAGCCCAGGTAGAGATTGTTGAGTCGCTCGAGGTGTTTCCGTCTGTCCTGCCGGCGAAGCGCGAGTCTGCCTACGCCGGTTGGGTGTCCGTGTCGGTGGGCTGCAATAACACGTGTACGTTCTGCATCGTGCCGTCGTTGCGTGGTAAGGAGCAGGATCGTCGCCCAGGCGTTATTTTGGCGGAGGTGCAGGCGCTCGTCGATCAGGGTGTGTCCGAGGTGACGCTGCTTGGTCAGAATGTGAATGCGTATGGCGTGAACTTTGTCGACGAGGACATGGAGCGCGACCGTTCTGCGTTCTCCAAGCTCTTGCGTGCCTGTGGCGACATCGAGGGCTTGGAGCGTGTGCGTTTTACGTCGCCGCACCCGGCGGAGTTCACCTCGGATGTCATTGACGCGATGGTGGAGACTCCGAATGTGTGCCCGCAGCTGCATATGCCGTTGCAGTCGGGTTCCGACAAGGTGCTTAAGGACATGCGCCGGTCGTACCGGTCGAAGAAGTTCCTTGGGATTTTGGATGAGGTGCGTAAGAAGCTTCCGCACGCTTCCATTACCACCGACATTATTGTCGGCTTCCCGGGTGAGACTGAGGAGGATTTTCAGGCCACGCTTGATGTGGTGGAGAAGGCTCGTTTCACTTCTGCGTTTACGTTCCAGTATTCGCCGCGTCCGGGCACGCCGGCTGCGGAGATGGAGCAGCAGATTCCGAAGGCTGTGGTGCAGGAGCGTTTCGAGCGTTTGCTTGCGCTGCAGGATCGCATTAGTGCCGAGGAGAACGAGAAGATGATCGGCACGGAGCAGGAGTTGCTTGTGCAAGCGGGTGGCGGACGCAAGAATGATCGCACGCACCGCATGTCGGGTCGCGCTCGCGATGGCCGCCTGGTGCACTTCGCGGTTGAGGGTGACATTGATGGCGAGATCCGCCCGGGCGATTACGTCACTGTCACCATCACTGAGTCCAAGCCGCACTTCCTCATTGCAGATTCTGGGGTGCGTAACCACCGTCGTACGAAGGCTGGCGACAATTCTGCCGCAGGCCAAGTGCCGACGACTGCACCTGTCGGCGTGGGGCTTGGCTTACCGACGATCGGTCAACCGCCCAAGCAGCCCACCGGCGATTCGTCCTGCGGCTGCTAGGGGCTACAGTGGCTGCTATGACGCAGCAGGATTCGCAGACGTTGGCTCGCGCGGAGAAGTCCGCCGCTTCGCAGATCACGATGAGGGCGAAACGGTGGGTGCTCGCCGCGTGTGCGGTGGTGTACCTCGTGGCGTTGGTGTTGCCGTTTGCGGGTGGGGTGGCCGGTTGGCAGGTGTTGGGGCTGACCCAGGCGTCGCGCGATGCGCGCACTTCGGTGGCGGAGTACTTGTTTGTGTGGTTTTCCTTCATCGGTGTTGGGGTTTTGACATCGCTCGCAGTTGCTTTACGACGATTCGCCGTCACCCTGCCTGCCTGGATGGTCACAACGGTCTCTGCCGTGTTTTCCATCCTCGGCATTTGGTTGCGCAACCAAAGTGCTCCGGAAACCTCACGCGACATCGGCTACTACCTGGCCATGTTGGCTGTGTTCGTTGCGGTGTTCACGCTGTTCCCGCTGATCCTGTCTCGCTCTGAGGCACAGGTGAAGGTGGCCGACGAGCGCGCGAAGGTGCAGCAGCGCGACGACGTGGCGTTGCTGCAGCAGTCGGCGACGCATCAGGCGAACGCGCACGAGGAGAACCCGTTGCTTGTGGACGACCGCCGCGCCCGTGCCGCCGAACGCCACCGCAAGATTTAGACCTTTTGCCACCCTGTCGTCGCGGAAACCACTTCCGCGCCGACCCCTTTCATTATGGCGGCTGCTGGCGCGGAGTCGGCGGGGTAGGAGCAGTACACCGTCTCCAAGTCTTCCCAGGTTGCGTGTGCTCGCTCGAGGGAGGCACGCAGCATGGCTTTGCCGATGCCACGGCTGCGGTGCTCTGGCAGGACGTAGACAAGGCCGAGTTCGCAGACCTTCGGGTCGTCGGCGTGGAAGCGCACGACTTCGCAGAGTCCGACGATGACGCCGTCGACGTAGGCCAGTCCGGTCAGTTGCGAGCCGCCTCGGTCTTGCAGCCTCGCGCCGGCGTCGCGGATGCGCTCAAGGTCCCAGTTGATGGTGTCCATCACCAGGTCGCCGCGAGGGTAGTCGCGCGATGCCGCGGTGAGCAGACGGGAGAACTGCTCTACCTCGTCGGCGCCTGCTTTGCGTTTGGAGAAGAACCCTGGGCCTTCGATGACTGCGAACTCGGCGGCCACAGTACGAGGCAGGGCATCCAGTGCGGTGATCTCGAACGTGGCCTGGTCTTCTCGGAAGGCCGCCGTGTAGCCGGCTTCGGTCAACGCGGGGGATGCCGAAGCGTCGGGCAGGTGCGTGACCCAGAGTTGGCGGATGGGGCGTTCGAGGCGGGTGGAGAGGTCGTCGAGAAGCGACAGCGCTGCGGCCCACGGTTCGGGCGGTTCATCTTCGCCGGGCAGGGGCGCGATCTCGGCGTCGAAGGTGAAGTTCGCTTCGATCACGCGACGGTCTTCGAGCAAAGGCAGGGAGATGAAGAGCCAGGCGTCGGTGTGGTCGAGGTCGTCGTCGAAAAGTTCGCGGTAGCCCAAATCCGTCACAGGGCGGGGTGCCTGCTGGGAGGTGAGCGCGAAGAGGATTGCTTCGGATTCGGCGGACGGCTCGAGGCGCTTCGCAATGTGCGATGCGGACACGCCAGAGGTGGCAAGACCGGTGATGTCTTGGATGGCGAGCGTTGCGGAAAATGCGTAACCCCCGACCACTGCCTCCGATGAGTTGGGCCGGGGGACGTACTGCTGTGGTGTGAGCACTAGCCCTCGTTCACAGCCTTCGCGGCAACGTCGGCAAATTCCTGCCACTGCTTCGCCTGCTCACGCAGCGTTGCTGCCTTTGCGGCGTTGCCCTTGGCCTCAGCCTCTTGGGCTTGGCGCTCAAAGTCGTCGGCCTTGACCTGGAACTGGTTGACCTTGTCCTGCTGGGCAGGGTTGGTTTTGCGCCAGCGGGAGTCTTCGGCCTCGGAGACGCGCTGCTCGATGCGGGCGATCTTGTCCTCGTACTCGCGGATGCGACCGCGTGGTACGAAGCCAATCTCGTCCCACTTGTCCTGCAGTTCGCGCAGTTTCGCCTTCGCGGCGCCGAGGCCCTTCGCGGGGTCGATCTGCGCGTCGTATTCAGCGATGAGCGCATCCTTGGCTTCTGCGTTGGCCTCGAATTCGCGGTCGCGTTCCGCGTTGACGGCGTTGCGGGCTTCGAAGAAGTGGTCCTGGGCGGCGCGGAACCGCTCCCAGAGCTTGTCGTCTACCTCGCGTGGGGCGCGACCGGCGGCCTTCCATTCCGTCATCAGGTCGCGGTAGGCGCGGGCGGTGTTGCCCCAATCCGTGGAGTCCTTGAGCGCTTCGGCGCGGTCGACGAGTTCTTCCTTGATCTTCTTGGCTTGGGCGCGGTTGCGGTCCAACTCGGCGAAGTGGGCGCCACGGCGACGGTTGAAGCTGTCGCGGGCGCGGGAGTAGCGCTTCCACAGCTCGTCGTCGGTTGCGCGGTCGATGCCGCGGATGCCGCGCCACTCCTCGAGGATGTCGCGGATGCGGTCGCCGGCACGCTTCCATTCGGTGGAGTTTTCTGCCAGGTCTTCGGCTTCGGCGGCGAGGGCTTCCTTGCGGGCGATCGCTGCCTTACGTCGCTCTGCCTTTTGCTCCTTAGCCTGCTCGCGGGCATCGGCGGATGCGGCAATCGCAGCATCGAGGCGGGTTTCGACGGCGTCGAGGTCGCCGATTACTGCGGCGTCGTCAAGCGAGGCTTTCAGCGCTTCGGCGGATTTGCGGATCGCGTCTGCGTCTTCCGGGTGAGCGCGCAGACGGGTCTCGATGAGTTCGACTTCGGTAACCAGGTCGTCGTAACGCTGCCCGTAGTGTGCGAGCCCCTCCTCAGGGGTGCCGGCTTGCCAGGATGCGATCTGGCGCTCGGTGCCACCGCGGGTGAGGAAGACGTTTCCGTCTGCATCAACACGGCCGAACTTCGACGGGTCCGATGGCGTGCGCGCTGGTACAGGAGTGGGTGTTACCGACGGGGCGCCCGTTGCCGTGGACGGGCGTGGCCCAGGCTTCGGGCCCTTTTTCGCCATGGCGGCAGGCGATGGGATCTTGCCTGGTGTGTTGGTGGGGTTCGACTCGGTCATGATGGTCGTCCTTTCCGCGGCATGGGCCGCACTGTGCCGCGCGTCGCGGCTGCCTTTGCGCAATGCAAGCGATCGTACAGCCACACACACCACTGCGGGGCGAATTGGGGTGCTAGGTAGGGTTGGGCGGGTGCGAGCAAACCTTTGGATCATCCCCGGATCGCCTGCGTTGGCGCTCTCGCCTCACGACGACGCCTCGCAGCGCCTCCTGGCCGTCACCCGTGCGTTGGCGGAAACTGCAGGTAGCCACCCGATCGATATCGTCTGCTGCCTCGATGAGCGGTGGTACACGGCGCACACTGGCTCGTTTCGTGCCTGGGGAGGCCCTGACATCACGGTGCGTGGTGGTAACCACTTAGGTGAGCTGGTTGCCAGGTTTGCGCTGGGTGATCCGGAGGTCCGCGACGTGCGTTCGCGTATCGACGAGCCCGATCCCGACGCCATCACTGTTGTCGTTGTCGACGGACCCGCGGGGTTAACACCGCGCGCCCCGCTCGCGTTAGTTCCCGGCGCGCCGGAGACGCACGAGGCCATTGTGCGGTGGTTGGACGGTGGTGAAGCAGTGCTCGTCGATACGCAGGTGCTCGAACCGGAACTGTGGCGCGAACTCGCAGGACTTGAGCGCAAGGATGCGCGGTTGATCGATGCCGATGACACGCTGGGTGTCGGACGGTATGTAGCGGAGTGGAGCGTATGAATCCCATTGCAGTTGTAGGGCCCACTGCCAGCGGCAAGTCCGCGCTTGGCATTGCGCTGGCGCACGAGTTCGGCGGGGAAGTGGTCAACGTTGATTCGATGCAGCTGTACCGGGGCATGGACATCGGCACCGCGAAGTTACCGGTGGAGGAGCGCGAAGGCATCACGCACCACCTGCTGGATATCTGGGATGTGACCAAGACCGCCTCCGTCGCGGAGTACCAGGCGCTTGCCGTGGCCACGGTTGAGGAGATCATGGCGCGTGGCAAGGTGCCGGTGCTGGTGGGCGGTTCGATGCTGTATGTGCAATCGCTTATCGACGCCTGGTCCTTCCCACCCACCGACCCCACCGTGCGCGCCCGCTACGAAGCGCGTCTGGGGGAGATCGGCGTCGACGCACTGCACGCCGAACTCGCCGAGGTTGATCCGGAAGCAGCCAGCATCATCGAGGACAAAGATCCGCGCCGCACCGTGCGCGCCCTCGAAGTCATCGAATTGACCGGCAAACCGTTCAAGGCTTCCCAACCGCCGAAGAATGCACCTCCACGTTGGGGTACGCGCATCCTTGGCCTGCGCACGAACGCCGAGTGGCTCAACCCCCGCATCGAGCTGCGCACCCGCATGATGTTCGAACAAGGGCTTATCGACGAAACCCGCGCCCTGGTCACAGACGGCCTCGTCCGCAATTCCACCGCCGGTCGCGCCATCGGCTACGCGCAGGTTCTCGCCATGTTCGACGGAGAACTCACCGAAGAAGAAGCACTCGAACAGACCATCACCGGCACTCGCCGCTACGTGCGCCGGCAACGCTCGTGGTTTAACCGCGACCCGCGCACGGTATGGCTCGATGCCGCCGATTCGAACGTGGTGGATCTCGCGTTAGACTCGCTGGCGTGAAGTTCCTGAAAGCACATGCCACCGAAAACGATTTCGTCGTCCTGATCGACGTCGACGACCAACTCGACATCACCCCTGAGCAGGTCGCCTTCCTCTGCGACCGTCGCGCTGGCGTCGGCGGCGACGGCCTGCTGCGTGTCGTCCGACGTGACGGTATGTGGTTCATGGACTACCGAAACGCCGACGGCTCCATCGCCGAGATGTGTGGCAACGGCATCCGTGCCTTCTCCCATGTGCTCGTCGCCGAAGGGCTTGAAGATGCCCGCGAGTTCGACGTGGACACCCGCGCCGGGGTGAAGCACATCCGCGTGCTTGAAGCTGACGAGGCCAACGCTGTCGTCTCCGTCGGCATGGGGGCAGTTCAGGTCACCGGTGTATCCACCGCATCGATGGGGGAGAACCAGTTTGCTGGCATCGGCGTGGACGTGGGCAACCCGCACCTCGCCTGCGTGATCCCGGGCCTGACTCCTGAGGGGCTTGCGGAAATGGATTTTGTCGCCCCGACCTTCGACCCCGAGTTCTTCCCTGAAGGCGTCAACGTCGAAGTGCTTACCGAACTTCGCGACAGCGAAGCGCACATGCGCGTCTGGGAGCGCGGCGTCGGGGAGACCCGTTCCTGTGGCACCGGCACGGTTGCTGCAGCGCAGGCAGTGCTTGCAGACGCCGGGATTGAAAACGGTGCCGTCACCATCAACGTCCCCGGTGGTGCCGTCAAGGTCGAGCTCAACGACGGCGTAGCCACCATGACCGGTCCGGCCACCATCGTGTACCGCGGAGAACTGGCCAGCGCGCTCTAACGAGGAGTCTTTCAAAACCCTGCGCACGGGAGTGTGCTCCTGCTTACAATGCACCTGTCGTTCGCACCGCAGCTTGGGATCAAGTTGCCGTTCTAAACCAGCAACGTCCACACGTTACGCTGGGCCGATCTCTTTCGCGGCTCGGCGTGCGTCGTCCCAGGCCTCCTGAAGCTCGAAGGCACGCTCGTCGGCGACCATGAGAATGCGCTCTAGCTGGGTTTTGTCGGTGCCGGGGGATTCGAGATAACCGTCGACGCGCTCAATGAAGCGTCGCGCAGAGGATGCTCGAAGCAGAAACTCGTTGATTTGGGGCACAGAGTTATCTGGGTTTGCCAGGGCGGGGTAGTGCAGCGTGCGGTCGGCGATGTCGGCGGCTGATGCGCCGTTTTGGAGCTTTTCGTAAGCGTCGAGAATCTCAAGGATGTCGTCGCGCGCGTACTCCAGCGACGATCGCATTGCAGCTACCTCGGGGTCTGGCTGCAGATGTCGGCTGATGAAGAAGGCGCAAGCGATCAGCAGGACAGACAGGAGCAAACCAGGCCACTTCAGCAACAAGACAAGCACTACTGTGGCAGCGAGTACGAGCGCGCCGAGTAGTGCTCGCGAGAGGTCCTTGTCTGGTGAACTCATGGTTCTGCCCTACAGGATTAGTGGCCGCCGCAACCGCAGGATCCGCCGCAGCCTCCGCAGCCGCCGCCGGTCGGAGTTGGGATGGAGCCGGCCATGACGGCGGTGCCAGCGATGACGGAGTCGCGGGACGGCAGGTCGCCGTCGGGCAGGCACACGTCGAACGGGAACGCAGCATCGACAGAGACGTGGATGAAGCGCTGGCCGGTCAGTTCGGAGGTGCGGTATTCCGCATCGAGTACGCGGCCGGAGAATTCGGCCTGTGCGTCTGGGGTAGAGGCAGCACCGGATGCCAGGGCTTCGGCGCCCGGGGAGGTCACCGTGCCCACCACGGCTCCCGGGTGCAGGGCGAGGTATGCGTCGGTGGAGGTGTAGTTCTCCACCGACAGTGCGAGGGCGCTGACGGAGAGTTCTTGCCATTGGAGGGTGGGCTCGTCGACAAGCAATGGCCCCTGTGCAAGATTCACCGTCAGCGATGCCATGGCGTTGCCGCGCGGGTCGACGACGTCGGCGAGCGCAACTACGTCGTTGATTGGGGTGACGTGGGCGTAGGCGCGGGTTACGGAATCGAAACCTGCGAAGGTGGCAAACGGCTCAACTGCCAAAATGTTGAGCTGCGCACCTGAGGGGTCGGCGTATTGGATCAGTTGGCCGCCGCGCACTTCACCGGTGACTGCGAGACGGTCGGTGGCAATGGCGGCTTCCACAGCGTCCTGCCACTTATCAAAGTTCAAGCCGATTGCGGCGAGGTCGTTGCTGATTGCTGTGCTCATGGCGCCCGATAATAGTCGCAGTCGCACACGGGGAAGAATCTCGGCCGTATCTGCGTTTAATGGGGTAGATATGAAGAGGACATTTCAAGCTCCATTAAAGGATGTAATGACTGAACCCCACCTTGACCGTTTCGGCGGTAGCCGTGAGCGCTTTTTGCGTGACGACGACACCACGCCCGAGCAACGCGCCCACGACGAACTTCTCCGTGAGGCTTTTCGGCACAACACCGTTCCCGACGAATCCGCACCGACGGTAGGCGCGCTCGACCTGGAGGAGCGCAACGCGTTTCGTACCGTGACCGGATCGACCGAGATCCGCTCGCAGGACCAAAAAGACATCACCGAGGTGGAGTACCGCAAACTCCGCATCGAACAGGTCTTGCTCGTTGGCGCGTGGACCGAAGGCACCCTTGCAGAGATTGAGGCTCGCATGTGGGAGCTTTCAGCACTGGCGGAAACAGCCGGCGCTGAAGTCGTCGACATGCTGTATCAAAAGCGCGACAAACCTGATCCGGGTACTTACATCGGCTCCGGCAAGGTTGCGGAATTGCGTGAGATTGTGCTGTCTACCGGCGTTGACACGGTGATTTTTGATGGTGAGCTTTCGCCGTCGCAGATGATCGCGCTGGAGGAAGCCCTCAAGATCAAGGTGATCGACCGCACGATGTTAATTCTCGATATCTTCGCCCAGCACGCGAAGAGTAAAGAGGGCAAAGCACAGGTCAGCCTTGCGCAGATGGAGTACCTCTACAGCCGTACCCGCGGTTGGGGTGGCAACCTGTCGCGTCAGGCGGGCGGTCGTGCTGGCTCCAACGGCGGTGTGGGCCTGCGTGGTCCTGGTGAGACGCGTATCGAGGCCGACCGTCGCCGCCTGCGCACCGAGATGGCCAAACTGCGCCACCAGCTGCGCGATATGGAGACTGCCCGAGAGATCAAGCGCGCGCAGCGCCAGCGCTCCACTATCCCGAAGATCGCGATCGCGGGCTACACCAACGCGGGTAAATCCTCGTTGATCAACGCGATGACGGGTGCGGGCGTGCTGGTGGAGGACGCGCTGTTTGCCACTCTCGACCCATCGACGCGCAAGGCCAAGTTGGCGGACGGGCGCAACGTAGTGCTGACCGACACTGTCGGGTTTGTGCGCCACCTGCCTACCCAGCTGGTTGAGGCGTTTAAGTCCACGCTCGAAGAGGTCAGCGGCGCCGACCTTGTCCTGCACGTCGTGGACGGTTCGGATCCGTTCCCACTGAAGCAGATCGAAGCAGTCAATGCGGTCCTTGCAGAGGTCACACGCGACTCGGGCGAGGAGATGCCGCCGGAGATCGTTGTGGTGAACAAGATCGACGACGCTGACCCGATCGTGCTCGCCGAACTTCGCCACGCCTTTGAAAAAACCGGCCGCACCGCGGTGTTTGTGTCCGCGCTGACGGGGGAGGGAATCGACGAGCTAGAGGCGCGCATCGAGCAGCACCTCAACTCCATCGACGCGCACGTGACCATGGTCGTGCCCTACACCCGCGGTGATGTGGTCAGCCGCGTGCACGAGGAGGGCACAGTGCGCTCCGAGGAGTACGAGGCAGAGGGCACGCGTATCGACGTCCGCCTGCCACGTGTCCTCGCCGACCAGTATGCGGAGTTCGTCGTCTCCTAAGCCTGGCGGTTCGGGTTGGCGTTGACCCCGGTGTTAGCGCCAGTAAGGGTCGAACGCCTTGTAGGTTTCGGCCCCGGTGAGCATCTCGGCGGCGCTTTCGTCTACGACAACCTTCGCGGCGTTGTGCAGCTGCAGTGCCGATGCCGGGCACGATGCGGACAGAGGCCCCTCGACGAGTGCTTGTACCGCGTTAGCCTTCGCCGGGCCAGTGGCGATAAGCACCAGGTGGCGTGCCTCAAGGATGGTGCCGATGCCCTGTGTCAGGGCTTGGCGCGGGACCTCGTCGGCAGAATCGAAGAAGCGTGCATTGTCCTCGATCGTGCGTGGATGCAGGTCGATGAGACGGGTACGGGAGCGCAGCGAACTCGTCGGCTCGTTGAACGCAATGTGTCCGTTTGCGCCAATGCCGAGAATTTGGATATCTACACCGCCCGCGTGGCGGATGGCGTGGTCGTAGGAGGTAGCTGCTGCCTGGGGGTTGGCGGCCTCGCCGTCGGGAGACGCAACGGACGAATCCGGAATGTCGATAGAGCCGGTGAACTCGCGGCGGATCGTCGAGTAGTAAGACTGCTCGTGGTCACGAGGGATGCCGTAGTACTCGTCCAGCAAGAAGGCCTTGCAGTTGGCGAAGCTCAAGCCTTCTTCGCGGTGTCGGCGGATGAGCTCTTTATAGGTTGGGTTGGGTGAGGATCCGGTCGCAAGACCGATGGTGGCGCCTTGTCGTGCGAACGGCTCGATGCAATCGGCGGCGTATGTGCCGACTTCCTCGGGGGTGCGTCGAATGATGATGTCCATGAGGAGCAACTTACCCGCTCGAACTGCTGCGGCTGCGATTAGCTATGCAAAGCGCGCGAGGGCCATAATGAAGACTCGTGACGAACTCAATTGGTTGGACCCTGCATGGCGACGGACGCCATGTGAAACCCGGGGCGGTTGTCGCTCCCGACGAACGACTGTCGTGGTCGCGCACCATCGGCATCGGCATGCAGCATGTGGTGGCTATGTTTGGCGCAACACTGCTGGTGCCCACGCTCACTGGCTTCCCAGTAAACACCACGTTGCTGTTTTCCGGACTTGGCACGATTATCTTCCTGCTGATCACCCGGAACCAGTTGCCGAGCTACCTCGGCTCTTCTTTTGCCTTCATCGCTCCGCTGACCGCGTCTCAGCAGTATGGCATTGGATCGCAACTCGGTGGCGTGCTGCTGACGGGTGTGGCGCTCATCCTTGTCGGCGTGATCGTGCAAAAAGCCGGCAAACGCGTCATTGACGCCGTAATGCCCCCTGTAGTCACAGGTGCGATTGTGGCGTTGATCGGCTTTAACCTCGCACCGACTGCGGTCAGTAACGTACAAACCCAGCCTGCTGTTGCAGGCGTGACCTTGCTGACCATCGTGGTGGTCACGGTTGCAACGCGCGGGATGCTTTCCCGACTGTCCATCCTGATTGGTGTGTTGGTGGGTTGGCTCTTCGCCGCGCTCACTGGCGGTTTGAGCGAGGACGCGCTGGCCACCATCGGTGACGCCGCCTGGGTTGGCCTGCCGCAGTTCCACACTCCGGAGTTCCACCTTTCTGCCGTGCTAGTGACACTTCCGGTGCTTGTTGTGCTCATTGCTGAAAACGTCGGACACGTCAAGGCGGTCGCCGAGATGACCCACCGCAACCTGGACCACATGCAGGGCCGGGCACTGATCGGCGATGGCATCGCCACGACCCTGGCGGGTGGCTTCGGCGGCTCCGGCACCACTACTTACGCCGAAAACATTGGAGTCATGGCCGCGACCAAGGTGTATTCCACCGCTGCGTACTGGGTGGCTGCCACCTTCGCGATCATCCTCGCGTTCATCCCGAAGTTCGGCGCCGTCATCTTCACCATTCCCGCCGGCGTGCTCGGTGGCGCGTGCTTGGTGCTTTACGGCCTGATCGGCATGCTTGGCGTGCGTATCTGGCAGGACAACAAGGTCGACTTCACTGACCCGGCGAACCTCACCGCAGCTGCCGTCGCGCTGATTGTCGGCATCGGCAACCTCACCTTCGAGGTCGGGCAGGTGACCCTGGAAGGCATCGCCCTCGGCTCCGTTGGCATCATCGTTATCTATCCGATGATGCGGTGGGCTTACGACCATATTGGTGAAGGCCAGTTCCGCTAACCTCACCCATCAAAAAGACAACGCCCGGGCAACCACAGTGGTTGCCCGGGCGTAGTCGTCGCTAAGCAAGAAGCCTTTACTCGTCGTCGAGATTCTTTGCGATCAGTGCGGCGATCTTCTCAACCGCCTCGGCATTATCAGAGGTGACGATGACCTCATCGCCGTGCTCTGCACCCATCGCCATGATCATGAGCGAGGACGCAGCATCAGTCTCATCGTCCTCGTCGCCGCCGACCAGGGTAAGCAGGATCTCGTCATCGTACTCACCAGCAGCGTCCGCAATCACCGTCGCCGGACGAGCGTGCAGACCAACCGTGGAACCGACCTTGACCGTCTTCGAAGCCATAATGCAACTTTCCTTTCACGCGGCTTTTCAAGAATGCGTTTTGCAGTCGAGTGTACGCCCTTGTGCTTAAGCCGACACGAGTTCTTCCTCGCGTTTCGCAGCCTTTCGGATCTCATCGTTAGGCCACCACTGTTTGAGCGCCACAACAGCGAGCGTTGCCACCGCGACACCGGCAGCCAACGCCACGAGCATGCCCCACCACGGGTGGTAGGCGATGATCACAAACACGCCACCGTGCGGTGCCTGTGCACCCACACCAAGGGCCATCGAGACCGCACCTGCGGTTGCACCGCCAAGCATCATCGAAGGGATCACACGGAACGGATCTGCAGCTGCGAACGGAATTGCGCCTTCTGACACGAACGACAATCCCAACAGCCAGGCAGATTTGCCGTTCTCCTGCTCAGCCGGGGTAAACAGCGAGGAGCGCAGGAAGGTGGCGATAGACAGCGCGATCGGCGGCACCATGCCCGAGATCATTACCGCGGCCATGATTTCGTACGCACCCTGGGTACCCGCAGACAAGCCAGCGGTGCCGAACAGGTAGGCAGCCTTGTTCACCGGACCACCCAGGTCGAAGCACATCATCAAGCCGATAATCACGCCAAGCAACACCGCAGAGGATCCTGACATGGACTCCAGCCACGCGGTGAGTCCTTCCATGACAGCGCCGAGCGGACGGCCCAGCAGCAGGAACATCAGTACGCCGATGATCAGCGATGTCAGCAGCGGGATGATCACCACCGGCATGAGCGAACCCAGCCAGCGCGGAACCTTCCACGTCTGAATCCAGTGGGCGATCACACCTGCGAGCAAACCGGTGATCAGGCCACCGATGAAGCCAGCGCCGACCATCACGGAGATTGCGCCGCCGACGAAGCCAGGTGCGATACCCGGACGCCCTGCGAGTCCGTAGCCGATGTAGCCGGACAGTGCCGGCACGACGAATTGCATAGCCATCTGCCCAGTGGCGAAGAGCACTGCGCCGAGGTAGAGCAACCAGCCGGAGCGCCTGAACGCAATGAGTTCGCCGTCCACAGTGATCTGATTGCTCGGCAGGTTGGTCGGGGAGTACTCGGTGACCAGTGCCTGCCAGCCATTCGCCATGTCCGCGCCGCCGAAGAGGAATCCGAGGGCCAACAGCAGGCCACCGGCGGCGACGAACGGCACCATGTAGGAAACGCCGGTCATGATCGCTTGTTGGATGCGCTTGGGCCAGCTCTGTGTCGCGGCAGACGCGGTCTCGTCACTATCTACCTTCGAAGCTGCAGCTACTCGAGGTGCGTTTGGGTCCTTCGATGCGGCGATCGCCTCATCGATCATCGCGTCCGGTTCGTTGACACCACGCTTGACTGGACTGTCGACCACGGGCTTACCCGCGAAGCGACTCTTTCCGCGAACAGCGACATCATGGGCGAAAATCACCACATCAGCGGAATCGATAAATGCCTGGTCGAGCGGATCCCCACCGGAGGAGCCTTGCGGCTCGACACGAAGATCAACATTGTCGCGCTTGCTAGCTGTTTGCGTCAGTGCATCCGCTGCCATGTAGGTGTGTGCAATGCCGGTCGCACACGATGTGACCGCTGCAATACGAATTGGCGCATTGCTTTGCGACGACACCACCGCATCGGCCTTCTTCTTCGGCTCAGCCTTCTTCGGTTCAGCATTGACCACGCCGTGCACAAGATCCACAATCTCTTGCTCGGATGCTGCGGAGCGTAGGTTATCAACGAACTCGCCGCGGACCAGTGCGCGGGCGAGCTTCGAGAGAATCTTCAAGTGTGCTTTGCCGCCGCCTTCAGGTGCTGCAATGAGAAACACCAGCTCGGCGTCACCGTCGGGGCCGTTGAAGTCAACAGGGTTGGACAGCCGGGCAAACGCAAGCGTGGGTTCGGTGACAGCGGCACTACGGCAGTGCGGGATAGCGACTCGTCCGTTCACGCCGGTGCCGGCCTTAGCCTCGCGCGCGATGGCTGCCTCAGCCACCGCTGCGGCATCAGTCGCACGGCCAGAATCTGCGATACGTGCCGCGAGCTGGCCAATGACATCGGAGGGAGAAATGCCAAGGTCAGCATCAAGCGTGACAAGTTTTGGCGTGATGAGAGGTTGATTCACGTTGTCTTCTTTCATGCAGTTATACGGGGAACACGTGAGTGTGTTCAAGGTCGATATCGGAAGGAGAGGGGATGCCAGTGCCCGGCAGCGACGCCGCAGCCGAGCCGTACGCCACTGCACGGCGGAGGCACTCGGCTGGTTCATCCCCGGCGATCCGTGCCATCAGGTAGCCAGCCAACGAACTATCACCAGCGCCGACGGTTGAGAGCACCGTGACTGGAGGTGGTGTCGCCGCCCACGCGCCAGCGCGAGTAACTAAGCATGCACCGGCGCCGCCTAAGGTGACCAGTACTTCGTTGGCCCCGTGGTGAATCAGTGTCTGTGCTGCCGAAACGATGGCGGCGTAGTCGCCCTCGGAAGCGCTACGCTCCAATGCGGTGCCGTCGCCACCGGTGAGCTGCGCGAGCTCAAACGCGTTTGGCTTCAACACGTCCGGCGCGCTCGTATCGAGTCGCTCACCAATTGCCTGCAGCGGTGCATCGGAAGTATCCACTGCGACCAACGCGCCAGCATTAACCCGACGTATGCGCTCCACAAGATCTGCGTACCAGTCAGTTGGGACACCAGGAGGAAGCGATCCTGCAAGAACGACGGCTTCAGCGTCTGCGACGACTGAATCTATAGCTGATTCAACGGCTGCCTTTTCGTCGTCGCAAAGCCTCGCTCCTGGTTCATTGATCTTTGTCGTTGTTGCGTCATCTTCAACGATCGCAGTATTGGTTCGCACCGATGCCGCGATAGCAACGGGGTGAAACTGCACCGGGAGTTCACGGATGACGTCCGCAAACGGATCGGAGGGGGCACAGGGGGCAATCGCGGTGGTTCGAATGCCTGCTTTGGCACACGCGTGCGCGACATTGACCCCTTTTCCACCCGCCTCTTTTCGGGTCTGGGAAATCCGCGCAACCTCACCGCGTTTAAGCACGGGGACGTTTACGGTCACATCCATGCTGGGGTTTGGGGTGAGGGTGACCACCCGCACCGTGTTCTTTGTGCTGCTCACACAACCAGTGTGTCCGATTGCTTCCGTTTTTGCAACGAATCCCACACAATCGGAATTAATGTGTGCTGGATGTCACCGGCGCAAGAACGACTTCAATATCATTGCGCTCGAGATCTTCGAGGAATGTCTCAGGTGCACCACTATCGGTAATGACGATGTCGATCGCATCGAGGGGTGCGAAACTGACAAGGTAATCGTTGCCGATCTTTGATGAATCACACAAGACCACGACCTTCTGGGCATTCGTGACCATGGCTGATTTCACGGCTGCTTCCTGAGAGTCGGCGGTAGACAGGCCGTGGTCAATCGTCAGTGCATTGGTACCAATGAATGCGACATCGGCGCGGAGCAATGCCAACGTTCGTAGTGCGGTCGCACCAACTACCGCTTGCGTAATTGCACGAACTGACCCTCCAAGAAGCTGTACGCCATCAAGGCCTGCGGAGGAAAGATCCAGGGCGATTGGCAGCGAATTTGTCACGATAGAGCAGTTTTGAGCGCGGGTGTTCTCGCAAAGCAACTGCGCAAAGTAACTGGTTGTAGAGCCAGAATCCAGAAAAATCGCGGCGCTGTCGTGGCGGGGGAGAAAATCCAGTGCAGCTTTCGCGATTGCGGTTTTCGCATCAGATGCCGCACGAGACCGGGCATCGAGCGGGAGTTCAGAGGTGAGAAACGCTTGGTTTGCAACAGCACCACCATGTACGCGGTGCACAATCCCATCGGCGTGAAGTGCGGTGAGGTCGCGGCGGATCGTTTCGGCAGTGACATCGAACTTTTCCGCGAGTTCAGCGACGCTCACCCTGCCTTCCACAGCAGTAAGTGACGCAATCTGGCGTTTGCGCTCCTCGGCGTACATCGCACTCCTCAAACGTTTTGGTCGGAGTACTCAGTATTTCAGACATTCATGCCCGGATGTCTGCGATTGTGTTTGTTTTGCCCCTAAAGGAGGGCAAATTCCCGCTAAAGGGTGCGGAAAACGGAAATAACACGCCCCATGATCTCTGCGTTATCGCCCTTGATTGGGGCAAACGCATCATTGTGGGGAAGGAGCCACACACCGGTGGAATCGCGGTGGAACTCTTTGACTGTCGCCTCGCCGTCAAGCAATGCAGCGACGAACTCGCCTTCCTCGGCAACAGGCTGCGAACGTACAACAACCCAGTCGCCGTTGAGGATGCCGGCATCGCGCATGGACTCTCCAACAACCTGAAGCATAAAAACGTCGCCATCACCGAGTAGGTCGCTAGGAAGTGGGTAATAGGTGTCGACGTTTTCTTCGGCCAGGATAGGTGCACCAGCTGCTATTTGTCCCAAAACTGGAACGAAACGCGCGGGAGTCGCGTCCTCGGGCGTGTCCTGCTGGGGGGTTTTGCGCTTCGGTTTGGTTGTCTGTTGTAGGTGGCGCAGATCCACGGCACGCGGCTTATTGGGGTCGCGGCGCAGGAAGCCCTTCTTCTCCAGTTCCTTGAGCTGGTATGCCACGGATGAGGTTGATTGCAGCCCGGTAGCGTCGCCGATCTCACGGATGCTTGGCGGGTAGCCGCGGAGCACAACGGCGTCTTGGATGACCTGAAGGATTCGACGTTGCCTGTCTGAAAGTGTGCTCATGTCGAGATTGCCTGCGTCAGATTTTTTCTTTGCCACCGCTCTTCCTCTTTCCGCGTGTCTCTGTTTCTAGGTCTGTAGGCATAGAACCTACCAGAGAGGGCAAGTTTGTTCGATATTTTCCACTTTGGGCTAGACAGTGTTTGCTCGCTTTGCTATAAATCGAACATGTAAGCGGAATCGAACATACAAACGATTACATATTCGAACATGTCGAGTGCATTCGTACAGTGGTGCACGAGATTGAAGGAGAGTGAAATGTCGGTAACGATTAATCCAGCAGTGAACAGTGGGTATGGGAGCGATTGCGGTGTATCTCGGACGCCTCGGTTAGCGCAGCCGGTCGAGGTGTGGGACCTTAATCCAGGACGAGATCGTAGCGGTGTTTATAGCGGTGTTCGAACGCTTGACGTTATTGATCGAAAAGGTGAGCGTACAGAGAACCTAGGTTATGGACGTCGGGAATATGTATCTGAGGCATTCGAATCTCACCGCGAGGGCAAGGAAGGTTTCGTCTTAGCAGCGTTGCTGACTGGAGCGCTTTTAGCCGGCTCTGCGTTTGGTGGAGTGTTTAGTGATGCAGACCAGGTGCCGGGATCGTCCCAGCCGGTTTTCATCGCAGACTCTGAGGCGGTCCGCTAGAGGGGTATTCTGAGCCCTATGTATTGCCCCTTCTGTCATAACGAACAGACCAGAGTCGCTGACTCCAGACTTGTCGAAGCAGGCTCTGCAATTCGCCGTCGCCGTGAATGTACAGAATGCGGTGGTCGATTCACCACTGTTGAAAACGCGGTACTCACCGTCGTCAAACGTAATGGAGTAAGTGAGCCGTTCGACCGCGACAAGCTCATCGTTGGTGTGCGGCGTGCATGTCAAGGTCGGGACGTTTCCGACGATGCACTGAAGCGCCTCGCACAAGAAGTCGAAGAAATCGTGCGTGCGCAGGGCAGCTCGCAGGTTCCTGCTCACGAGATTGGTTTGGCAGTACTCGAGCCACTTCGTGCGCTTGACGAGGTTGCATACCTGCGCTTCGCATCTGTGTATAAGTCGTTTGAAAGTGCCGACGATTTCGAGTCGGAAATCAGGCTTATGCGTCGGCGCGACCGCGAAGAATATCGCTAGCGCAGCGCATCAATTTTCTTCTCAATCCGGCGCTGGCTGACCGGTCGGGGAGTGCCAAGTCGCTGCGCGAACAAACTGACCCGCAACTCCTCAATGAGCCAAAGAATATCCTTGTAGGCCCGCGTCTTCGACCGTTGTGCGGGAAGTCGCTTCATATGATCAGCAAGGTAGCGTTTCACCCCATCGACAACTGCCTGGCGGTCAGCATCTCGGTCCGGGTCCAGACGCATATCCTCCAGCCGGATCCGCATCGCACCGATATAGCGCGGCAAATGCTGCAAGTGCTGCACCCCATGAACCGTTATTGCGTGACGGGGGAGGTAGAAGACGAGCTGCGAACGCATGTCATCAATCGCAGGCCCCTCCCACTGATCGAGCTCCACCGAAATGTCGGCGTACGCGGCAAGCGCTGGAGCAGTGTTGACCACAGCACGCCTTACACCACCCGAGACCTGTGGCTTAATCTCGGCGAGAAGGGCGTCGAACTCCTCCGGAGTGCGCACCGGCCCCCCGTGCGACATCATCAGATCACGAATCACTGCTACACGAGCATCCTCGACCAGGCCATTTGCTCCGCCGTGGGGATAGCGGTCAACAGCGACCTTGTGGCGCAGCGGTAGGCCCTTGGTCATCTGCTGCGCATTAACGCTGATTTCGCGCAACAGCAACGTCAGTGTCGCAGTGACCATCGACGCGTCGGCAGCAGCCTTCGTCGGGTGCACCGTGACCTTGACACCGTCTTTTGTAGCTTCGAGTGCTGGGTAAGCATCAACCTCGTTACCGTCGATTGTTGTGGTCACAGTCTCCGGTACAGCGCCGAGCGAGTCCGACGTCCACTTTTTTACAGACTCAGACTCCGATTGGCGTCCAGCTTTGGATACAGACGACTTAATCTTGCCCGCCTGACGGCGTTTTAACGCTGCGAGATCCTTGTCGTGGTCGACGATCTTGCCGCGGCGGTCGATTGCCGCATAGGTAACCTGCAAGTGCGGTGGCAACGCCTGGGGGGTGAAATCCGTGGCGTTAATACCGCGGCCACCAACGCTTCGAAGCGCATCGGCGAGCGCTTCAGTAAACGGGATGTCCGTGTTGACGTCCTCGGGCATTACCTCGAGTGCACGCTGCGCAAAGTCGGGGGCGGGGACGACGGTTTTACGTAACGCCTTCGGTAGGGTGCGGATCATCTCGGCGGCGAGTTCAGAGCGCAAGCCTGGGACGAGCCAATCGAAGCCGTCAGGGTCAAGGTTTGCCAGGAGTGGCACGGGTACCTCGACAGTGACTCCATCAAACGGGTCGCCCGGTTCGAACTTGTAGCGCAGTGCGTATTCCACGGAGCCCTGGCGCTTGGCCTCGGGAAAGGCGGTCGCAGAGGCGTCAACGTTGTCGTCGTCAAGCAATGCGTTCGGATCGAAGTCCAAATAATGCTTGTCTTTCGCACGCTGTTTCTTCCACCACGAATCAAAGTGGCGAGCGGTGGTGACATTGTCGGGCAGGCGAGCGTCGTAAAAGTCGAACAACGTATCTTCGTCGACGACAAGGCCGCGGCGGCGAACCTTTTCCTCGACCTCGGCTGCTTCCGCAAGCAACGCTTCATTGTGGTCGATGAACTTATGGTGACGGTTCCAATCGCCCTCCAGCAGCGCGTGGCGGATGAACATTGTGCGCGCAGCGGCAGGATCCACCCGGTGGTAGGGAACAAGCCGATCACGCACGATGGTCACGCCGTAAAGCATGGATTTTTCGTGGACCATCGCTGCGGAACGCTTACGCGACCACACAGGTTCCGAATAGGAGTGTTTGAGCAGGTCGCCGGCGGCACGCTCAACCCAAACAGGTTCGATCTTGGCTACGTCACGAGCCCAGAGCCGTGACGTTTCGACGAGTTCAGCGGCCATGAGAAACTCCGGAGGCCGCTTAGCCAGCGACGAGCCGGGAAAGACCATAAACCGTGTCCCGCGCGCTCCCTGAAACTCTTTGGAATTGCCGTCACGCGCGCCGATATTGGAGAGCAAACCAGTCAAGAGCGACTGGTGGACTGCAGCTGCATCGCGCTCACCTGCGACACTATCGGCGGGAGACCAGCCGAGCTGTCGCTCCACGTCGCGCAATTGGCGGACAAGATCGCGCCACTCACGGATGCGCATGTAGTGGAGGAACTCGCGCTTCATACGCTTACGGAATGCGTTGCCGGACAGCTCGTCGCGGGAATCACCGATGTAATCCCACAGTTTCAGCGATGACAGGAAGTCGGACTCTTTGTCCTTGAAGCGGGCGTGTGCTTGGTCGGCCTGGGCCTGGTACTCCAAGGGGCGTTCTCGAACATCCTGGATGGTCATGGCTGCGACGATGACAGTGACGTCATCGAGCACGCCGAGGCGATTGGCCTCCACCAGCATGCGGGCCATCTTGGGGTCCACAGGAATGCGGGAAATATCGCGGCCAACGTTGGTGAGGATCGGTGCGCCACCACGTTCTTTTTGCGAGATCGCCCCCAATTCGTGCAGCAGCATAAGACCGTCGCGGACCGCCTTATGGTCAGGCGCCTGGATGAAGGGGAACTCATTGATATCCCCAAGCCGCAACGAGATCATCTGCAAGATGACTGACGCCAAGTTTGTGCGCAGAATCTCCGGGTCAGTGAACTCTGGGCGCGCTTCGAAGTTCTCCTCCGAATACAGGCGGATGGCAATGCCGTCGGCGGTACGGCCCGATCGGCCCGAACGCTGGTTCGCGGAAGCCTGGGAGATTTCCTCGATAGGCAGACGTTGGACCTTGGTGCGTGTCGAATACCTCGAGATACGCGCCAGGCCAGTGTCCACCACATAGTGGATGCCCGGCACGGTCAGAGACGTTTCGGCGATGTTTGTCGACAACACAATGCGACGACCCGAGTGTGGGGAGAACACACGGTGCTGCTCCGCGTTGGAGAGGCGACCGAACAGCGGAACAACCTCAACGCCACGCCAGTGCTGCTTCTCAATCGCCTCCATGCAGTCACGGATGTCGCGCTCTGAAGAGAAGAAACACAGAATGTCGCCGTTGCCCTCACCCATAAGTTCTTTGCAGGCGGCGACGACACCGTCGATCATGTCGGTGTCAATCTCCTTGATGGAGCCGTCTTTTTTCTGAATCTGCTCAACCAGTGGTCGGTAGCGGATTTCGACTGGGTAAGTACGCCCGGAGACCTCGATAATCGGAGCTGGGTTGCCCTCGGCGTCGGCGAAGTGGCTGGCAAATGCCTCCGGGTCAATGGTCGCAGATGTGACAATCACCTTGAGGTCCGGCCGCTTGGGCAGCAGTCGCTTGAGGTAGCCCAGCAGGAAGTCGATGTTGAGTGAGCGCTCGTGGGCCTCGTCGATAATGATCGTGTCGTACGCGTTGAGGAAGCGATCGCGCTGCATCTCTGTGAGCAAGATGCCGTCCGTCATCAGCTTGACCGCAGTAGACGGGGATACTTTGTCGTCGAAACGAATGGCGTAGCCGACAGATTCACCGATGTCCTGGCCGAGCTCGTCGGCGATGCGCTCCGCAACGGTGCGAGCGGCGAGTCTGCGCGGCTGCGTGTGTCCAATCAGTCCACGCCGGCCACGCCCCATCTCCAGCAGCATCTTTGGAATCTGGGTGGTCTTGCCCGATCCCGTCTCGCCGGCGATAACAACGACCTGGTTGTCGCGCACCAGTTCCATGATGTCGTCGCGGCGCGCAGACACCGGCAGGTTTTCCGGGTAAGTAATTTCAGGGATCAGAGCATCGCGCTTCTCGACGACACCCCGTGCCCTCTCAATATCCTTCTCAATCGCCCGCAGCGCATCCGGCGCGCTCGCATTTTTGAGTCGCCTACGGAACCGTCGAACATCCGCAATCGGTACAGCATCGAGCGCATCGTAGAGCTGCGGCTTCGGCGGGGCGGGGGAGGAGGAAGAATGATCAGTCATAGCCAGAGGCAGAGCTTAGCGCGGAAGCAGGGATTTACCTGATTCCAGGGCCCGCTCATACGAAGCCTTCACGAGTTGCCCTAACTGCTCGAACTCCGCAACACGCTGCGAGGACGCACGGTAGACCAAGCTCACCGTGCGTTGCGCCTGTACGCCGTTTGCAAACGTTGCGGAAGCGACTCCGGGGCGAGAGCACTCAGTGCCTACCGCGGAGGCCGGAATCAACGTTGACCCCAGCCCTGCCACGACCAACTGGACGATCGTGGTCAGTGACGATGCGCGTGTCACAGCATGCTTGCGCGCGCCGGGAGTTGCCTCAGCGATCTTGCACAGCTCCACAATCTGATCCCGGAGACAGTGGCCGTCATCCAGTAGTAAAAGGTTGAGGTCCTTCAGGCTGTCCAGCCCCAGATCGGTGCTGCCGGCAAGTGGATCGTCCGGATTGGTCACTGCCACAAACGGCTCGTCGTAAAGCGGCAATTGCTCCAAACCTGGTGCGTGCGTCGGAGTGGCAAGCACTGCCAGATCGAGTTGCCCGTCGCGCAACATTTTTAACAGTTGATCCGTTTGGTTTTCTACGATGCGCGGTTCCAAATCCGGGTAGTTTTCCTCGATCCCAATAAGCACTCCCGGAAGGAGATACGGCGCAATTGTAGGGATGATGCCAATGTTCAGTGGTCCAGCAAGCTCGCCGAGCGCTCCGCGCGACTGGGCAAGAAAAGCATCGGCAGCGTCGAGGGTTGCCTTCGCGTATGGCAACAGCGCTTCACCGGTGGGGGTGACGATCACGCGCCGGGTGGAACGCTCGATAAGTTGCAGGCCAAGACCATTTTCAAGCGACGCCAAAGCCTGTGACAGGGAAGGCTGGGAGATGCCAAGTTTCGCTGCTGCGCTCACAAAGTGTTTCTGTTCTGCAACCGTGACAAAGGTACGGATCTGTGCGAGTGTCGGTTTATACTCTCGATTGCTCATACTTATGAATCCTACACCGGCTAATAGGTTTTTGGTTGCAACCTTCTGCGAACTGTGTCATACTGTTTTACGTCCGAAACACATTCGTTTGACCAGATTCTTTTGGAGGATCATCATGCCGATCATGACCGTTGGAGAGCGTTTTCCGGAGTTCGACCTTCTCGCACTGAAGGGTGGCAACCTGAAGGAAGCTAACGCTGCTTCCCCGGACGACTACTTCGAGCGCGTCTCCCTGGATAAGTACGAGGGCAAGTGGAAGGTCATCTTCTTCTACCCGAAGGACTTCACCTTCGTTTGCCCGACCGAGATCGCCGCATTCGGCAAGCTCAACGAGGAGTTCGAGGACCGCGACACCCAGGTGCTCGGCGGCTCCATCGATAACGAGTTCTCGCACTTCAACTGGCGTGCAACCCACGAGGAACTGCTGGACATCCCGTTCCCGATGTTCTCGGACATCCGCCACGACCTGATCCGCGCCCTCGGTGTTGAGAACGCTGACGGTGTCGCAGACCGTGCAACCTTCATCATCGACCCGGACGGCATCATCCAGTTCGTGTCCGTCACCCCGGACGCTGTTGGCCGTAACGTCGACGAGGTCCTGCGTGTCCTCGACGCTCTGCAGTCTGAAGAGGTCTGCGCTTGCGATTGGCAGAAGAACGACCCGACCAAGAACATCGACAAGATGGCTGTGGTCCAGGAGTCCCTGAAGTAGCACCCGAACTTTAGTTTCCGTGCCGCCCCGCGCTCCTTACCGCTGGAGTGGCGGGGCGCTCCCATACCAACTGAAAGGATCAACGTATGTCTATCGATAACCTGCGCAACGCACTTCCCGAGTACGCAAAGGACCAGAAGCTCAACCTTGGTTCGCTGACCCGCTCGACCGAGCTGAATGAGCAGCAACTGTGGGGCACGCTCGTCGCCTCCGCGGCCGCGACCCGCAACGCAACCGTCATCTCCGAGATCACCGACGAGGCCAAGGAGCACCTCTCCGAGGAGGCCATCGACGCAGCCTTCGGTGCGGCCACTGTCATGGCGATGAACAACGTCGCGTACCGCGCTAAGGGCTGGTTGGGTGACGACTACGCCAACGTGAAGTTTGGCCTTCGCATGAACATCATTTCCAAGCCGGGCGTGGAAAAGGCTGATTTCGAGCTGTGGTCGCTCGCCGTTTCCACCATCAATGGTTGCGAGCACTGCGCTGTCGCCCACGCCAACACCGTCCGCGAGGAAGGCCTGACCAAGGAACAAGTCTGGGAATCCATCAAGATTGCCGGTGTTGTCCAGGCTGTTGCCCAGACGATCACTATCGAAGACGCACGCTAAGCCACTAGCGCGTATCGACGATTAAACGCCGCTGGCCCCGAACCTTTCTGTTCGGAGCCAGCGGCGTTTCGTCGTTAGGCAGAGCGCTCTACATGGGGCTGAGCACCTTGGTGGTCAGGGAGAACAGGTCCTTCGGATCATCCGGATCGGCGACCAACTCAATATAGGTCTGGAAGTCGGTGCCAGCAGTCGAGTCGCGCAGGTAGCGCAGGGCGGAGAAGTCCTCGATAGCAAAGCCCACGGAGTCGAACAGCGTGATCTCCTCATCGCTGGAGCGGCCCGGGACCTTGCCTGCGATGACCTTCCACAGTTCGACAACCTCGAAGTCCTCGTCCTTGTTCTGGATCTCGCCTTCGATGCGGGTCTGTGGAGGGAACTCGACGAACACGGTGGCGTCGTCAAGAATGCGCGGATCAAGCTCCGTCTTGCCGGGGCAGTCGCCGCCCACACCATTGATGTGGACGCCCGGGCGAACCAACGAGTAGTCCAGGATGGTGTTCTGGGCCTTGTCGGCGGTGCAGGTCGTAATGATGTCTGCGCCTTCGAGCGCATCCTCAACGCTGTCGGCGATGTAGACCTCGATGCCGAGTGGCTCGATATTGCGGCGGAACTTCTCCATAGCGTTCGGGTCGATATCGAAGATGCGAACCCGCTCGATGCCCAGCGCCGCACGGAACCCGAGTGCCTGGAACTCCGACTGCGAACCGGAGCCAATCATCGCCATGACCTCAGAGTCCTTGCGGGCGAGGTACTTTGCCGCCATTGCGGAGGTTGCAGCAGTACGAAGTGCAGTGAGCAAGGTCATCTCGGCTTCAAACGTGGGGTAGCCGTTGTCTACGTCAGCCAGGAAACCGAAAGCGGTCACAGTCTGGAAGCCACGAGCCGGGTTCGACGGGTGGCCGTTGACGTACTTGAATCCGTACTCGATTGAGTCGGAGGTGGGCATCAGTTCGATGACACCGATCGGGGTGTGGCTAGCCACGCGCGGGATCTTGTCGAATTCCTCCCAGCGGACGAAGTCCTTTTCGATGTATTCGAGGATGCCGGCGATGATCTTCTCCACACCGTGGTGGTCGATCCAGCGGCACATGTTGGTGACGTCGACGAGTTGAGTCATACGGGTAGTTCCTTTCAAAAATGTGGGGGATTAATGGGCAACGATTGGGGGATCGATATCAGGGGCTTGTTCACCAGTGACGTGCTCGTAGTTTACGTGCGAGCGTGAAATGAACTCGACGCGATCGCGGACCTTGAACCAGCCGAACGCAAGCGCCGGCCACATCAGCAGTGACACAATCAGTGTCCAGGTGCCAATTGGGTAGTCGAAGGCCATGAGCACGACAACCAGCCCAAGGAACAGCAGCGAGACAATATCGGTGAACGGCGAGAATGGTGCGCGGTAATCCGGACGGGTGTACTTGCCCTGCCGGGCCAGCCGCACAAAGCGCATGTGCGACAGGGAAATTGCCGCCCAGGACGCCATCGTGCCAAGTGCCGCGATATTCAACACAACCTCGAACGCTGCCTCCGGCACGAAGTAGTTGAGCACAACGCCGAACAGGGCGACGCCGGTGGTCATCAGAATGCCACCGTAGGGCACACCACCCTTGGTGACCTTGCCTGCCCACTGCGGTGCGGAACCGGCCTTGGACAGCGAGTACATGATGCGGCCCGTGGAGTAGAGGCCGGCGTTCAGGGAGGACAACGCAGCGGTGATGACCACCAACTGAGTGATAGGACCGGCGTACGGCACGCCGATGGAGTTGAAGAAAGTCACAAACGGTGACTCGTCACCGGAGTACTGGGTGTACGGCAGCAGCATGCACAGCAGGAGCACGGAGCCGAAGTAGAACACCAGCAGGCGGAAGACAACAGCATTAATCGCCTTCGGGATGTCCTTACGGGGGTTCTTTGCCTCACCAGAGGTCGTGCCCAGCAGCTCGATACCTGCGTAAGCGAACACGACGCCTTGGATCACGATCAGTGCCGGCAGTACGCCGTTCGGGAACCAGCCACCGTGATCGGAGATGAGCGTCAGGCCAGTCAGATCACCACTCGGATTGCCGAAGATGACCATGAAGATGCCGACCGCGAGGAACGTGAGCAGGAACGCCACCTTGATCAGGGAGAACCAGAACTCCATCTCGCCAAAGAACTTCACCGAGACGAGATTCATCCCCGTCACAAGAGCGATGATCGCAAGTGCGATGACCCACTGCGGAATGTCGTTAATCCAACCGTAGAACTGGCCGAACCAGCGGATGTAGATCGCAAGCGCTGTCGCGTCAGCAACGGCGGTCGCTGCCCAGTTGAACCAGTACAACCAGCCCGAGACGTATGCGGCCTTCTCGCCAAAGAATTCGCGAGTGTAGGACACGAACGAACCCGAGGTTGGACGGTGGACAATGAGCTCACCCAGACTCCGCAGGATGAGGTATCCGATGAAACCGCAGAGCAGGTACATCAGGGCTAGCGACGGTCCGGCGGCCTCAAGGCGCGAACCTGCGCCAAGGAACAGACCGGTACCGATCGCCGAGCCAATTGCGATCATGTTGATCTGACGGGTGGACAGCCCTTTCTGCAAGCCGGCGTCTTCGTCAGGAATGACGCCAGCTTTAGGACGAGTTGATGCTTCCGATGGTGGTGGTTTCGTAGTCATCGGGTTCTCCCAGGGTTGTGTCGGTTAGTGGGGGACTAGTTCCTGATGCCGGCCGGGTCGTGGATGACGCCGAAACGGTGCAGGGTTGCGGAGATGGCCTGCTCCAGTAGGTACGGGAGCAACTCACGTCGACCGTCGATGAGCGCCGGGCTATCAAAAACAGCGGTGGTGATGTCGCCGTAGATGTCTGCTGGGGCATCACCGATAACGCGGATGCGCGACGGGGTGCCTTCCACACGGTTCGCATCGACCGTGATCGCAGCAGCCTCCAGATCCGGGGCGATTTCCGCAGGAGCAACGACGCGGATCTCGGAGCCGGTGATCGCTGCTGCGAGCAGCTGGCGGTAGACATCGCGCAAGCGGTAGTTCTCTCCGACGTAGATCACGACCGGCTCGAGCGTGTTGCGGTAACGGAAGATGTTCGCCTCCGAGCGAAGACCGGAGTGGTCGTGACCACGACCGAACTCGCGGTCCCATGCGCGCTGGTCATACTCAGCAGCACGGGAGAGCCAGCCGTAATCCTCTGCATCGACGTTCGAGCGGAACGCCTCCAGCAGCTCCTGGATATCGGCGGAGATGCTCACGCCCGGCGACGGAGCCACACCATCGCGGTCACGCCACGTGCCCATCTGTGCCACATAGTTCGGGCCACCAGCCTTCGCGCCTGGGCCGACCGAGGACTTCTTCCAGCCACCGAACGGCTGACGCTGCACGATTGCACCGGTGATACCGCGATTGACGTAGACGTTGCCAGCTTCCACACGGTCGAGCCAGGTATTGATCTCGTCGCCGTCAAGGGTGTGAATACCCGCAGTCAAGCCGTAGCCGGTGGAGTTCTGCCACTCAATAGCCTCATCGAGGTCCTTGGCGTGCATGATGCCCAGGACCGGTCCGAAGCACTCGTTCTGGTGGTACCAGGAGCCAGGCTTAACGTTGTCGCGGATACCGGGGCTCCAGAACTTGCCTTCATCATCGAGCTTCTTCGGCCGGAGCAACCACTTCTCGCCCGGTTCGAGCTTGGTCAAACCGCGCTGCAGCTTCTCGCCCGGAGCTTCAATCAAGCCGTTCATCGTGGTGGAGAGCTCGGTGCCTGGGCCGACCACGAGAGTGGAAGCAGCGTCAAGGAGCTGGCCACGAATACGCTCAGACTCGGCCGCGGAGCCGACGAGAATTGCCAGCGACGCCGCGGAGCATTTCTGGCCGGAGTGGCCGAATGCCGACAGATACAGGTCGTTGATCGCCAGATCCGGGTCGGCGGACGGCGTGATGATGATGGCGTTCTTGCCCGAGGTCTCAGCCATGACGTTAAGTTGCGGGTTCCACGACTTAAACAGCTGGGCTGTCTCAGATGCGCCGGTGAGGATGATGGCGTCCACGGCGTCGTCGGTAAGCAGTGCCTTGCCCGCCTCACCTTCGTCAGCGCGAACGTACTGCACCGTATCCGGGTCGATGCCCTTCTCTGCGAAGACTGCCTGGATGCAATCCGCGATCAGCTTGGCACACTGCGTTACCTGCGGTGCCGGCTTCAGGACCACAGCGGAGCCTGCCGCCAACGCCGCCATGACACCACCGGTCGGAATAGCGACCGGGAAGTTCCACGGCGGAACAACCACCGTGAGCTTGTTCGGTTCGAACTCTGCCTCAATGTCGTCGAGGTGACGGGCGCTATCTGCGTAGTAATCGCAGAAGTCAATAGCCTCGGAGATCTCCGGGTCGGACTGGTCGACAGTCTTGCCAGCCTCGTGCGCAGCAACGGAGATGAACTCGCCACGACGGCGCGCGATCTCGTCACCAATCGCCTCGAGCACTTCTGCACGCTCGTTCGCGGACAGCGCGCCCCACGCCTTCTGCGCCTCGAGTGCGCGCGCGATGTTGTCGCGGATAGCAACCGGATCGGTGATCTCCTCACCGGTGTCGATCGATGGCGGAGTGCTCAGGTGCTTGATCGCCCAAGCACGGTTGGCCTCAAGGGCAGGATCCGTATCCGGCTCGTTGAAGAAGCGGCCGGTCGTTGCGGAAGCATGTGCGACGTGGCGCTCAGTTTCCGTATTACGGTCTTGCGTGCGGTTCGGGCCATTGTGCACGTCCCAACGGTTGCCGACAGCCCAGCGGAAGACGTTCTCTTGCTCCTTAATCGGATCGCGGTCCTCAGTCTTCGGAGCGAACAGGGCATGCAGGAAGTTTTGCGGGGCAGCGTTCTCTTCGAGACGACGCACCAGGTAGCTCACCGCCACGTCGAAGTCATCGCGGCCGACAACCGGGGTGTACAGGATCTGGTCGCCGTACACCTCGCGCACGATTTCCTGCTGCGCAGGGGACATGCCCTGCAGCATCTCAGAGTCGATCATCGCGGTGACACCGCGACGCTGTGCCAACTCGTATGCCAACGCAGACGTGAACAGGTTGTGCGAAGCGATACCGATAGAAACCGCATCTGCAAACTCAGGGCGCAGGATGAAATCCAGCAGGCGGTAGTAGTTTGCGTCCACCTCATCCTTGGTCAGGTACGGAGCCTGCTCCCAACCCTTGACTTCAGCGTGGTGGCGTTCCATGGACAGGTTCGCACCCTTGACCAGACGGATCTTGATCTTGGAGCCACCGTCGGCCACACGCTTCTGGGCGAAGTCGGCCAGGTACTCGAGTGCACCAAGCGTGTCCGGCAAGTACGCCTGAAGCACAATGCCGCCCTGGTAGTCCTTGAACTCCTCCTCGCTGAGCAGCTGCGTGAACACGTCCAGCGTGAGATGCAGGTCGTGGTACTCCTCCATGTCCATGTTGATGAACACCTGAGGGCTACGGTCGCGCGCAGCGCGGTACAGCGGGCGGATGCGGTCCTTGACCAATCGAACGCATTCGTCGTAATCCCAGTGGTTGAGCTGCGACACCATCGACGAAGCCTTGACCGACACGTAGGTCACACGTGGGTTTTTGATCAGGTTGAGCGTGCGCTCTGCACGATCTGTTGCTTCCTTCTCGCCGAGGACGGCCTCACCGAGCAGGTTCAAGTTGAGCTGCTCGCCGCGCTGCTGCGCGTTGTCGAGCAGCTTGTTCAGTGCGTCACTTTCGGCATCGAGAACCAGGTGGCCAACGAGCTGGCGGAGACGGGCACGTGCCGCAGGAACAACTACGTTTGGCAGGAATGGGCCGACGAAAGCACCAATTCCGACGAGTAGGGAGTTGATCTGGCCGAGGAATCGGGCGTCGACACCGCGCGTGATCGCCCGCAGTGCGTGTGCTGCGACACGGTTGCTTTCCGGGCGCATGACGCGGTCAACGAAGTCCATGGTGAAGCGGACACCGTTTTCGTCGCGAAGCAACTCAGCGAGCTGCTGGGTGGAGGCGTCGTCGGCGTCTGCTTCGGCGGTAGCTTCCATCCAGTGGTAGGCGCGAGCAACAGCTGCCTCGATTACTGCCTCGAGGTCATCGCTATTCGACGGCGCGATCTGGTTGGTGCTCAGTTGTGGCATTTGTGTTCCTTATCACTCATAACTGACCAATGTGACAGGAATTAAGATAAGGCACAACTGCGATTTTCAATGCAATTAGATGCCGTCGCACGAGTCGTGCGAGGAAACCTGCAGCGCACAGCGTTGACGGGTGGGGAAAACGGGGGATAAAAATAACCCCGCCACATGCATAGTGCAGTGACGGGGTTTGAAACGTTGGTGCGTTACAGGCCACCGAACGGGCCGCGCAGCGGGTCGAATGGCTTGATCGTCTCGTCGATCTCGCCGGTCACAATCTGCTTTGCCAGCATCTTGCCGGACAGCGGGCCCAGGATGATGCCCCACATGCCGTGACCACCGTTGGTGTACACGTTTGGCACCTTCGTCGCGCCAACCAGTGGGAGACCGTCCGGAGTGACCGGGCGGGAACCGACCCACTCGTCCTGGCGATCTTCCCAGTCGATGCCACGGAAGAACGGCTTCGTCGAGTGAATCATCGAGGTAATACGGCCTGGCTGGAACGGCTCATCCGGGCCGCGGAACTCCATCGTGCCTGCGATGCGGAAGCGACCCTGGTACGGGGTGCAGGCGATCTTTGGATCCGGCAGATACACCGGGCAGGTAGCAGGCTCAGCTGTCTCAACCGAGAAGGAGTAGCCGCGACCAGCCTGAATCATCGTGTTCACACCAAGCTGTTTAGCCAAGGACGGAAGCCACGCACCGGTTGCCAAAACAACGTTGTCGGCCTGCAGCCACTCCCCGGTGGAAAGCTTCACGGCTGGCTTGCGGGTGGAGGTGACCTCTACGACCTCAACACCCGTCGTGATCTTGCCACCGCGCTCGATAATCGAATCTGCAATGGCCCGGCAGTACGGACCCGGCTCGATGAAGCGCTGACCGCCCATGCGGTAGGTTGCGCCGACCTTCTCGGTCAGCATCGGGGCGTCAGTGCGGGCGTCGTCAAGCGTGATCTGCTCGAAAGGAATATCTTGGCCGTGACGCTGAGCGCCTTCGACTTCCTTGAGGAAGCCGGCGGCTTTGCCCTCGTTTTCGAAACCGATGATGAACGGACCCTCATGTGTGGAGGCCTTCACACCACCTGCTTCGAGCTCGTCGAAAGCAGCGAGGGAAGCAATATCTGCCTTAGTGAGGCGAGCCATGGTCTTGTCCCATGCGCGTCCCGTCGCGTGTGCCATGAAGTTGGCGCAGAAGCGCCACAGCTTCGGGTCGAAACGCACCGGCACATCCAAAGCAGCGTGCTTATCAAACAGTGCGGTCGGGCCGTATGCCCACAGGCTCGAGTTGGACAGCGGGATCGTCTTGCCCGGTGCCAACCAGCCGGCGTTGCCCCAGGAAGAACCGGCCGCAACATCGATGCGTTCGAGAACTTCCACCTCATGGCCATATTCCTGCAGATGCCATGCGGTTGACAGACCGGTCATGCCGGCGCCGACAACAATTGTGCGCGTCACGTTGTGCTCCTTGTCACGCTAGAACCAAAGTTTGCCCCACACAATCTAGCCGGGGTGGATGTGTTTTGGGGCAAATTAGAACTTTCCGTTTCATGCGAGCACTTCTACTGCCCCCGAACCTCCAACGAGGAGACCCGAACCTCACCCGCTTCATCGGATGCGTCGAGATCCACCACACCGTGAATCTGGAACGCGTGGTCGCCTTCGGGGTCGTTAATAATCTGGGTGACCTGCCAGGATCTGCCGGATTGATCACCGATGTGGAAGAATTCAGGACCGCGTGCGTCTGGGCCAAGATCGACATCGTCGTACTCGTCGAAGTAGTCGTCCATCGCCCCCGGCCAATCCACCCGCTCGTCTGTTTCTAGGTAGTCGAGCATCTCGGCCAACTCATCTTCTTTCTCATAAGCGAACAGTTCGACCATTCGGAAGAAGTAGTTGCGGACCATGATTGTGAACGCACGACGGTTGGCGGTCAGTGCGGATGGGTCTTGTACACCAAACGCCAGCTCTCGGTCGATGGTTTCCTGGCTGACAGGTTCGTCTTCTCCGGTCATGTGCGCCCATTCGTCGATGAGCGACGAGTCCACCTGACGAATCATCTCGCCGAGCCATACCACGATGTCCTCGAGCTCGTCGTTCATGTAGGCATCGGGGATGGAGTAGGAGAGCGTGCGCCAAGCATCGGTGAGGTAGCGAAGCACCACACCCTCGGAGCGCGCCAGCCCATATGTGGAAATGAGATCGGAGAACGTCATTGCGTGCTCGATCATGTCCCGCACCACAGACTTCGGCGACGGCTCGAACTCCTTCGCCCACGGGTTGCCCTGGGTGAAGGTATCGAACGCTTCGTCCAACTCGTCGGCCAATGGCTTCGGATAGGTGACATCCTCAATAATCGCCATGCGCTCGGTGTAGTCAACACCTTCAGCCTTTAGCGCAGCAATTTCTTCTCCACGAGCGGCTTTCTCTTGCGCTTGGAGGAGTTGCCTCGGGTCGTCGAGGATCGCTTCAAATGCTGAGATGACATCAAGGGTGTATGTATCCGATTCCGGATCCAGCAGGGTAAGAAACGCCAGTGCGAACGGAGCGAGAGGTTGATTTAGCGCAAAGTCGCGGTCGAGCTCCTGCGTCAGCGTGTATGGGCGAAACGCGGGAGAGTCCGGAGTACGTTCCACCACTCCAGCGTTAATCAGCCCACGGAATAGCTCCACTGCGGTGAGGATGTCCCTGTTCTGCTTCGCACGGTTGTCGTGGTTGTCGCGCAGTAACTTGCGCATGTGCTCGTAGCCGTCACCAGGGCGTGCCACCACGTTGAGCAGCATCGAGTTGCTCACCTTGAACTGGCTTGTCAGCTCTTCGGGTTCAGCGACCTTCAGACGTTCAAAAGTGTTCTCAGACCAGGAAACTTCACCGTCGCGGGCAGATTTCTTCCGTATCTTCTTGAGTTTCTTCGGATCATCACCCGCCTTGCGGCGCAGCTTTACGTTTTCTATCTCGTGTTCGGGTGCTTCCACCACTACAGTGCCTTCGGTGTCGTAGCCTGCGCGACCTGCGCGGCCTGCGATTTGGTGGAATTCACGCGACTTCAAGATGCGCTGGCGAGTTCCGTCGTATTTGGCCAACCCAGTGATGAGCACTGTACGAATCGGCACGTTAATCCCCACACCGAGCGTGTCTGTACCGCAGATGACCTTCAGTAAGCCGGTTTGGGAAAGCCGTTCGACAAGGCGACGGTACTTCGGCAACATGCCTGCGTGGTGGATTCCGATGCCACGACGCACAAGTTTGGACAGCGTCTTGCCAAACGTGGTGGTAAAGCGGAAATTGCCAATCTCTTCAGCGATCCGCTGCTTTTCCTCATCCGTAATGATTTTCATGCTGGTCAGCGCCTGCGCTCGTTCGGTGGCTTCGCGCTGAGAGAAATGCACAACGTAGATCGGTGCCTTGCCGTCGGCGAGCAGCTCCTCAATCGTCTCGTGCACCGGCGTGAACACATAGTGGAAATCCAGCGGAACGGGACGCTCAGCGCCGCCCACATAAGTGGTGGTGCGCCCGGTGCGTTTCGTCAGGTCCTCCTCGAGCCACGCAGTATCGCCTAGTGTCGCCGACATCAGCAGAAACTGTGCCTTTGGCAACTCGAGGAGCGGAACCTGCCAGGCCCATCCGCGCTCCGGCTCGGAATAGTAATGGAACTCGTCCATGACGACCTGGTCGATCCGTGCATGCTCGCCCTCTCGTAGCGCGATATTTGCGACGATCTCCGCTGTGGCTGCAATGATTGGCGCATTGGAGTTCACCGTTGCGTCACCGGTCATCATGCCGACGTTTTCAGCGCCGAAAATCTCGCACAGCGCGAAAAACTTCTCGCTTACCAGTGCCTTAATCGGCGCCGTATAAAACGATCGTTGTCCACGGGCGAGGGCAATGAAATGCGCCGCGTTGGCCACCATGGACTTCCCGGATCCAGTTGGGGTAGCCAAGATAACGTTGTCGCCAGCGAGCAACGCTAGCGAAGCTTCCTCTTGAGCAGGGTAGAGGCTGATACCGCGGGACTCGGTCCACGAGGTAAACGAGTCCCACACCACGTCCTCGAAGAGGGACTTAGGTGCTTCGGCAATGTCGGAGAGCATATCAGTGAGCGTCACGCTCACCACCGTAGCTGACCGCCCCGACATCCCATCAGCATTTAGGATGTTGCGCCGGTGTCACCTTCGCTGTCGTCGTCACTGTCGCCGTCACCTTCTTCAGCGTCGGGGTCGATGAAGTAGTAGTCACGCAAGCGCCGATCAGTGTCCTCATCGTGAGGCAGACTGCGCTGTTGACCACGGTTGCGGTCTCGGTCCTCGATGGCGGTGAGGTAGTTCTCAAAAGCCTCGCTGATTTCCTCACCCGAGGGCATCTGTGCCTCACCGGGCATCATGGCTTGCGGGTGGTGGCGACGGTATTCCTCCATCTCCTGGTCATAGTGTTCCTCCAAGGCCTGGACCACATGGGTGATCTCAGCGGAGTTCGTCGTTTGTTCTGCAAGTTGCTGGGAGACCCGCTTCATGTCGCCTTCCAACGAACCAAGCGGGAAGGTCAACGTGGTGGAATCCTCTACCGACTGCAAGAGCTGGAAAGTTGCGTGCGGGTACGGAGAAGCAGCGACATAGTGCGGGACGTGCGCTGTGTAGCCTGCGACATTTCGCCCACGCTTGTGGAGTTCGCGCTCAATGAGAATTGCGGCGGAGCCAGGAACGCTCACCATACCGTCGAAGGTGTACATCGAGCCGACGAGGTCGGTGTCGTTGCCGTGTGCTGATACCACAAGGGGGCGAGTGTGTGGCGCGCCCATAGGGGCAGCGTAGAGGCAGATCGTTTTATCCACGTTGAAACGCTCGACGAGGTCGGCGACTGCATTGCTAAACGCTTCCCAGCGAAGATCCGGTTCAGGCCCGGACAGGAGCAAGAAAGACTTGCCCTTGCTGTCGCGCAGGACCCGCATATCGAGTTGCAGGTCTGCAACGTCTGCGATTTCAGCATGGGCGAGTGTCACCGTTGGGCGTCGTGAGCGGTAGTCGATGAGCTCGTCGTTGCTAAACGTCGCCACCGTATGGGTCTCTAGCGCGGCCTTAAGATGGTCGGCTGCAGACTCAACTGCGTGACCTGCGTCGGCGTAGCCGTGCATGGCAATAATCAGCGCCGGGCCCGATTGGGAGGTGCTGTCCACGGTGGGCGAGGGGTACTCAAGCTCGTACATCTGCTGATCGTAAGTCACGGTTGTAGATCTCCTGAAATGGTATCGCTGATTCCCCCACCACAACGAAGGAAGCGAGCAAAACATTCCCCGTTATGTTTTTGGATGGAACCGAACACTGCTTCAGTGCGTCTGATATTTATGACAGACACTCAACCACAAGGAACTCATTCATCGGATGGTGCTGGCGCGGCGCACCACGACACCTACACATTGCAATCGCCCGCGCACTTGATTGCATCACTTCCTGGAACTCTCGGGTACTTTCCAACTGAAACCGTTTCGCTGATCACCTTGCAAGCGCGTCCGGGGGAACCTGACATCTTGGATGTTGGGCCGTACTTATGCTCTGATTTGGGCAGCACAGAGCAGCTTCGCAACATGCTTGAGCAACTGCCAATAACGCAACGTGTGGCGACGTTTGGCGTGATCATTAGCCGAGTCCCTGATTCGGAGATGGTCAAACAGGCCATTAAGGAGTTGCGAGACAGTTATCAGGGGATTGTGCCACTGGTCGACGCGTGCTGGTTAGTTTCGGAAGTCGCTGATGGCACCCCGTACCGCCTCGCGTTCTCCAACGAGACGGAGAACGCACAGATCTGGGGGTGGGAGGACACATTCGCTTCGGGTACGGTCGCTTCGGTGATCGCGTCGCCGGCGATGCGGCCGTACATCGATAACGGCTTGCTGCCGGAGCTCGATCGCGCGGATACGTTCGAGCACTTCGACCCGCTATTGCTCAGCGATGCTGTGCGTTGCGACGAGGTCGCGCCCGCTGCGTATCGACGAGGCCTTGACCTAATGGATCTGGTCTCAGTGGCACCTGCTCTTGCGCGCCGGGACGTCGAGCGGGCCTGCGAGCTCTTCGTCTCAACGCCAGCGGATTCGATCATTGACGGGGATGGATACGTTGAACTGAGCGATGTGTTTCAGTCGGATGACGAAGTCGAACTTATCGCCGCGATGCTGAGCAGAAGCCGGTTGCGCGACTGCTTAATCGTCGACGCGCTTGCATACCCGTTCGGGGCATCCGCGGTGATGTTGTGTATCGCGAGGAACTTCACCGGAGCCATTCGGGCCAACGCGTTGTGTCTTTGGGCGATGGTTGCCCTTTCCCAACGCTTGTACGCATGGGCGGGCACTGCGTTGCGGTGCGCAGACGAGGAAGTTCCAGGTCATGCGCTGTCGAATCTGCTGCTGCAAGTGATGCTGGCGGGCAAGGCAGAAGAGATTCTTGAAGTGAGCAGTCGAGCATGCAGAGACACGTGGCTCGAATTCGGAGGTTAACGCGCCGAGTGCGAACGGCTTCCCAGTTCGCGGGTGAACGCCCATGCGTCCTCGACGATTCGGCGTAGATCTGTGCGGGTGGGGTTCCAACCAAGCTCACTTTTGATCTTTTCGGACGACGCGATGAGCACAGCCGGATCGCCTGCACGGCGAGGAGCTACCTCAGCTGGGATGGGATGGCCGGTGACTTCGCGACACATCTCCACAACTTCTCGCACCGAATAGCCAGCACCGGAACCAAGGTTATAGATCTTGTGTTGGCCAGGCGTGTTGTTTTCCAAAGCGAGCATGTGGGCGTCGGCGAGGTCGCGGATGTGAATGTAGTCGCGCACGCAAGTACCGTCGTTTGTTGGCCAGTCATCGCCGTACATCATGATCTTGTCGCGGTAGCCCATGGCAACCTGCAACACAATGGGGATGAGGTGGGTTTCAGTGATGTGGTTTTCACCAACACCGTTGTGTGCGCCGGCGACGTTGAAGTAGCGCAGACTCGTTGCGCCGAGGCCGTACGCATTGGCGTAGGACGTGATTGCGTGGTCAATCGCTAGCTTGGAGGCGCCATAGGGATTCGTTGGACGTGTTGGCGCATCTTCGGTAATCGGCACGGTGTCTGGTTCACCGTAGGTGGCAGCGGTCGAGGAAAACACCAGGGATTTCACGTCGTGCTTGCGCATTGCGTCGAGCAACGCGAGTGATACTCCGACATTGCCATGCCAGTACTTGGCGGGATCCTCCATCGACTCGCCGACAAGCGAGCGTGCAGCGAAATGCAGTACGCCATCGACGTCACCGTCAGCCAGTACGTCGTCGATAACATCGACAATGTTTCCCTCAACGAGCACAGCCTGCTCAGGGACAGCGTAGCGGTTTCCAGTGCTGAAATCGTCGATAACGGTGACGTCGTGGCCTGCTTCAAGCAGTGCTTGCGCGCACACACTTCCGACGTATCCTGCGCCGCCTGTGACTACAAGTTTCATGGGGTTTCTCCTCGAATCGTTAGTTGAGCGGTTCGACGCGCAGCGCGTGTGCTAGCTCAGATGGAAGTACAACAGTTTCTCCGTTGGCGGTCTTGACTTCCAGCGCGCCGTCTTCAAATGGAGTCAACGTCACTTCTTGGCCGACGAAGTGACCGATGCCTGCAAGGGAGACACCGTCTGTCAACGGGACCTGAAGAATTTCCGAAATCTGCACAACACGCGCTCTGGTCGGTTCCTGGATTCGAAGATCGGTCGCTCGAGTTCCGCGTGTCTCGGGCACCCCCTGTGGTGCTCCCAGCTCTTCCAGTGCGGGGATCGGGTTACCAAATGGGGAGTGGGTGGGGTTATCCAACACTGCGACAAGGCGACGTTCGACCTCTTCGCTCATGACGTGTTCCCAGCGACATGCCTCGTCGTGCACTTTCTCAATATCAAGGCGCAGCACGTCGGTCAGAAGACGTTCCGCGAGACGGTGTTTGCGCATCACCGCGGTTGCGAGTGCGCGCCCTTCCTCAGTGAGGGAGAGGGAACGGTCTTGCTCAACAACGATAAGTCCGTCGCGCTCCATGCGTGCCACAGTTTGCGACACGGTGGGGCCAGACTGCTCAAGCCGTTCAGCGATGCGAGCGCGAAGGGGAGTGATGCCCTCTTCTTCCAGCTCGTAGACCGTTCGCAAGTACATTTCTGTGGTGTCGACGAGGTCACGCACGGTTGTTGGTTCCTTCCACTCGACGAGGCAGCAGCTGTTGCTGCTATAACGAACGTTCGACAAATACTGTAGCCCAGCGATAGTGACCTAAGTCCCATCACTGGGCGTAGTTGTTGTTTTTCCTAATGGCTACATTGCGTAATCGCGAAGACGGTCTGCACGTTCGCCCACACGAAGCTTCGCCATGACTTCGCGTTCGATCTGACGTACGCGTTCCCGGGATAGTCCGTACTGTCGGCCAATCTGGTCCAAGGTGCGCGGCACACCGTCAGTCAGTCCATAGCGCATGCGGATGACATCCTGTTCGCGCTGCTCAAGGCCGTTAATGATGTCTTGAATGTCGTCATGGCGCAGCGTAGTCACGACGGCGTCTTCGGCGTCGGTGGCTTCCGCGTCCTCGATGAAGTCACCCAAAGGCGCCTCTTCATCTGCACCGACCGGCATATCCAAGCTGACGGGGTCGCGGGATTGGCGCAGCAGCATTTCGATCTTGGACTCTTCGATGCCGGACTCTTCGGACAGTTCCTCGTTCGTCGGCTCACGGCCGAGAGATTGATACATTTCGCGACGAATACGTGAGAGCTTGTTGACCTGTTCGACAAGGTGCACAGGGAGGCGGATTGTGCGGGACTGGTCAGCCATACCTCGCGTGATTGCTTGGCGGATCCACCAGGTGGCGTAGGTGGAAAACTTAAAGCCCTTGGCGTAGTCAAACTTTTCCATCGCACGAATAAGGCCGAGGTTGCCTTCTTGGATGAGGTCCAACAGTGGCATTCCGCGGCCGGTGTAGCGCTTCGCAAGCGATACGACCAGGCGCAGGTTCGCCTCGAGGAGGTGCGCGCGCGCCTTGCGGCCTTGCTTAGCGAGGATTGTCAGGTCGCGCTTTTTTGCCCGGGTGAGTTTCACCTCCGGATCGTCGAGAAGATGCTGAGCGTAGAGGCCAACTTCGATCTGTTGGGCAAGCTCGACCTCTTCTTCAGCGTTGAGTAGGGCGGTTTTGCCGATGCCGTTGAGATAAACGCGTACAAGGTCTGCGGATGGGTTGTCGTTGGTCTGATTACGTCGGCTACCGCGGTCGACGTTCTCTTCTTTTTCTGTGGCACGATCCGGCTGGGTCATGTGACAACGCCTCCTCGGACTGGGGTGAAACACTTCATGTTGCATCGGTGCAATCTGATAGACCAACGATCCGAGGTGAAGAGGTGTTCCCGCGGGCACCATTTATATTCACTGAGCGTTACGTTTCTACCAACACGGTGAACGGCCCTTCGTTGACACTCTGGACTTGCATGTTGGCGCCGAATCGCCCTTCTTCGACATGAATTCCGCGTTCACGCAGTGCCGACGCGATCTTTGCGATGATTGGCTCCGCAACTTCGCCAGGGGCAGCGTCTCCCCACGATGGGCGGCGACCCTTGGCAGTGCGGCCTAAAAGCGTGAACTGGCTGACTAAAAGCACCGGAGCATTGACGTCTTCAACGGACTTTTCCCCGTCGAGAATGCGCAGTTCTGCAATTTTGCGGGCCATCTTTTGCCAGGCTTCTTCGTCGTCTTCGCGGCCAACGCCGACAAGGGCGAGGATTCCGCCTGTCTCAGCGCAATTGATAGCGCCGACAACGTCGCCGTCGACGGTGACGGAAGCCTCGGAAACGCGGGTCAGGACGGCTTTCACAGGATATTCCTCTGTTTCTGATCAGATAGCGGCGATTTCTGCGGGTAGGACAACGCCATGACGGACAAGATCAACTATGGCTGCCGAGCTGGATTGCTCAAGCTCATGTAGTGCAGCCTCGTCGTTAATACCGTTGGCAGCAGCGTAGAGCCCAGTGACGTCGCGAAGCGCAAGGCCTTGCGGGTGCAGCCCACGAATAACGGAGAGCACCCCAGCATCCACGGTATGGGTAAACCGTGGCCCGTCCGTGCGAGTCACACGGATGACCTCGGGTGCGAAGCCGATACCGGTTTCGGTGTCGGCCAAACTGACCTCCTCAAGCGCGACCCCTGGGCGCAGCATGTATTGGGCATCAAGAACTTCGGCGAAGGATTTTCCACGCAGCCAATCGCTACGCAGGAAGTATTCTTCAACCTCCGGTGCTAAGCGGTCAGTGAAATGCTGGGATAGTTCCTCAGCGGTGACCTCAGTTGCGGCATCGCCGATATCTTCCAAGACAATCCACCCGAATCCGATTCCAGTGACGTTATTTTGCGCAAAGTGCTCCAGCCACCGTTCGGTGCGTTCGATGCCTTCAGTAGAGCGGGGGTCGATGGATTCGTCGCGAAGCCACGTGGAGATGTACATCCCTGGATCCACAACATCGCGCTGCAGCACCCAGGCGTTCACTCCTGTGCTGGGCAACCACGACGCCACCCGAGACTGCCAGGACGCATCCTTGCTGTGCACCCAGGAACCCAGGATGAAAGCACGGCCGCCTTCGGCAAGATGTTCCACTGCGCCGGAGACAACGAGCTCGGAGGCCGCATCAAGATCCAAGCCTGAATCGCGGTAGACATGGCCCACCTCGGGTAGTCCGACAACAAATGGGGGGTTGGCCACAATGCGGTCGAACCGTTCGCCCGCAACAGGTTCAAACCAACTTCCTTGCCTCAGTTCCACATTGTCTACACCGTTGGCAGCAAACGTCGCTCGAGCTAAGTCCAGCGCTCGACCGTGAACATCTGTCGCGACAACTCTCTTAGCAACGTGGGCCTGTGCAAGTGCCTGCACCCCCGAACCCGTTCCCAAATCCAAAACAGACGACACCGGTGTCTGAGGCGCAGCCGAAAGCAGTGATAAGGAAGCGGCGCCAACGCCGAGAACATGATCGTGTCCTGGGACGATGTCGGTCATCGACGCATCGAGATCGGAAAAGACAAAGCGCTCCTCATCTGCGATCACATGCGGGCGCACATCGAGTGCGATGTGAAGTTCGGCATTGTCGGTTGCAGGGGCGACCACGCAGTCGTCGATAAGCAGCTGCACAAGCTCTTGCGACAGCACATCACTGAGTTCCGCTGCGGTGCATGGCTCGCGCAAGATAAAAAACCGGATCAACCGCGACAAACGGGACCCATCCTGGCACGCGTGGCGCACTACTCCAGGCTCACCGCGAAACATCGCCTGCGTCGCGGCTGGCCCAAGGTGCTCAGCAATCCCTACGGACGTAAAACCGGCCTTTGCCAATGCTTGGGCAAGAGTTTTCGCTGTCTCCGGGCTTACCGTTACTGAATCACTCATCGTTGTCTCCTGTTGCATCATCCCCACCGTCGTCGTGATCGATGATATCGGGCACGTTTGCCGTGCTTGACGACGAACTCTCGAGCGCCGTACGACGAGAATTCTCCAACCGAATCTCCTCACGCACTACCGCAGGCTTGTACACGTTTTTTGAGCGTGCATCCCGCTTCTCGCCCTGTGCGTTGCCCAACACCACCGCAATCCAAGGCAGCGGTACCGAGACGACGAACAATATTGCCGCCAGCACCCACCAGCTCATCCACGCAGCCCAGATCGCGGCGAGGATGAACGGTAGGCGAAGCCCCTGCAAAATGGCGTACTGCTTCTCACGAGACTGCCGGTTTTGTTCAGGACTCGTCACCGCGTCTGTGATCAAAGCGCGGGCCATGCGACGACGCCGACGCGAGTGAGGCACAGAGGAGTCGACGACATCCTCGGCTTGAGCGTCAACCGTCTGATCGTCCTGGCTCAAACTAGAGAACAACCCGTCACGGGCTCGGTCCCGCGGATCAGAATCGGGGGAAACGTTCTCATTGGTGCTCATATGCGTCGAGGTTAGCCCTCCGGCTTAACCTCTCGCTCAATTTGGGGCATGATAGAGCGCGTGAACACGACGACGAAGACACTTGAACGCCCGGATTTGCGGGAAGATACCTCGTCGACAACCGACGACGGAACCCCGAAGTTTTTCCACTACGTCAAAAAAGACCAAATTGTCGACTCTGCGATTTCCGGCAAAATGGTCGTCGCCCTGTGTGGCGAAACCTTCCCGGTGAAAAAACAAGCAAAGCCCGGCTCTCCGGTGTGCCCGGACTGCGAGCGGATCTATAAGGGGCTGCGCCGCAAGTGACAGCCGCGTCTTCTGGGCCTTCGCTGCGCAAATGGCAGCAGGAGGCCCTCGATTCGTTTCTGAGTACCAAGCCACGCGACTTCATGGCTGTGGCAACGCCCGGCGCAGGTAAGACCACCTTCGCGCTCACGCTTGCCTCGACCCTGCTCGCTGACCGCACCGTCCAGCGCATTATCGTCGTCGTACCAACCGAGCACCTCAAGCACCAGTGGTCGGACGCCGCCAAGCGGTTCGGAATGTCGTTGGACCCAAACTTCACCAACTCTTCGGCAGTCAACGCCGCCTACGACGGCATCGTCGTCACGTATGCGCAAGTAGGTATGCACCCCTTCAAACACCATGCTGTCGCTTCAGCACGACGCACGCTGGTGATTCTCGACGAGATCCACCACGCAGGTGACTCCAAGAGCTGGGGTGATGGTGTCTACGAGGCATACAACGACGTCGAACACCGACTCGCTCTGACCGGTACACCATTTCGTTCCGACGACTCCCAGATCCCTTTCGTGCGCTACGTCGAAGACGGCGCCGGCCACCTCGTCTCAGAATCGGACTACACCTACGGCTATTCCCACGCACTGGCCGATGGCGTCGTCCGACCCGTGGTGTTCCTTGCATACTCGGGCGAAGCACAATGGAAAGACTCAGCAGGGGAGGAGTACTCAGCTCGCCTCGGCGAACCACTGAACGCCGAACAAACCGCACGTGCATGGAAGACCGCACTGGACCCGAAAGGTGACTGGGTCGCAGCCGTCCTTAATGCTGCACACACCCGCCTGATGAAAGTCCGCGCAAACATGCCAGACGCTGGCGGACTAGTCATCGCCACCAACAAAACCACCGCCCGCGCATACGCGAAGATCCTGGAAAAACTTTCCAACACCCCAGTCACGCTCGTTCTTTCCGACGAACCAGGCGCCTCCGATCGAATCGACGAATTCTCAGCATCTCGCGACGAATGGATGGTCGCTGTCCGCATGGTGTCCGAAGGCGTCGACGTGCCACGCCTATCCGTCGGCGTCTACGCAACCTCAGCATCCACACCATTGTTCTTCGCCCAGGCCATCGGACGCTTCGTCCGTTCCCGCATGCCCGGCGAATCGGCCTCCGTCTTCCTGCCCTCCGTCCCAGTGCTGCTGCGCCTGGCTGAGGAAATGGAAGTTTCTCGCGACCACGTCCTAGGCAAACCTCACCGCGAATCCGGCTGGTCCGACGAACTGCTCGAGCAGGCCAACCGCACCCAAAACGAACCCGACGAAACCTCCGGATACGAAACCATCGGAGCATCGGCGGAGCTCGACTCGCTGATCTTCGACGGATCCACCTACGGCACCCCAACAGTCGCCGGCTCTGCAGAGGAACAAGACTTCCTCGGACTGCCCGGCCTCCTCGACGCCGAGCAAGTACGCACCCTGCTGGCCAAACGCCAGGCCGACCAACTCGACGCACGCGATGCTGAAGAAAAAGCGCGCCGGGCAGAGGAACGACGCGCTCGTGAACGAGCGGAGATCCTCGGGGAGCCGCAGAAGGTAACACAGCCGGTGGAGGAGACTCCCCAAAGTGCAACTGCAGCTGACGAACTCCCTCAGCTACGCAGCGAACTCAACGCGCGCGTATCCATCGTCGCCAGCAAAACTGGTCGCCCACACGGTGCGATCCACACCGAGGTACGAAAGGCCTGCGGAGGTCCACCGACTGCACTGTGTAGCGCGGAACAGCTCCGAGAACGCATCGCATACCTTCGTGACTGGTGACACCGAAGTCGGTACAGTGGGCGGGCACATTACGTAAAACGAGGAGAAACGAATGACTGACCGCTACAACCCCAACGGTTACCCGAACGACCCGAACGGCCACCCTGAGGGAGTCTCGCCCTATAACCAGCCGCAGCCGGAAGGCTACGACACAGCGAACAACTACGCCGGCTATGAGGCACCAGCGGGCTATGACACGGCCCAGAGCCCCTCCGCTTACGGCGCGCCCTACGGCACAGCGCCGGTAGGGGAGCAGAAACCTAATGGCGTTGCAATGGCAGCCCTGATTTTCGGCATTCTCTCGATCCCTGCCATGTTCACGTTGTTCGGTGCCATCATTCTTGGTGTCATCGCGGTGATCCTCGGCATCGTTGGTATCCGTAAATCGAAGAACATCGTGGGGCCGGGTTCCCGCAAAGGCATGGCGGTGACCGGCCTGGTCCTAGGCGCTTTCGCAATGATCGCAACTGCGGTGATGATCTTCTGGGGTGTGTACTTTGCCAAGGACATCATCGGCGATTGTGAACAGTACCAATCGGACAACGCTGCATACCAGAAGTGCATCGAAGATGGCTTCAATGAAAAGATAAATGAAATGGAAGGGTCCTCGAACTAAAGACCGCGGTGATACTCGCCGTAAACGAGTAGCACCGAGTAAAGCGCAAGCTCAGCGCCCCGGCAGATACATGATCTGGCCGGGGCGCTGAGCTTTGTCGCGTGAAAATTTAGTCCAGGTAGTCGCGCAACACCTGGGAGCGCGACGGGTGACGCAACTTCGACATCGTCTTCGACTCGATCTGGCGGATACGTTCACGCGTGACGCCGTAGACCTGACCAATTTCATCTAAGGTGCGCGGCATGCCATCGCTCAAGCCGAAGCGCAGGCGAACGACGCCAGCCTCACGTTCGGTGAGCGTGTGCAGAACGTCTTGCAGCTGATCCTGTAGAAGCGTGAAGGACACGGCATCCACGGCAACGACTGCCTCGGAGTCTTCGATGAAGTCGCCGAGCTGGCTATCGCCCTCGTCACCAATCGTCTGGTCGAGCGAAATCGGCTCACGAGCGTACTGCTGGATCTCGAGGACCTTCTCCTCGGTGATATCCATTTCCTTTGCCAGTTCGAGCGGCGTTGGCTCGCGACCGAGGTCCTGCAGCAGCTCACGCTGAATGCGGCCAAGCTTGTTGATGACCTCGACCATGTGCACCGGAATACGAATGGTGCGGGCCTGGTCTGCCATAGCACGCGTAATTGCCTGGCGGATCCACCACGTGGCATAGGTGGAGAACTTGTAGCCCTTGGAATAGTCGAACTTCTCAACGGCACGGATGAGGCCAAGGTTTCCTTCCTGAATCAGATCCAGGAATGCCATCCCGCGGCCGGTGTAACGCTTGGCCAGCGACACGACGAGACGCAAGTTCGCCTCGAGCAGATGGTTCTTTGCCTTACGGCCATCACGAGCAACCGCGCGGAGATCACGCTTTACCGCAGGCGTGAGCTTTGCATCCTTGTCGCCTTCTGCAGCAGCACGTGCCATCTCGTCGAGACGGTGCTGTGCGTAGAGTCCTGCCTCGATGCGCTTCGCAAGAGAGACCTCTTGCTCTGCATCGAGAAGTGCAACCTTGCCGATTTGCTTGAGGTAGGCACGAACAGAGTCCGCGGATGCGGTCAGCTGAGCATCCTTGCGTGCTTGGCGCAGGGCAGCGGATTCTTCAATGTCCCAGACAGAAGAACCGTCGTCCTCTTCTTCCTCGTCATCTTCGTCTTCGGTCTCGTCGGCGTCGTCCATGGCACCGTCGAGATCTTCGTCGAACGCGTCGTCCTCATCGTCGCCCATGTCCGGGTCGTAATCCTCGGCATCTGTCGGATCCAAGGACTCGTCGTCCGCGCTTGTTGCCTCGAGATCCTCGGTCTCGGCTTCGTCCGCCGTCGCTGCAGCGGTTTGAGCAGCCTTTGTGGTGCGCTTCGCCGCAGACTTACGGACAGTTTTCTTCGCGGACTTCTTTACCGTCTTCTTGGCTGTCTTTTTCGCGGTTTTCTTCGCAGTCTTTTTAGCAGTCTTTTTCGCGGTTTTCTTCACTGCTTTTTTGGCTGCTTTCTTCACCGTCTTCTTGGCAGGCTTCGAGTCGGTACCGGAACCGTTGCTCTCGCCACCGTTTGACGGATCCACAGGCTCGCCATGAACGGTGTTGTTGCTTGAAGCTTCGCTGGCTACCACGTACGCCCTTTCGACTCATCAGACTATCTCGGGGCCGGGACCTCGCAAGAGGTTCGGCCCACAACCACTGCGATGTGCACTTCATCGTTGTGAAGTGCAGTTGGTGCAGTGTTTGCTACCACTGGAAAACCAGGGTACGCAAGCACATAAAAATTTTCAGAACGCCCATCCTAGCAAGCAGGTGAACGTTCCATTTTTATGTGCCTACTGCACGTATGGGCGCGTAGCCCGAATATGCAGAATGTCAACACCCTACAGGATTTACCTATGAGGTGAGCCAGCGACATGACCGGCACCGGCCTTGGCAGCGCCCACGATGCCTGCTCGATTCAGTAACTTGGCCACAACTACTGGAGTGTTGACGTTCAGCAGTGGAACCCACTGGTCACTGTTTTCCGAAACACCGCCGCCAACGATGATGACATCCGGGTTGAGGAGTCGTTCGTATTCGCAAAGAACAGTTTCCACGCGCTTGGCCCAATCGTCGTAAGAAAGGCCTTCCCTCGTGCGCACGGCGGATGAAGCAAGGTGTTCGGCCTCCGTGTCGTCGATAAGCAGATGCCCGAGCTCGCTATTGGCAAAGAGCTGACCGTTAGCTAGAAGCGCTGAGCCGATACCCGTGCCAAACGTCAGAAACAAGGCAGAGCCGCGCTGTGCTTCGGGGCATCCGAAAGACACCTCCGCAAGCCCGGCTGCGTCGGCATCGTTGAGCACAGTGACATCGTGGTGCCCCAGCACGGTAGAGAAGAGCTCAACCACATCCGTGCCCACCCAAGTCGGGTCAATATTCGCCGCAGTGCGAGCAATGTTGCGGACAATCACGCTCGGAAGCGCAATCCCAACCGGGCCTGACCATGCTGCTTGACGCGTTAACTGCGCGACCGCCTCTGCAATAGCGTCAGGGGTCGCCGGTTGTGGCGTAGCCACCTCAAGTCTTTCACCGTGAAATTCGCCACTGTGAAGGTCGACAACCGCAGCCTTCAGGGAGGAGCCTCCAACGTCAACTCCAAAGCCGAACCGGGATGAAGGGGAAACTGAGCGCGACACGTGCGACTCGTTGTGTGGTTGAGGTGAGGTCATGTGCGCAGTGTACAAACTTGCACCCTTGTGCGGATGATGTCGAAAAAATGAGTTTCTACCAGCAAAGATGACAGAAGCATGGACGTGCTTTAGTATTCCGCTCAAATGTCGCGTGTAGAGGCGCGATCAAGCACGACGTTGAGCTGGAGGAACATCAAGCATGGCCACCGATTACGATGCGCCGCGCCGCCGCATGGACGACGACATCGAAACCGACTCCCTCGAAGGCCTGAAGGCAGCAGAGGTTGCAGGCAGCAGCATGGACGATGATGGGGAAATCGTTGAGCCTGTCGAGCCCCCGACGCAGGACCTCTCGGGTGAGGAACTCAATGTTGAGGTCAAGCCACGCCAGGAAGACGAATTCACCTGCGCGTCCTGCTTCTTGGTGCAAAAGAACAAGCGCCTCGCCTATGTCGAGGACGACGGCTCCAAGATCTGCCTCGACTGCGAGTAATTAGTGTCAGGCGGCGCAAGCCGTTATCCGCTCCTCGTGGGGATTAGGAGCGGTCCTTAAGGCCCGGAACGAATGCATCAAGCACGGCTTCCGGGTCTTTTGCTGAAATAAGCCAATACGGCGTCGGATCCTCAGGGTCATCGAGCACGAGAAGAACATGCTCGGGCACCCACGACCGCGTGATGAGGAACGCTGCCGGATCGAGTTGCCTACCCAAAGCATTCTGGCGGGCGGAAGCCGGCACAACCGTCGCGCGGTCCACGACCGTACTGGGCAAGTTCGCATCCCCGGCGAGCAACCAGCGGGTCCCGTCAGGGTCCTGCTCAACGGTTAGGGTGTAGCGCGACAGCCATACTAAAAACCAGACCGCCAACGCGCCTGCGACAACAAAGCCGCCGACAAACCACCACATGTTGCGGTTCAGTGCGAGCTCGCCTGCGAGGAGCAGCGTCAGGCCTGCAACTGCAGCCCACCAGTACCAAGGCACCCATTGGCGCTCGGTATACAGCACTTTCGCTGCATCCGGAGCGGAAGTGTCGGAAGGATTCACTGGGTTCGTAGTCACCCCTCATACCTTAGGCATTGATATCGGAGGAACCCAGCTGCCGTATGGTTGGCAGCGTGGAAGAGCAACAATCAATCGCGCGTATCGACGACACCATCGGCCCAATCGCAGTTAAGCGACTTGACCCTGATTTGCCCTTGCCTCACCGGGCTCACCCGGAAGATGCCGGAGCTGACCTTTACTCCGCAGAGGATGTGACGCTCCAGCCAGGTGAGCGAGCGCTTATTGGCACAGGAATTGCGATTGCGCTTCCTGTAGGCACAGTGGGATTGATTCACCCGCGTTCCGGGCTCGCAGCAAAGCAGGGCTTGAGCATTGTAAATACTCCCGGAACCGTCGATGCAGGGTACCGGGGCGAGCTCAAGGTGTGTCTCATTAACACCGACCGGTCTGAGCCGATTGTCATCACACGTGGAATGCGTATCGCACAACTCGTCGTGCAACGTGTGGAACTGGCAAGCTTTCAAGAAGTGGACGAGCTCGATGAGACGGTCCGAGGCGCTGGCGGCTACGGATCGACCGGCACGAACTAACTCTGTGTCGCTCTGGGGGCTACAGTCTTTAGCGACGAAAACGTACTGAGAATTTAGAGGAGGTACCTGCAATGGCAATCTGGCCGTTCAGGAGGAAGAAGAAAGCCGAAACAACCCCGGAACCGCAGAAGGTTGTAGAGGAGTCAACCGCGGCACCGGCAGCGTCCGAGGCTGAGGCGCCCGAATCGGTTGCTGATACCCAGTCGGCATCTGCTACGGCAGATGCGCAGGTAGAGGCGCCGGAGCTTCGTGTGGCAGAAGGCGTGCAGGTCCTTACAGATTATGACCCGATCAATGGCTCCACGGGTCCGTTCGATGGCGATAACGTCAACATTGATGACTTTGACTTTTCGGACTTCTCCCAGGCCACGCTGAACCTCGGATCCATCCGGATTCCACTGCCGAAGGAATCCCAGGTCCAGGTGGAGATGGGCGAGCAGGGCCCCAAGATGGTTCACATCGTCACCCGCTTCGGCCGCCTGACCCCGGTGGCGTTTGCTGCTCCGCGAACCGGTGGTTTGTGGGAGGAATCTTCCGACGAGATCATCGAAGGTATGCGTTCTGAGGGTATGCCCGTCGAAATTGAGCAGGGGCCCTGGGGTCAAGAGATCGTAGGAACCGGCACTAACGGCGTCATTCGAATCATCGGTGTGGAGGGGCCGCGCTGGCTCTACCGAGTGACACTTGCTGCTCCGTCCGGTTCGGAAGACCAGCTTGCGCAACTTGGTCGTGAAACGGTCGCGCGCTCGTTTGTTTACCGTGGCGACGACCCGATTCTTGCTGGAAACTCTCTCCCCGTTGTGCTTCCTGAGCAGCTGGCAAAGCAGGTGCAAGAGGCTGTGGAGGCGCGTGCTCAGCAGGCTCAGGGCGCTCAGGAAGCCCCCGCGGAGGGTAACCCGAACGTGCTGAGCGACGCGTTGCAGAAGATCATCGCTCAAAATGTCGAAGGCCAAAAGCAGCTCCGCGAATTCCGTGAGGCGCAGCGCGCTCAGCGCCAAGCCGGACGCGGTAAGTCCGAGTAGCTGTGACTGACGAGATTACTGCCGGCCTCGTGCTGAAGTTGTCTGTGAGGGCAATGGCGCACGGGGGAGAAGGCATCGCCGACGCCCCAGACGGGCGCGTCGTTTTCATCGCGGGCGCAATTCCCGGCGACACGGTTGAAGCGCGACTGACCCGTGTGAAAAAACGCTGGGCACGTGCAGAGCTTGTCAAAATAGTGGATCCATCGCCTCACCGGGTCAGATCGGCTTGTCCTGCGGCAGCAGCAGGTGCGGGGTGCTGCGACTTCGCGCACATTGACCCGGCGGTGCAGGTCTCGCTCAAACGCGACGTTCTTCTTGGCCAACTCGGTGCGCTTGCGAGCAAGAGTGGTGTTGTCGAGGCGGATGTCGTCGAGAAGCAATTGCGGGTTGTGGAGCTTGATCCCAGAACTGGTTGGCGCACCCGTGTCCGCATGGGCGTCGACCCGCAAGGACGAGCCGGAATGCGTGCACTGAAATCGACAGACGTTGTCGGTGGTGTCGTGTGTAGTCAGGTCGCGCCGCAAGTGCTCGACGGCATCATTGGCGACGACGCGGCTCGATACACGCCCGGCAGTGAGATTGTGGCGGTCGTGGATTTCCGCGGGAAACGTCACGTTGTGGAAACACAGTCGGCGCAGCGTGGCCGACGCGTTGAGCGTATTCACAAGGTGCTTGAAGGCCCGGGGTTGGTCACCGAGGTGGTAGACGGTCACGAGTTTTCCTTTCCCCCTACAGCATTTTGGCAAGCGCACCTCAACGCGGCGCAAACCTATAGCGACCTCATTAAAGAATGGGGAAGCGACAACTACATGCACCGTAACGGATGGGATCTGTACGGAGGCGTCGGTGCATTTGTGCCTGCGATCAATGAGGCAATCGGCGGCGGCAGGATCGACAGCGTTGATTACTCCGCTTCGGCGACGGCGAACCCACAGCCAGTGGAAGACGAGTTTGATGTGCATCGCCACAATGTGAAGGTGGAAGTTGGAATCAGCGAGCTTCCGGCTCCGGGACTTGTTGTCTTAGATCCGCCCCGGTCAGGGGCAGGGCGTGATGTCGTCGACAAGATTGTGCAAGCGGCTCCAGAACGCATCATTCACATCGGTTGTGATCCAGCAACCTTTGCGCGCGACCTCGCAGGCTTTGGCGCGCACGGATTTAGAGTCGAGCACATTGCTCTTATCGATGCTTTTCCCAATACTCACCATTTTGAGGTCATGGCATCACTTGTGCCTGACCACAATGGTGGTGCGGAGGAATAGGGCCAACCAATTTCGGAGTGTAAGCTGACCAGAACCGATTCCGCACTACGCAACGTGCGGAAACCATACGGGAACACCGCAGATGCGGACCGCATCGCGGCGAAAAACCTGAAGGAGAGCGACAGGATAGTGGGACTGCTCGAGCATATTGAGACACCGGCAGACGTGCAGAAGCTCGCGCCGAGCCAGCTCAACGCGCTCGCGGACGAGATCCGGCAGCTGCTCATCCAGAAAGTGTCAGCAACCGGAGGACACCTCGGACCGAACCTCGGCGTTGTTGAGCTGACACTGGCGCTGCATTACGTTTTCGATTCCCCGAACGACCCAATCATCTTTGACACGTCGCATCAGTCGTATGTGCACAAGATTTTGACTGGACGTGCGAACCAGTTTGATTCCTTGCGCAAGAAGGGCGGTCTTTCTGGGTACACGTCGCGATCTGAATCAGAACACGACTGGACCGAATCTTCCCACGCCAGCGCCTCGCTGTCCTATGCTGACGGTCTTGCCAAAGCGAAGGAACTCACCGGTAATTCGGACGATCACGTCATCGCAGTTGTCGGTGACGGAGCGCTCACAGGTGGCATGTGTTGGGAAGCACTCAACAACATCGCGGCCGGAAACCGCAACGTTGTCATCGTGGTTAACGACAACGGCCGTTCGTACTCTCCGACGATTGGCGGACTGGCCAATAACCTGACCAAGCTCCGTGACCAGCTAGCCGCTATTCGGATCCAGCCTGGCTACGACGAGGTCATGGAGTCTGGGAAAAAGACCCTCAAATCTATGGGGTGGGTCGGAGAGAAGACCTTTGATGCATTGCATGCGCTCAAGGAAGGCGTGAAGTATCAGGTTCTTCCAACCGAAATGTTCCCGGACCTTGGTATGAAATATGTCGGTCCGGTCGAGGGGCATGATCTCAAAGCACTGCTCAACGCCTTTAAGTATGCCAAGCGCTACGAGGGGCCGTTGATCGTGCATGTTGTCACTGAGAAAGGCCACGGTTTCGCCCCGGCAGTCAATGACGTAGCCGACCAGATGCACTCTACCGGCGTGATCGACCCTGTAACAGGAAAAGCACTGGCCACCTCTAAGCCAGGTTGGACCGCCGCTTTCACCGAAGAGCTGCTTCGCGCAGGCCACGAACGCGATGACATCGTTGCGATCACTGCGGCAATGGCGGGGCCAACCGGTCTGCAGCCATTTGGTGAGCAGTTCCCAGACAGGTTCTTCGATGTGGGGATTGCGGAACAGCACGCAGTGACGTCTGCCGCTGGTATGGCACTCGGTGGATTGCACCCGGTTGTGGCGATTTACTCGACCTTCCTCAATCGTGCTTTTGACCAGTTGCTTATGGATGCAGGTTTGCTCCACCAGCCGGTTACGTTAGTGCTGGACCGTGCAGGCGTAACTGGCTCCGACGGCGCAAGCCATAACGGTGTTTGGGATATGGCGATCGCATCGATCGTCCCGGGTGTCCGTATCACCGCACCTCGAGACACTCAGTCGTTGCGCGAAGAGTTCAGGGAGGCCCTTCTTGTCGACGACGCCCCGACGATCGTACGGTTCCCGAAGGGCTCTGCCGGCCCGACGATCCCGGCACTGCGAAACGTCGGCGGTGTAGATATCCTCGCCGAACCCACAGGTGATAGCAGCGATTCAGAAATCGACGTGCTACTCGTTGCCGTCGGCGCATTTGGTCAGGCCGCGCTCGAGATTGCAGATGCGCTTGTCGACGACGGTATCCGCGTAACTGTTGTCGATCCCCGTTGGATCATTCCCGTCAACGCCGCGCTGTGTGACCTGGCTGTCGAAGCTGACATGGTTGTGGTCTATGAAGACGGCATCATTCGAGGCGGCGTCGGATCTGCTATCGCTGAGGCGTTTTCGGCAGCAGAGGTGGACACACCGCTACGCCAACTCGCGTTTCCGGATGTGTTCCCCCTGCACGGGTCCCGCGACGAAATCCTCCAGGAGTACGGACTCGATGCGGAGTCTGCCACCCTGCAGATTAGAGAGTGGGCACAGCGACTCGCTGACAGTGAGTAAGGCGCTATTGAGCGCGCTTCCTGCGACGTCGACGTGCTGCAGCTCGTCCAGATGACGGGGTTTTGCCCTGCGGGATTCTTGCTGCTTTCGCTTCAGCTTGGGCCCGCGCGAGCAGCGGTGCTGTAAGGGCGATCTGCCATGGGCGTGCCCCAGCACGCTTCAGTTGCATAGCAGCAGCGTCAGTACTCCATACGGCGTCGGAGTCTGGGGCAGTCCACATAACTTGTCGCAGCACTGCAGAAGAGAGCAGCATATCTGGACGGATGTTTTGTTGCGCCGCCACTTCAGAGACGTACTTTCGCGCCGACTGCAATGCGTGCCAGGAACGTGGGTAGTCGCGTTCCCACACAATTTTTGCGGGAGGGTCAGTCGGTGCAGGCTGCGCGGGGGTTGGCCATTGTTCGGGGTTCTCAGCGAGCGCCTGTTCGACGAGACTAAACCAGAATTTGGCTTTCGTTGTGTTGAGCGAGCGGTAGCGCAGGCAGTTTCGCAGTTCCCATGGGGAAGATGGCACAGTACGAGCGATGGTGACGATTGATTCGCTCGAGAGCATGTGACCGGGAGAGATGTCTTCTTTTCGGCAATGTTCGTCGCGGGCGGTCCACAGCGTTTTAGCGAGCTGCAGGCTCCTGGCGGAGCGTAGCCCTGACACTCCCTTCATGTCACGCCATGTCTCATTAAAGGGTGCGTTGTCCGGTCCGAGCTCGTTGACAATCCGCTCAAACTCCTGCTCGGCGAACGAAAGCTTGCCTTCGTTGTCCAATTGCTCGGCGAGAGCCTCTGCGAGATCGTGGAGGTGTGCCACATCTAGCGCTGCGTATTCTTGCCACGTCGGTGGCAGAGGTGTGGTGGACCAGTCTTCGTGGCCGTGACCTTTTTTAAGTTCTACTCCTACGAAGTGCTGCACCATCGCTGCCAAATTTGGCCTATTAAACCCTGCGAAGCGGGATGCGAGTTCTGTGTCAAAGATTGTGCCTGGGTAGAGACCGAGCATTGCGAGCGACTTAAGATCATCGACGGCAGCGTGGATAATCCAGTCCTCACCGTTGATGACGGGAGCGAGGGCATCATGAAGCGCGTCTCGGTTGCCTTCCGGGGCGAACAGGTACGTATCGGTATCTCGTCGATAAATCTGCACGAGAAACGCTCGGTCGTCATAACGAAATGACGCTGCGCGCTCGGTATCGATGGCGTAAGCGCCTCGACCTTCTGCCAATGCCGCCGCTGCGCGAGAGAATTGCTCGGGAGTTTCTACGAGGTGGTACTGCACCTGGGATGTCATGTTGCGTAAGTATGCCCTAGCGTGCGTTGAGCTGTGTCACACCCTCTGGTGGAAGCCCGGCAACATGGGCCAAAACCTTGGAAAAAGCCTCGACGTGGCTCTTCAAGTCGATCCCCTCAGCAGTCCAGGAGGCGCGCATCTCCAACTGGTATGCGCGGGGAGGTCCGCCGATCTCACCGAAGCGTACTGATGCGGTCGACGTAACCGTGCCGCCAAGATTGGTGAACCCAGCACTGGTCTCCGCGAGCGATTCATTGAGCCACTGCCAAGCGACGTCAGGTAGCAACGGGTCTGACGCCACAGCATCATCCATGTCCGCTTGGATATAGGCCACCAGCCGCATGGTGCCCTCCCAGGCCTCCTCGGCGGCAGGGGAGTGTAGGAGGATTAGTCGGCCGAAAGCATCGCCTTCTGAATCGACCGGGATGTTGTCACCGTCCTCGTTCGGGTGGACTACTTCGAGCCCCACAGCATGGCTAAACGGTGCTGGTCGCTGCGGCGGTCGGATAGTCCCGAGGGAAATCTCAGGACGCAGCTGGGCTGCATGCATTGACTCGACGGCCTTAGAAAAATCCGCCGGCCAGTTCTCGTTCGCGCCTTCCCCGAGCGTATCCGCACTATGTGTGGAGGTCTGGGGGGTGGTGTCCGGATTCATCACACGCATAAAGGTATCGACCCGTTGCGTGTGGTGGGGGAGGCGCGCCGACATATCGTCGAGACGCAATGTGCGACAGCGTAGACTCATTACGACTTTAGTTTGATCTGCCGTATCGGCAGGGAAGGAGCGTCATCATGGCCAAGCTTGACTTTGCGAAACTCAACGCCACGCAGCGTTATCTGCAGTTTGCAGTGTTCCGTGCAATTCCCGGTGCTCTTGGGACGGAACGTACTCGTATCATCGAAGAAGCGCAGGCTTTCTTCCGCAAGCTTGAAGAAGAGGGCGTCGTTGTTGTTCGTGGCATCTACGACAACACCGGCATTCGTGCTGATGCAGACTTCATGATCTGGTGGCACGCAGAAGAGTTTTCCGACCTACAAAAGGCACTGGCTGATTTCCGACGTGAGACTGCGTTCGGTCAGCTCGTTGAGGTGAGCTGGCTTGGCAACGGTTTGCACCGTCCTGCAGAGTTCAACAAGTCCCACCTGCCGAGTTTCATTATGGGGGAGGAACCGGGCGACTGGATCACGGTCTACCCCTTCGTTCGCTCGTATGACTGGTACATCATGGACCCCCAGAAGCGTCGCCGAATCCTTTCTGAACACGGCCAAGCCGCCCGCGACTTTGCGGACGTGCGCGCGAACACCGTCGAGGCGTTTACGCTCGGCGACTACGAGTGGATGCTGGCATTTGAGGCGCCAACGCTCGAGCGCATTGAGGCCCTGATGAAGACGATGCGCTACACCGAGGCCCGCCTGCACGTGCGCGAGGAGGTTCCGTTCCAGACCGGACGTCGCGTCAGCGACATCGCGGAGATCATCAACATCCTGCCGTAGGCCGGATGAGGCCCTAGGCCTCTTCCAGCGTCAGGCTAATGGAGTTGATGCAGTAACGCAGGTCGGTGGGGGTGTCAAAACCCTCGCCGGCAAACACGTGGCCGAGATGAGAGCCACAGTTCGCGCAGAGTACTTCCGTACGGATCATTCCGTGAGAGCGGTCTTCGCGCTCAATAATCCGATCGCCCGCCAGTGGGGAAAAGAATGCTGGCCACCCGCAGTGTGCGTCGAACTTTTCTGAGGACCGAAACAGTTCCTCACCACATGCTCTACAACGGTAGACACCTTCAGTGGTGGTGTTGGTGTATTCGCCCACACCGGGTGCCTCGGTGCCGGCCTCCCGCAGGACCCGAAACTCTTCAGGGCTAAGTTTTTCTCGCCACTGTGCTTCGGTGAAGTCCTTGTAATTTGGTTTGGATTCGCTCATTGTCGCGTCCTCTCCTTTTGTGGCGCCGATGTGATTTGAGTAGACCATACCCACGATGCCACCGCGACAATAAACACGGCCCATCCAAATGTGGGAAGAAAAGTGTTCAGCCACCGTCCAAGCAGTATCGCGTCAGGCGTAACCCAACTCAGTGGCGCGAGACATAAAACGGCGCCCAGCCACGTTGGCCAAGTGTGCAGGGGGCTGGCGCGGTGAAACACAGTAAACAGGGCGGGGAAGAGCATCATCGAGTAGTACGCCTGTCCGAGTGAGGACAGTAGGCATACGCCTGCGAGCAGGACGCCGGTGCTCAGGGTCAGCCAAAGCCATTCGTCGCTATAACGCCAGCGGGCTAAACCAATGATCGCCGCCGCAACAGCAGATGCAGCGACGACAAAGAGGATGGTGTGCGCCCAGGCAGGCATACCGAAATAGACGGCAAAACCTGCGAGCGAAGAGTTGGCATAGTCGCGTGTGATGCCTAGATACGGCACAACAACGTCGATGTAGTCGCGAGCACCTGGAGTCAGCGGCCAGGCAATGACGTTGAGGAATACAGGTACGGCGACACCGCTAGCAACTACCTTCCACCGCATTTTCATCAGTGGCAGTACGAGAAGCGGAGCGAACATTGGCTTGACGACGACCGCCAGCCCGAGCACGATACCCGCACCGACATCACGCCTAGCGAGAAACAACGCGATAAACGCAGTCAGGGCGAGAAGCAGTACGCCGTTGATGTTCGAAAACACCAAGGTATTTGTCACGGCTTCCGTCATAAATGCAAGGGCTAATGCGATTGGAAGCACCGGGTGAGACATGCGGAAGCCCGCTAGCCGCGTAAGCCATGTGACTGCAGCAATAATGCAAAGCGCGTTGAACAGGATGAAAAATGGCCTCGCGCTTTCCATACTTGGAAGCATCCCAAGAGGAGAAAGTAGCAGCGTAGCACCCGGGTTATAGAGGTAGTGCGGGTCAACGTGCTCGTAAATCTCGTTGTACACAGGTACTCGGTCGACGAAGCGGCGTGCCGCCGACCAGACCGTAGTGAAGTCGTCGGTCACCGATCCGGTGCGTGCGAGGACAAAAAGCCTGTGCACGATCAAGATGACTGCCAGTGGCCAAGCCAAAGCACCTGCGCCTCGAAGCGTGGAGGTTGGTACCTCCGCGTGGGAACGCGTCGCGACGGGCGCTGGGGCGACCCAAAAATCATGGAGGCGAGTTTGCAACATCACGGGTGATACCGTACCGGCTCGATTAGCCTTTTCGGTCCCGCACCCTTCGGTAACGGCAAAACAGCAGGGAATCGCTTGTTGCTTTAACCGACTCGAGAACAAAGGGGATGTTGCGATCGTCGTCACTGTGCCCGAACAACCTCACTTCAGAAGGCTGCAGCACTGCGTGAGGGCTGATGGTGTAATGAAATACGTCTACCGCGTCTTCATTCAGCATCTGGGTGTTGAGCTGTGGACCTCCCTCGCAAACGATGCGGGACATACCGTGCATGTGCAGCGCTTCAATTGCTGTTCGCATGGAGTCATCTACGAGCGGGAGGATGCTGCCACCAGCCTCGGTGATGTCATGTGCGCGAGCAGCAACCTCAGGGGTATCGAGCATATCCTGGGGGACGGCGAATATCGGCGCTGCGAGACTATTGGAGAAGAGCTGCGAGGACGTATCAAAACCGAGGCTGCGGCTTAACACCACAATCGGAGGCGCGACAGACTGCCCGTTTTCTTTCCGTTGTTGCTGTTTCTCTGGCGAGACTCGCGCACCGAAGTAGTCTTCCTTTCGTACCGTTTCCGCGCCAACGAGCACTGCATCAGACCACACGCGAAGGGCGTTGAGCAATGCGAAATCGGTCGCACTTCCCAAGCCGGCAGATGCTCCCTCGATTGCGGCAACCCCGGTGAGCGAAGCAATACCAATCAAGCGTGTCTCGCACTCCCCAGGTGGAAGAACCGGCCCAATCAATACCTGCGGGTCGATCGAGTCGGGAAGCTGGTCTGAGGTGTTGGGGGTAAGCATCGTCGTTGATTGTAAAGCGGTTTTGTTTCTGGCCTCGTGGTTTTGGAACGTGGTGGGTTGAAGCTGATCAGCTTCGGTGAAAGCGTGAGCTGATGCGTGCTCCCGTAAGCGCCAAACCAGCGCAGGTGAGCACGCCGAGCGCCATCGCAGCGGCTGGGTTTGGGCCGAGCGCAACAAGTGGTGGAACGAGTCCACCGATAATGAATTGGAAGAACCCCATGACACCGGTTCCGGCTCCGGTACCGATGTCTCGCACTTCCTCGATAGCGAGAGCGGAAGCATTCGCCATGATGAATCCCGCCATCGCGGAGAGGATTGCGATAAAAGGAATCATTGCGGTGCTTGGACCCAAAATGGAAAAGGCGAGGAGTATCGCACCTACTGTGAGATCAACTCCGAGTGCGATGGTAAGGAGCGTGCGCGGCTGGTGCCGCTTGAGCAGCCGCATATTGAGTGTGTTGCTCAGCGGAATGAGCAACGCGATACTCCCGAAGACGAGAGAGAATGTGGTTGGGCTCAGACCGAGCTGCAATTGGAGGACTAGGGGAGAAGCCGCGATGTAGGAAAAGAGCGTGCCAAAGCCCAAACCTGCAGCCACCATGTATCCAGTGAACGCGGGACGTTGTAGACAGCGCCCCATCCGCGGAAACATCTGGCGCAAGGTGCCACTTGTCCGCTTGTGGGAGGGCAGCGTCTCGGGAACGAGCCACAAAGCGACAACGAGCTGCGCAAGATTGACTGCAGCGATTGTCCAAAAAACGCCGCGCCAGGTGAATGCGGGAATGATGAGGCCACCAAGCACCGGGGCGATTGCAGGCATAAACCCGGAGATCGCCATGAGCGCTGAAAGTCCGCGCGCGGCTTGTTTTCCGTGAGCAATGTCGGGGACGACAGCACGAGCAACGACGATCGCGCATCCACCTGCGAGGCCTTGGAAGAAGCGGGCGCAAATGAGGAATGCGATGGAATCGGCTAGCGCGCAAGCCACCGAGGCAACAAGGGCAACGGCGGAAGCCACAATAATGACAGGCTTTCGTCCGGTCCCGTCGGAAATCGCCCCAAACAAGAGATTGCCAAGGGCCATACCGAGCATGAACCCGGTAATGGTCATCTGGGCAAATGAGTGTGACGTCGACAAACTCGTCGCAAGCTCTGGAATGCCCGGGAGGTACATGTCGATGCCCAGGGGGCCAGAGGCGGTAAACAAAGCCAGCGCGGCGAGGAGGCCACCAGAAAGTTTCTGCACGCCGGTAGGATAGCCGCTCCGGATTCTGGTGAAGCGATGCCTATTGAAGTCTCGTGACCATTGCAGTGAGCGAGAACAGCAGAGGCAACAATCGGGGGAGCTGCTCGTATCGGTTTTCGTGCACGATTAGGTACATCTCCCAGAAACTAGATAAGGTTAGCCTTACTTAATAAGGATGGTGTTTGCATGGACGATAGTGCAATGGATCAGGTTGTTGAAGGTGAGTATGGGTCGGCGAAGGAAAAATCTGTCGCTGGCCAGAACGCGATTCGTCAGTTATCGCAGCCGGTGAAAGGCAAACTGTTCGTCGCGCAGGTCTTAGCGTTCGCCTCCGGGGTGTTGGCAATTGCCCCGTATGTGGCTCTGGTGGAGCTTGGCAGAGAACTTATGCAAGACCAGGTGGACCCGGCGCGAGTGAACTGGATCGTCATACTCCTCGTCAGTGCATACATGACCCGGTTGACCTTATATTTTGTTGCATTGGGCGTGACGCATTTTATTGACCTGTCGTTGCGTAACCAGATGCGCCGGCAAATTGCCGCCCGAATGTCGACTGCTCCGCTGTCGTGGTTTACCCGCGAGGGTGAGGGGAAGATCCGCAAGACCATTCAGGATGATACGGCCACGGTGCACACAGTGATCGCGCACGGGCCGATCGAGAAACTGAACGCGATCGTATCCCCGCTCGCCTTGTTGATGTATGCGTTTGTGGTGGATTGGCGACTCGCGTTGCTGTCGATTGCGACGATTCCGATTTATGTGGGCATGTATGGCATGTCGATGCGTGGGATGAATGAGAAGACCGCGCAAATGGATACCAAGCTCGCTCAGGTTTCGGCAACGATGGCCGAGTTCGTTGCCGGTATCTCAGTGGTGAAAGCGTTCGGCAAGGTTGGCCAAGCACATAAAGCCTATTTAGATGCAGCTAACGAGTTTTCTAAGTTCTACCGGGCGTGGTGTATGCCGCTGGTGTCGATGTCGGTCGCCTCATTTTCGTGGGTGTCGATCCCGGTGTTGTTGATCGTGAACCTTGGCGGTGGCGCGTTGATGATGAACGCCGGTTGGGTGAGCATCTACGAGGTGATAGCGACGACGTTGATTGCCTTGGTGTTGCCGGGCGCATTGATGACAGTCGCGACAATCGCCTGGTCTTACCAGCTCGCAGGGTCTGCGGCAGTGAGGCTGGTGAACGTCATGGAGCTACCGGCGTTGAGTCAGCCCGATGCGCCACAGACACCAAAGGGTCATGATATTGAGATTCGGGGTGTGTCGTATGCCTATGATGACACCCAGGCATTAGACGAGGTGAGCCTGAGCATTCCGGCAGGCACGGTGACCGCGCTGGTTGGCCCGTCGGGTGCGGGGAAGTCGACGTTGGCGAGTTTGATTGCCCGCTTCGATGACCCGGACGCTGGCACGATCACTATTGGCGAGGTTGATCTAAAGAGCATTTCCCAGGATGTGTTGTATTCGACGGTTGCATTCGTCCTGCAAGATGCACAGCTTATTCGTGACACCATCCACAACAACATTTCCCTGGGCGCGCCAGACGCAACCTTGGATCAGGTGCGGCAGGCGGCGCGGGCAGCGCAGATCGACGAGTTCATCATGAGCCTGCCAGATGGTTACGACACCGTGTTGGGCGAGGACACCCACGTTTCGGGCGGCCAGGCAGCCCGTATCGCAATCGCCCGGGCGCTCATGGTTGATGCCCCAGTGTTGGTGCTGGACGAGGCGACGGCGATGGCGGACCCGGAATCGGAATCGAAAATCCAACAAGCTCTCTCGACTCTTGCCAAAGGCAGAACCGTGATTGTGATCGCCCACCGACTGGCCTCGATCAGAGGGGCAGACCAAATCGTCGTCATGGAACGCGGGCGCATTGCTGTGGTCGGTAAACACGATGAGCTGTTGGGTAATGCGCACTATCAGGCACTTCTTACCCAAGGTGCATGCGAGGAGATGACACGATGAATCAACTATTGCTGCCACGCTTTAAGCGTTTGATGGAACCCGCCTCGTGGCGAGACCTTTCGGTTGGTCAAGCGTGGGGTGCGGTCTCAGGACTGTGTCACGGCTTTGCCCTGCTGACTCTGCTTCCCGCCGCAAGTGCCCTAGCAACCGGAATGCCGGTGTGGGGGCTGTCGTTTTCGGGCTGGCTCATCGCCTTGGCGGTGATCGCGATGCTGGGCGTGGGCACGGAGTTTTATGGCATGCGCACCGGCTATATCGGCGCGCTCGGATTCATTCACGACGTCCACCAAGCGGTCGGCAACAAGGTAGCCCGCCTACCGTTGGGAGTGTTCGATTCGGGTAGCTCTGGACGGCTGTCGCGCATGGTCACCCAGGAAATGATGAACTTGGGCGAGTCGGCGGCACATTTCATTTTCTCCCTCGTCCAAAAACTCTCAGCCGTGCTGGTGATCACTGTGGGAACCTGGTTCTGGGATTGGCGACTGGGACTGACCTTGACGATCGCCTTCCCGATCATGCTCGCTTTCCTCCATATCTCCCGCGTGCTTCTTGATAAAGGTAAGCAGGTTTCCGAACCAGCCGAGTCAGAGTTGGCGGCTCGCATGGTCGAATTCGCCACCTGCCAAGGCGCGCTGCGCTCCTGCCATGTCGCCGACGACTACCCGGCCCTTGATCGGGCATTCAAACAGGCTGACCGCAAGGGTCGCAAAGCATTGTGGATCGAAACATTAGCGAACCTGATTAATGGAATGTTCGTCCAAGCGCTCATTGTGGTGATGATCTGGCTGACCGCCCAACTCGCCCTCGGCGGGCAAATGAATGCGCTGAACGCCGTGGTCACAATCGGCATGTGCCTGCGGTTCACCACCATGCTCCAAGACATCGGCGGCTGCATGACCGGGCTGGAAGAACGCCGCCAGCAGATGAACCACGTCGACAAGGTCATGGATGCCCCCGAACTGTCCGAACCCGATGCCTCCACACCGATAAACGCCCCTGGTGATGTTCGTTTCGAGGACGTCACCTTCAGCTACGATCCGGACACCCCGGTTCTTTGTGATATTTCCTTCCATGTCCCGCAAGGCGGCATGTGTGCCCTGGTTGGTCCATCTGGGTGCGGGAAGACGACGATCGCCCGGTTGGTTGCACGTTTCTGGGATGTGCAGTCCGGCAGCGCGCGCGTTGGCGGAGTGGACGTGCGCGAGCAGACCATCGAAGACCTGATGCGCCAGGTGTCTCTCGTCTTCCAAGACGTCTACTTATTCAACGACACTCTCGAAGCCAACATTCGCCTTGGCAACCCAGAAGCCACCGATGAAGAAATCAGGTGGGCCGCTGACCTGTCGGGCGTGACGGAAATCGTCAACCGCCTCCCAGACGGCTGGAATTCATTGGCGGGTGCTGGCGGGCGTGCACTGTCAGGTGGGGAACGCCAACGAGTGTCCATCGCTCGCGCCTTGGTGAAGAAAGCTCCGATTGTGCTGTTCGATGAGGCCACCAGCGCGTTGGACGCGGAAAATGAAGCCAACATTGTTGCGGCGATGAATGAGCTACGCAAACACTCCACACTGATTGTCATCGCCCACAAACTGGAAACCATTCGGTCAGCTGACCAAATCATTGTGCTCTCCCACGGTGGGCGTATCGCCCAGCGCGGGTGCCACGACGAGCTGGTCAACCAGCCAGGTCAATACCGCGATTTCTGGCAAGAACGCATCAACGCCGCCGGATGGCAACTCGTCTAAAACACAGCACTGTTCACAATCATGAAAGGAAAAACTATGTCCACACCCACATCCTCGCGCCTCAACGCGCGCGACTTCATCAACATTGGCGTCTTCACCGCCTTGATGTTCGTCATCGTGTTTGCATTCGGAATGCTCGGGTTCATCCCCGCCGCCATGTATGCCGGTTTCTTGCTTTCTATCCTCGTTAACGGCATCGTCTTTGCGCTGTTCACAGCACGCACTCCGAAGATGGGGGCGTTGACAATCATGCTGATTATCATCGAAATCCTCTTTTTCGTGACCGGCCACTGGGTGGGCGGCGTCGCGGTGGCCGCTGTATTCGGCCTGCTCGCTGACTTGGTGATCACCAAGGGGCCGAAGAGCGTGAAAGTTCGCGTTCCACTGGCATATGCATTGTTTATCCTGCCGATCTACGTGTCACCGTGGATACCGCTATTTATGAACCAAGATGCATATATGTCGCAGATCGCCGAACAAATGGGTGCCGAGTATGCCGCGAAGATGGCCCAGGTAGTCACTATCCCGACTCTGTTGGGCTTCTTCGTTGTGATGCTCATCGTGGGCTGGCTTGCTGGTCTGTTAGGAACCCGGGTGGCGCGTAAGCACTTTGAACGGGCCGGTCTTGTCTAAACTTCCCGACCCGCGCACGATTATCGCAGCGCTCGTCATCGTCTCCACCACGATCTACAGCGCCTACTCGCCGTGGTTCGTGTGTACTCTGGGCGGATTCGCCGCCGTGATGCTGGCGAGCGCTGCGATCAACCCCAACACGCTCGTGCGCCCGAGCTGGGTAGCAGGCTACCTCGCCACGTTTGCGGTCCTCGGCACACTCGTTTATGTGATACCCCTGGTCTGGAAATCAACGGCCAGCGCGTTCCTCGTGCTGTTTTTGCAGTGGATGTGGCGATTCAGTGTCAGCGCAGGAATGGGAGCCTATGCGATCGGCGTAATCCGACCCGCCACCTTGCAAAAAGCACTCGCCAGCTCACGGATCCCGACCTGTTTCACGATCCCAATCTCGGTTGCCTTACGTGTGCTGCCCGTGATCGGCCACGAGGTTAAAGCGATCTCAGATGCCATGAAACTACGCGGCATGTCCGCGCTTTCCCTGCGTGCAGCCCAGTACTTCACAATCCCGCTGCTATCGACCGTGGTACGCAGCGGGGACGAACTGGCATCGGCCGCCCTCGTGCGCGGACTGGGCGGAACCGCAAAGCCCACCTCAGTCACGGTCGTGAAATTCCGGGTGGTCGACGCAGTTATTCTGCTCGTCGTTATCGGCTTCGCGATATGGAGAATCGTCCTATGACAATAGCCCAAGCAACTGGGGTCACATTCACCTATCGAGGAGCAGACCACCCCTCAATCAACGACGCAACCATCACCATCACACCTGGAACCGTCACCTTGCTGTGTGGCGCGTCAGGGTCAGGGAAAACCACCGCGTTGCGGCTGTTTAACGGGCTCATCCCACACTTTCACGACGGCGACCTTACCGGAAGCGTCACAGTCGACGACATTGACGTGGCACGAGTAGATCTATCAGAGCTTGCCCACCACTGTTCGACAGTGTTTCAAAACCCGCGCACCCAGTTCTACACCACTCACGTGCGCCAAGAACTCGCCTTCGGTCCAGAAAATCTCGGCCGCGACCCGCAGGAGATCTGTGCCCGCATTGACGAGGTTGCAGCCGAGTTAGGTATCGTCGACATGTTGGAATCCCGCGTCACACAACTATCAGGCGGACAGATGCAGCGCGTGGCCTGCGCCGTCGCCATGTGCAACAACACGTCGCTGATCGTCTTTGACGAGCCAACCGCGAACTTGTCCGCTGACGTTATCGACCAACTCGCCACACTCATCGCCAGGCTCAAAGCCGATGGACACACCATCATCATTGCTGAACACCGGCTGAGTTTCCTTGCTGGGATCGTCGACCGCGTTTACTGCTTCGACAAAGGCAAGATCGCCCTCACCGCAACCGGCGAAGAGTTCTACGCTACCTCGGATGAGGAGCGCAAACAGCTTGGACTGCGATCCCTAGTGCCCGTATCCATGCCGAGCCTGCCCGAACCAGAAGGTGAAGGGCTCACGATCGACAACCTCGCCTTTGCCTACCGCCACGGAAACACAGTCCTCAATATTAACCACGTGTTGTTTCCGGCAGGGAAAATCACGGCACTCCTTGGCCCGTGCGGTTCAGGGAAATCAACTCTGGCACGCATTGTTTGCGGACTAGAAAAAGCCAAACATGCATCCATCACACTCGGCGGACAAAAATTCACCAGCCGCGACGCCTACCTTGTGATGCAAGACCCTACCCGACAGTTGTTCTCAGATACCGTCATCGACGAAGTCACGCTCGGCACGACCAAAGCCGAAAAGCAACACATCGATGCCCACGCGATCCTTGAAGAACTCGACCTTGCCGACCACGAGACTGATCATCCCCAAGCACTTTCTGGCGGGCAACGCCAACGCCTGGTTATTGCTACAGCGCTTGCTACGAACAAGAAAGTTTATATCTTCGACGAGCCCACATCCGGTGTTGGCTACAAGCACCTGGTCGCGATTTCCCGAGTAATGCGTAAACTCGCTGACACTGGTGCCGTCGTCATTGTCATCACCCACGATGCCGAACTTGTGACCGAGGTCGCCGACCATAGCGTCCGCCTCGACCAAATCAACGCCTGCTAACGCAAACGCCCGCTCAGCCGAAAGAGAGGAAAGCGCTTCTGCAGGTAAGAGCTAACGCGCTATACACTCGCTAACGCAGGCGATTTTTCGCACCCCCCTAAGCGATACGCGCTAACGCAAACGCCGTTTTATCATTTTCAACGTCATAGTGGAGCGGATGACGAGACTCGAACTCGCGACCCTCACCTTGGCAAGGTGATGCGCTACCAACTGCGCTACATCCGCATCTTGTATTCAGTTGACGAGGGGGGAGACCCTCTGTGCGCAATACTGGGATCGAACCAGTGACCCCTACCGTGTCGAGGTAGTGCTCTACCGCTGAGCTAATCGCGCTTGGCTGGTGACAGCTTGGAGGTGGATACGGGAATCGAACCCGTGTACACGGTTTTGCAGACCGTTGCCTAACCACTCGACCAATCCACCGTGGAGTTACCTCCAAAGTATTCGGGAACTCCGAAGTACTTGGAGCGGATGACGAGACTCGAACTCGCGACCCTCACCTTGGCAAGGTGATGCGCTACCAACTGCGCTACATCCGCATGCTCTCCGCGCTTACCGCGCTGATTGCGAGAACAAACCTTATCCTCATTCACCGCTTGTATCCAAATCGGCAGTTCACGGCACTTGGTGCGGGTTGGTTAATGAGGTTTCAGCGATGTAATTCTCGGGAGCCGCACGCGATTCAAGGTGTCAAACTAGGCAGAGGAAGGCTCTCTTGGGGGAAAGTGGTTGTGGCCTGCGGATTCGTCCGTGGCGCTCCATCCGTGTAATCTAGCAATTCGTTCGGTCCTATGGCTCAGTGGAAGAGCGTTCCGTTCACACCGGAAAGGTCGCTGGTTCGATCCCAGCTAGGACCACAACGCAAACCGTCAGGAAACTGACGGTTTTTCTGGGTTAAGCGACAAAATGTGTGTCTGTGGGTTAAGCGACAAAATGTGTGTCTGCTA
>NZ_KV833342.1:0-7483 GCF_001837615.1 Corynebacterium sp. HMSC070H05
CAACTGGAAGGTTGACGTCGAGCCGGGTGAGTACACCGTGGAGTACAAGACGCGTGATGGTTACACCCCGACGGATCCGTCGCAGGTGTCGCGCAAGGTTGTTGTGGAGTCCGGTAAGGAATACCTGGACGTTGACCTTGGTGTGAAGCCGGGGGAGAAGACCCCGCCGACCCCGCCGGTGACCGAAACCGTCACGGAAACTGTTCCGGTCCCGACCCCGCCGGTGACCGAAACCGTCACGGAAACTGTTCCGGTCCCGACCCCGCCGGTGACCGAGACCGTCACGGAAACTGTTCCGGTTCCGACCCCGCCGGTGACCGAAACCGTCACCGAGACTGTTCCGGTTCCGACCACCAAGGTTGAGCAGCCGAACGGCAAGACGGACAACGGTGCCTGGGAGCGTTGCGTGGCTAACGCTGTGGCGTCCCCGCTGCTGTACCTGGTGCCGATTGCGGTGCTTGGTGCCGTCGGTGGCGAGTTGGCTCGTCCGTACATGGGCGCGATCAACGAACAGTTGGCCAAGGTCAACGCTGACATTCAGGCGGCGATGCGTCGCGATACTCCAGATCGTGGCCACGGCGGCGCGGGCCGAGACAACGACCAGTTCGCGGAGATCCGAGCACAGCTCGATGCTGCGAACCGCCAGATCCAGGCGATTGGCAACGACCCGAACATCCAGCGCTTCGGCACTATCGCACTTGGCGTGCTTGGTCTGGTCGCTGCAGGTGGTGTGCTGTACGACTGGTGCTCGAACGAGAAGGGTGAGGCGTTCACCTCGATCAAGGGTGGTTCGTCCGAACCGATGCCGATCACTACGGCACCGGTGACGACGACTCCAGAGAAGTAACCACCAGCAAGAAAGCCGACCTCGAGGGACTTAAACCTCGGGGTCGGCCTCTTTTATGGGAAGAGTTCCGGCATGGTGTGGAACTGACGCTCGCCGGGGACGTCGCGCAGGATCTCGATGGCGCGCTTGGTGTCGGGACGGTTCTGGCCGGCGACGACCTGGATCTGCTCGAGGGGGAGGGGGTTGGTGAGGTGGATGGGGGTGGTGGTGTCGTCGATAGGCGGAATGCCCTGGAGATCACCCACTGGGATGCCGAGGAGCACCGTGCCTGCGGGGGCGTCGCGTAGTACTGACGTCTTCGGCGTGAAGTGCAGCGTGCCGGTGAGCGGCCCGGTGCCGAGGGTGTCCAGCGCCGCGGGGAACCAGAGGAGGTAGTCCGCGGTGTCGCCGGAATTGTCGCGTGCTGCCAGTCCGGAATTGAGCCACGTGTGGATTTTCATGCGGCCGAGTATACGGACGGATTTCGGTGATATTTGGCTGCTCGCCCGGATACAGGTAATGTGTACGCAGCGCTGGAGATGTGCCAGAGTGGCCGAATGGGGCTCCCTGCTAAGGAGTTGCCCCCTTGACGGGGGCCGCAGGTTCAAATCCTGTCATCTCCGCCATTGCGCCCGTAGCTCAACGGATAGAGCATCTGACTACGGATCAGAAGGTTGGGGGTTCGAATCCCTCCGGGCGCACAAGAAAAACCCCCGCTCAGCGGGGGTTTTCGCATTGAGGGGCTACTGCGTCTCGACGACCGGCGCAACCGTAGTCGGCGCCTCCTCCTTATCCTTGCGGGACGAGCCGTTGACGTTGATGTCAACGCTCTGCACGTCCGGGACACAGGTGCGTACCGCGGTAGCGATCAGCAGCGCGGAAACCAGGCCGACGATACCGCCGCCGATTGCCATCGCCTGGGCAGGATCGAGGCCAGCGTTGCGGGCGGCCGCGGTGAAGATGTCGCCAGCCTGGCCGTTTGCCTGACCCAGGCCCGGGAGGCCCGCCTGGTTAGCCAGCGCGAGCGGCAGCATCAGGACCAGCGGCACGCCAAGGCCGACGAGGGAAGCGATGCAGCGCGGGTCGGAGGACCCACCGGTGGCGTTGACCTTGGCGCCGACGAGCTTGTCGCCGCCCTGCTGGTCGCCGTTGCCACCCTTCTTCGAGGAGCCACCCGAGCTGCCGAACAGACCACCGTTGGCGTTGTCGCGGATGTCCGGGTTGGCGTTGTTCGTGACCACAACGGAGTTGTTCGAGCCGTTGTCGTTCATGTTGCCGGTGATGACAACGGTCGGGTTGGCGTTGTTGGTCGCCACGACCGAGTTGTTGGAACCGTTGTTGTTCAGGTTGTCGCGCGGGTTTGCATTGTCCGTGACGACGACCGAGTTACCAGAACCGTTGTTGTTGGCGTTGCCGGTGACAACAGGGTTCGCGTTGTTGGTGACCACAACGGAGTTGTTCGAGCCGTTGTTGGACCCGTTGTCGTTCATGTTGCCGGTGATAACCGGGTTCAGGTTATCCGTAATGACAACGGACGGGTTGCCGTTGTTGTTGAAGTTGTCGCGGATGTCCACCGTCGGGTTGGCGTTGCCGGTCACAACAACCGAGTTGTTGGAGCCGTTGTCGCGAATGTCCACCGTCGGGTTCGCATTGTTCGTCACGACGACCGAGTTGCCGGAACCATTGTTGGAGCCGTTGTCACGGATCTCCACCGTCGGGTTGGCGTTGCCGGTGACGATGATGCCGCTCGGCTGCACCTCAACCTTGACGATGCCCTCCAGCGGGCTCTTGCCGTCCTTACCGCCACCGAGCAGGCCGCCGAGAGCGTTGCCGATGACACCACCAAGGCCGCCGCCGCTGCCGCCTTCGGAGCCTTCGCCCTTGCCGCCACCGATCAGGTTGCCAATCAGGCTGCCCAGGCCGGTGCCGCCGGTCGCGCCGCCGATGATGCTTCCCAGCAGCGGGCCGAGAATGTCTGCTGCGGTACCTGCTACTTCAGCCGGGGTTTTGGACGGGTTCTTCGCAGCAATCTTCAGCGTTGCCTTGAACGTGTCCTTCGTGCCGTCGTCGTGGACCTGCTCGACGGAGACAGGCAGTTCAATGTCGCCTTCCGTGAAGGTGGTCGGCGGGGTGATGCGGACGCCGTCGGCGTCGGTGGTGACGCTCCAGCCGGTCGGCAGGCTCACGCCACCCTTGCTCAGGGTCACGCCCTTCGGCAGCTTGAGTGCTTCCAGCGTCTTGGCGGAGGTGGACTTCTCAAAGTCGACCGGGTAGGTCTTCTCCAGCTCCTTTTCCCACTCGCCGACGGGGCGCTCGTCGATAACGTTCAGGCGCAGTGTGGTCGTGAACGCCTCGCCCTCGGCGGGGGTCACCTTCACAGCGATGTCCTTGTTGCCGGTACCAAAAGCAGTCGCGGACTGCGGGCGAATCACGGTGAGGGTGCCGTTGTCGTTACGGAAGTTCCAGTTGAAGATCGTGTTCGTCGTCGGTGCGACGGTGTCACCCGGCTGCAGTTTCAGGCCTTCGACCACTGCTTCCTTCTTGTTCCAGAAGTTGGCGGTGTTGAAGCGACCGTTGAAGGCGTTTGCGGTTGTCTTCGGGGCATTGCTTGTCGACGACTCCTCCGCCGGCGGGGTAGCCGTCGTCGGAGCCGGCTCAGACGTTGGCTCTTCTGCAGGAGCGGTCGTGGTCGGAGCGGGCTCCTCCGAGGTTGGGGCCTCGGGCGTCGGTTCCTCGGGGGTCGGGCAGGCGTCGGCAGGCTCGGTGAACGTGTTTCCCTCGGCCTTCTTATCCACGACGTTGACCTTCAGCGTGGTGTCGAAGGAAGAGCCGTCGGCCTTGGTTACCTTGACCGCAATGTTCTGGTTGCCCTTCCCGAAGGAGATCGCAGCCTCTGGACGGATGAGAATCAGGTTGCAGCCGCTGGTGCGGAAGCGCCATTTATTGCGGGCGAGAAGGAGTGCCGTTGCTTCGACCTTGTCGCCGGGCTCAAGCACAAGCCCTTCTACGACTGCTTCGTCGACGTCCCAGAAGTTAGTGGTGGTGTAGGTGGTGTCGAACGCGCTGGCGTCGACAGCTGCCGCCACCGGGGTGATGCTGACGGGGGATACGAATGGCGCCACCAGCGCCAGGGAGAGCGCGCCCGCCGCGATGGATACGCGTCGGGAACGTACAGTTTTTGCCATGGGGGCTCCTTGGGTCTGGGCGATAACGCCGATTCCTGGGTGTTTCCGCGAGATGTATCGCAAAACGTTCGTAAAGTTTTACACATGCGTAATAAATGCGGAATAGCTATCTGGGAATAGCCCCCGCTCGGGTGAATATGAAGCCAGGTACGCTCGCGGTGTGAGAGCTATGCAAACGGCTGATTTGGCCAATATTGAACGGAAGTTGCGGCGCCGCCGTCTATCCCCGCGCGATTTGGCTGCTATGCAGCACAAACTCGCGGGGATGGACTTGCGTGACATCGTCCGTTTGGTGGAGCGGCAGCCGTCGAGACGCGGTGCGGAGCTGGTGCGACTGCTGCCAGCGCCTCGAGCCGCTGTGCTTTTCGACGCCCTCGCGCCCGCCCACCAGGCCGAAATCGTCGAAGCCTTAGGTGATCATCAGATCCCTGGCCTGTTCGATGCCCTCGGCACCGAGGACTTGGTCATGCTGCTCGATCACATGGATCCGGAGGTGGCGGAGCGGGTTCTCAACGAGTTGGATGAGGACGACCGCGCCTACACAGACCTGATTCTCGCCTACGAGAAGGGGTCGGTCGGCCGTGTCATGTCGCCGAATGTGGAGGCGGTTGGTGCGACGGAGACGGCGCAGGAGGTCGTCGATAAGCTGCGCGCGCATGTTGATGACCTGGAGACGATCTACACCGTGCCAGTTATCGACGACATGCACCACGTCACCGGCGTACTCAGCCTGAAGGACCTGTTCAAGGCGCGTGCGGATGACGAGGTGGGCACCATCATGCGCGAAACCCCCACCGTCGTGGAGAGCGAAGACGCCGAGTATGCGGCGCGTCGCCTGCTCGCGTCTGGTCACCTCGCGTACCCGGTGGTGGATAACGGCCAGCACCTTGTGGGCATTTTTACTTACGACGAGGCCCAGGACATCGTCGAGTTCGCCGACAGCGAGGACTCCGCACGTCAGGGTGGTTCCGAGTCGCTGAAGCAGCCGTATCTGTCCACGCCGGTGCTCAACCTGGTGCGATCCCGCATCGTGTGGCTGCTCGTGCTGGCGGTTTCCGCGATTCTGACCGTGCAGGTGCTCGGTATCTTCGAGGACACGCTCGCCCAAGTGACCGTGCTGTCCCTATTTATTCCGCTGCTGACCGGCACCGGCGGCAACACCGGTAACCAGGCCGCGACAACGGTGACGCGTGCGCTAGCGCTTCACGACGTGACCAAGGGCGACATCTTTAAAGTCATGTGGCGCGAACTGCGCGTCGGCGCGACCCTTGGTTCGGTGCTTGGCATCCTCGGTTTGGGTATCGCGTGGGCCGTTTTCGGGCAAGAAATAGGCATTGTGATCGGTTCCACACTTTTTTGTGTGTGCGCCATGTCCGCGACCGTCGGCGGCATCATGCCGATCATCGCTCGCGCAGTCGGCGCCGACCCGGCGGTGTTCTCCAACCCGTTCATCTCTACCTTCTGCGACGCGACCGGTTTGGTCATTTACTTCCTCATCGCCAAGAGTGTCCTTGGCCTGTAATGGTGTCCTGAACTGCCGTTTTGGTGGTGCGCCCTGCCGGGTGTAATGTTCTTCTTCGTTGCCAACAGGCACTGCGCCCGTAGCTCAACGGATAGAGCATCTGACTACGGATCAGAAGGTTGGGGGTTCGAATCCCTCCGGGCGCACCAATTTCGGGAAGGCCCCACACGGTTTGTGTGGGGCCTTCCCTTTTCGCTTCTTTCGCGATTTTTCTGAGACGCAATTACGGCAAAGATTAATAAACCCTTTAAATCTGAATAAACACTGATTAAGCAGGGGCTTTAGATGTGAGTGCGCTTGAAAGCGCCTGTCCAAGTTGGTAAATTATTTGGAAGTCTCGCGCGGAAGTTCGTGTTCTATGTACTTCTTGCCCGAATTTCTCCCGTTATAGAAAAATCAACCATTGGAGCAATCTTGAACAACGCTTCCTCTCCGTTCGATTTCAACGCAAACTTCTCCGCGCGCCGTTCCTCACGTCGCGGCTTCTCCGGCAAACGCACCGCGATCGCGGGTATGACCGCAGTATCGCTGGCGCTGTCTGGTTTGGCTGTGCCGAGTGTTGTTGGTGGTTCCTTTGCCTTTGAGGCGGCCGCAGAAGAGCAGCTGTCAATTAGCCAGGTTCGTCCAACTACCCAGGGGAAGGACTGGGTTCTTTACGCTGGGGACAACGAGCCGAAAGGTTTGGAAAACGTCAAAGAGATCACATTTGATGTCTATTTGACGGTTTCAAATGTCGATGCCCCGAATCGGTCTCAAAAACGTAAGATCAAAGCGCTTGATGAGAAATTTGCGAACCAGGTGCTGACTGTTGAGCAGGGTGACCGATCAGTGATGGTCAAATCTGCCAAGGTTGAGAAGATCTCAGAAGATGCTAAGGGGAAGTACAGTCGGCGAATCACCCTGGAGCTTGAGAATCCGATTGATTATCGCGTCCGTGATGGCAAGTCATTCCTGATTCGCGCGAAAGGTGCGAGCAATGCGGGATTCCCGGGCCGTGGTGCGTCCTTCTCTGAACTCATAATGAAGGCGAAATCCACCAAGGGTTCTTTGTCTGGAACTGCGAAGCGTGGCTCAATTCAAAAGGTTGAACTCGTTGATGCCAATGGAAGATCTACGTCTGTATCGGTGGATGCTGACGGTAAAATCTCGGCATCTGGCATTCCAGAGGGGGATTACACCCTTGTAGTTACACCAGCAGACGGATACGCAAAGCCTGATGGCCGGCAGGTGAAGATTGAGGCTGAGAAAGAGAGCAAACTCGGAGATATCACTCCGCAGCGCGAGAAGGGTTCCATTGAGGGGTCTGTAACGAATGCCCCAAAGGGCTCGAATCTGAAGATCCGTGTTACCGGAGACGAAGATGCCACCCGCGATGTTGAAAAGATTGTTGACGTAAATAACGGCGAGTACTCGGTTACGGATTTGCCAACTGGTAAATACCGGGTCGAGGTTGTGACCGAAACTGTTCCTGGTGACCTTGCCGTGCCTGACCCGCAGAGCGCTAACGTTACGAATAATGGCATCGAAACTAAGAACTTCTCGCTGACTAAGCGAATTGGCTCCTTGACAGTAGAGCTCGATACTCCTGTACCGGTTAAAGTTAACGCTCTCCATAACGACACCGATACCTACAGTTTCGGAACAAAAGATCGTGAATTTACCTGGGAAAAGGCCCCAATTGGTTCTTACGTACTAGAGGTGAAGACACCTAAGGGTTACTCGGTCACAGGCGAGGTCGCGACATACGTCCCGGAAAACAGCGATGGCAAGGTCACGTTGACCGTTACCCGTGATAAGGGTTCGGTGTCTGGTTCGGTTGATCCGGATGTTGTGTCCAAGGTTGAGTTGGTTGACCCGGAGACGCAGGAGCGTCGTGAGGTGCCGATGGATGGCAACGGCAACCTGGACCTGAAGGAAATCCCGACGGGTGACTACACGGTTGTGGTCACT
>NZ_KV833343.1:0-283 GCF_001837615.1 Corynebacterium sp. HMSC070H05
GGGTGCGGAGTTTCTCGCGCAGCAATTCGGTGATGTGTTGGAAGTCGCAGCGTTTCACCCGACAGAGGGTGCAGTCAACCTGTATCGCACCCAGCGGTTTGCCAATGGCAAGCAACGCGCATTGGCATCGATGATGTCGCCAACCTGTCCGGTGCCCGATTGCCGGCATGGAGCTGACAACTGCGACATGCACCACATCCAAGCCTGGCGGCACGGCGGGGAGACCAACCTTGCCAACTTAGTGCCGTTATGCCGGTTCCATAACGGGCGCAACGACGATGAC
>NZ_KV833343.1:383-97282 GCF_001837615.1 Corynebacterium sp. HMSC070H05
GCATCCGCCCGGAGCCATGCAACAACTCTTTAACTAGCCAATAACCCGCCAGCGAGCGGGCTATTCGGCATGCTTGACATACTCCACGTGTTCATCACGCTCGCCAGCAAAGACGAAACCGTTGACCTCCGCGACGTGGCGCGAGGCAGCATTGTCTGGCAGCGCCCGAATAATCAGCAGGGGAGCCCCCTCGGCGAAAGCGTGATCGGTCACCAGGCGCACGGCACGAGTCATCAGGCCACGCCCGCGGGCCCACGGGGCAGTGTTGTAACCAAAATCGGCACCACCGGAATCATCGGGGCGCAGCTCGATGCTGCCGCAGTACCGGTCATCGACGACAAGCGCCCACCGCACACACCCATCACCCGCATCGCCGAGGAACGCCTCCGCCATCTCCACGGTGTACGGCGACGGCACCGTCGTCCACTCAACCATCCGCGGGTCAACCGACGCAGCGAACAGGTCGTCGCGCACGCCCGGAACGGTTTTCACGCGCGACCACGGCAGGAGCGTCAACTCGCCGTCGGTGAGAGTGTCGTTGGCGGGTGGGAACCAGGGGTTAGTTGGCATGGAGGGCCTCGTTGAGTTCGATGCCCTTTGCAGGGACGGCTTCGACGGAGCCGGTGACGGAGTTGCGGCGGAATTGCAGGCCGTTCGCGCCGGAGAGTTCGAGGGCCTTCACCTCGGCGCCGGTGTCTTTGCCCAGGGCTTCGGCGACGGGTGCGGTGAGGACGACCTTTGTGCCGGCGGTGACGTAGAGGCCGGCTTCGACGATGCAGTCGTCGCCAAGCGAGATGCCCACGCCGGCGTTGGCGCCGAGGAGGCAGCGTTCGCCGAGGGAGATGACTTCTTTGCCGCCTCCGGACAGGGTGCCCATGATGGAGGCGCCGCCGCCGATGTCGGTGCCGTCGCCGACGACAACACCTGCGGAGATGCGGCCTTCGACCATGGATGCGCCGAGGGTGCCGGCGTTGAAGTTCACAAATCCTTCGTGCATCACGGTGGTGCCTTCGGCGAGGTGGGCGCCGAGGCGGATGCGGTCGGCGTCGCCGATGCGCACGCCGCTCGGCACAACGTAGTCGACCATGCGTGGGAATTTGTCCACGGAGAAAACGACGACGGGGCCGTTTTCGGCGAGGCGTGCGCGGGTCATTTGGAAGTCGGCGACGGCGCAGGGGCCGTAGTTGGTCCAGACGACGTTGGACAGGAGGCCGAAGATGCCGTCCATGTTGGCGCCGTGTGGGCGGATGAGGCGGTGGGACAGTAGGTGGAGGCGCAGGTAGACGTCGTATGCGTCGATGGCCGGTGCGCTGAGGTCGGCGATGGTGGTTTCGACTGCGACGCGGGCGACGCCGCGGGCCTCGTCGGGGCCGACGAGGTTGGTGAAGCGGGCGTCGGGCTCTTCTAATCGACGAGTGCCTGTTTCCGTCACCGCCTCGTCAACCTTGGGGGCGGGGTACCAGACGTCGAGGACTGTGCCGTCGTGGGTGATGGTCGCGATTCCGCGTGCAATTGCAGTCGTGGGGGTAGTCATGGCGACTACCTTACGACACTGCGTTTCTTGGTCAGTAGCGACAAGCCGACCAGGGCGAGGGAGAGGATGGTGACGGAGATGACTTGGGAGCGGGCGGCGTCGTCGAAAAGCATGAGCACCGTCAAACCGACGAGGGCGGCGAGCGTGACCCATGGCACCCAGGTGGCGCCGTGGACGCGGACGGCGGATTCGCTGATGCGTGGGTGGAGTTTGATGAAGCTTAAGGTGATCATGATCCAGGTGACGATGAGGCAGCCGCCGGTTGCGGACATGATGAAGTCGATCATTCCGGGCGGGTTCCACCATTGCAGGCCGACGGCGAGAAACGCGAAGACTACGGAGACGAGCACGGAGTTCATGGGCACGTTGTTGGCGTTGGTTTTTGCCATCCATTTTGGTGCGTCGCCTTCGAGCGCTTGTTGGTAGCCGAGGCGGGAGGTGCCGTAGAGCTGCGCGTTGAATGCGGAGAGTAGTGCGAGCACGATGACGACTTCCATGAAGGCTGCGGCGCCTGGGATGTTTGCCATTTCGAGCACGGCGGTGAAGGGGGAGTCGGCGGCGGAGTCGGCGCCGTCGATGGTGGCGTATGGCAGCAGCAGGGTGATCACGGCGACGGAGCCGAGGTAGAAGATCGCGATGCGCCAGATGATGGAGTTGACGGCGCGTTTGACGTTGTCGGCGGGGTCTTCAGATTCGGCTGCAGCGATGGTGACCACTTCGATGCCGCCGAATGCGAATGCCACGGCGAGGAGGCCTGCGGCGATGCCGGCGACACCATTGGGGGCGAAGCCGGATTCGCGCACGTTGTCAAAGCCGACGAAGCCGCTGGCGGGCAGCACGCCCAGCCAGAGGAGAACGCCGATGATGAGGAAGCCGACGATGACGGCGATTTTGATCATGGCGAACCAGTACTCGAACTCGCCGAAGCCTTTGACCTGTGCGAGGTTTACGGCGGTGAGTACGACGACGACGATGAGGCCAGGCACCCATTGGGGGACGTCGAACCAGGAGGCCATCATGGCGGAGGCGCCGGTGAGTTCGGCACCACACGCCATGATCAGCAGGAAGTAATACAGCCAGCCGAGGAGGAATCCTGACCAGTGGCCGTACGCCATGCGTCCGTAGGTGGCGAATGAGCCCGATGATGGGTGGGCGGCGGCCATTTCGCCGAGCATGCGCATCACGGCAATGACGATGAGTCCGGCGATGGCGTATGCGACCAGAATCGCGGGGCCGGCGGCACGAATGCCGACGCCGACGCCGAGGAACAGGCCCGCACCCACGGCAGTGCCGAGCCCCATGAGTGTCAGGTGGCGGGACTTCAGCCCGGTGCCGAGCTCGCTATTGCTTGTCGACGACCCCATTACCGCACCTCCTCAATCTCTGCCACGTTCTTCTTCGCCGGTTGCTTTCCTGTCGCGCGGGTCCACAAAACTCCCGCGAGGGAAACGACACCGACAACGACGGCGACGGCGAACATTTGGAATCGCCCGTCGGGGTCGGCGAGCATGAGCAGGATGACTCCGCCGGCGAGCGCGATCATGACCCAGGGAAGGACGTTGGGGGCCCACATACGTACGTCGGTGATTTCGCCGCTTGCTTCGAGCTTCGGGTGCAGGCGGACGAACGACAGGGCGACGACGATCCACAGCACGATCAGGCAGCCACCGACTGCGTTGAGGAGGAAGGCGAGCAGCCCGGGCGGGTTCCAGTACTGCAGGGCAACGGCGACGAAGCCGAAGAACACGGACACGATCACGGCACGGACGGGCACGCCGCGGGGGTCGGTTTTAGCGAAGATCTCGGGGGCGTCGCCACGCACTGCAAGGTTTTGCATGAAGCGCGACGAACCGTAGATCTGCGTGTTGCAGGCGGACAGCAGGGCGACGACGATGACGGCCTCCATGATGCCGACGGCGCCCGGGATGTTTGCCATTTCGAGCACTGCAGTGAACGGGGAGTCGGCTGCGGAGTCCGCGCCGCCGATTTCGTCGAAAGGCAACAGCAAGACGATCAGCAGCACGGAGCCGATGTAGAAGATGGAGATGCGCCAGATGATGGAGCGGATCGCGGAGTGGACGCCGGCTTCGGGGTTTTCGGATTCGGCGGCGGCGACGGTGACCAGTTCAATGCCGCCGAACGCGAAGGCGACCGCGAGCAACGCGGTGGCCACACCAGCCCAGCCGTTGGGCATGAAGCCGACCTCGCTGATATTCGACAGGCCTACGAACCCGCCGGTGGGTAGCACACCGAGCCACAGGGCCACACCGATGCACAGGAACGCCACGATCACAACGACCTTGATCAGGGCGAACCAGAATTCGAACTCGCCGAAGTTTTTCACCGCGGCGAAATTGATCACGGTGAAAAAACCAATGGCGATCAGCGCCGGGATCCAGGGGGAAATGGCGAACCATTGGGCGACGATCGCGGACGCGCCGGTGATTTCGACGGCCATGATCATGATCATCATGAACCAGTACAGCCAGCCGATGGCGAAGCCGGCCCAGCGGCCGAAGGCTTGCTCGGCGTAGGTGGAGAACGTGCCCGACGACGGGCGCGCGGCGACCATTTCCGCGAGCATCTGCATGAAGCACACGGTGATGAAGCCTGCGACGATGTAGGCGAGGATGACGGCGGGGCCGGCGGCTGCGATGCCAACGCCGGTGCCAAGGAAGAGCCCGGCACCGATGGCTGAGCCGAGGCCCATCATGGTGAGGTGGCGCGTTTTCAGGCCGCGTGCGAGCGCGGTGGAATCGGCGACGGGGGAAACGGGGGTTGACATGTCGAACACCTTAAACCTCGACATGCAGTGAAGTGCATTCTTTTCCGGTTTATATGCGTGTGTTACGTGCGCGTGGTTTCTGTGGGGCGCAGCACGGGGGCGGTGGTGTAGGGCTCGTGTTGGATGCGCAGGTTGTCGCGGCCGGTGAGTTTTCCCGCGGGAAAATCTTCTCCGGTGGCGGGGTCGAAGATTCGGGTGTGGGGTTCGAGGGTGATGCCGGCGCCGATGTCGCAGTTGTTGCCGAGGGTGATGCCGTTGATGCTGGCGGTGGGGTGGAGGTGGCAGTTGGCGCCGATGCGCATGGGTTGGCGGGCGAGGGCGTTGTTGTTGGTGGGGGTGGCGATGAGGGCGGTGCTGCGGGCGAGGGTGGTGTTGGCGCCGACGGCGACTGCGGAGGAGATGGTGCCTTCGATGCGTGCGGGGCCGAGGGTGCCGGCGTTGTAGGAGATGTAGCCTTCGCGGACGACGGTGGTGCCTTCGGCGAGGTGGGCGCCGAGGCGGACGCGTTCGGCTTCGGTGATGGTGACGCCGGTGGGGACGACGTAGTCGACCATGCGGGGGAGGCGGTCGATGCCGTAGACGTGGATGGGGCCGCGGGCGCGGAGGTTGGTGCGTACGGTTTCGAAGTTGTTGGGGAGGCAGGGGCCTTTGTTGGTCCAGGCGACGGGGGTGAGGTGGTTGAGGGCGCCGTCGAGGTTGATGGTGAGTGGTTCGACGAGGCGGTGGGAGAGGAGGTGGAGGCGGAGGTAGACGTCGTGGGCGTCGATGGGTGGGGCGTCGAGGTCGGCGATGGTGGTGCGGACGGGCACGGTTTCGACGAGGCGGTCGCGGTCGGCGCCGATGAGGCGCAGGAATTCGGGGGAGAGGTTGTGGGCGGAGGTGCGTTGGGTGGTGGTGGGGTGGTCGTCGTTAAGTGTGAGCTTGGGGTTGGGGTACCAGGTGTCGAGCACTGTGCCGTCTATGGCGATGTTGGCGATTCCGAGGCCGTGTGCTCCCAAAGACATGGCCGTCATTGTAAACGTAGGATCGCGGTGTGACTTCCTTAGATCTTTTTGCGGACCCTGTTGTTTTGTCGGCTGCGTTGGTGGATATTAAGTCGCCGTCGCACCATGAGGAGGCGATCGCGGACGCCGTTGAGGCTGCGTTGCGTGGCCTTGAGCATGCGGAGGTGCAGCGCTTCGGTAATACCGTGGTGGCGCGTACGAATTTCGGGTTGGATTCGCGGGTGGTGTTGGCGGGCCATATTGATACGGTGCCGCTGGCTGATAACACGCCGCATCGGCTCACTACGTCGACGTCGGGTGAGATCTTGCACGGCTGTGGTTCAGTGGATATGAAGTCGGGGTTGGCGTGTTATTTGCATGCGTTTGCCACGTTGGCGCAGCCGGGGAAGGCGGCGCATGATTTGACGCTGATCGCTTATGAGGGCGAGGAGGTGGCGCAGGAGTTCAATGGCTTGTACCACCTTGAGCGTGATCATCCGGAGTTGCTGCAGGGGGATATTGCGTTGTTGGGCGAGCCGTCGGGTGCGATCATTGAGGCGGGTTGCCAGGGCACGATCCGGGTGTTTGTGGATGCGCATGGCACGCGTGCGCATTCGGCGCGTTCGTGGCTTGGCCATAATGCGGCGCATGATCTTGCGGGTGTGCTCACCCGTATCGCGGCGTATGAGCCGCGCACTGTGCTTATCGACGACTGCGAGTACCGCGAGGGTTTAAACGTCGTCGGGCTGGAGGGCTTCGTGGCGACGAATACGATCCCGGATCACGCGCGACTGATCGTGAATTTCCGCTACGCGCCGGATCGCAGCGTCGAGGACGCGAAGGCGCACTTGGAAGAGACACTCGCGCTGGAAGAGGGCCTCGAGCTCATTTACGACGACGTCGCGCCGGGTGCCATGCCGGGTCTTGGCGACCCGGTGGCGGCTGGGCTGGTCAAGGCTGTGGGCGGGAACTTCCGTGCGAAGTTCGGCTGGACGGATGTGGCGCGCTTTTCTAGCCTGGGTGTTCCTGCGGTGAACTTCGGGCCTGGCGATCCGGGGTTTGCCCACAAGAAGGACGAGCAGTGCCCGGTCGATGAGATTCGTCAGGTGGCGGCGCAGTTGCTCGATTACCTGAGTGCTGAAAGCGAGTAAGAGATATGGCTCCGTTGAATTTCCCCCGCCCGGACCGTGACCGGAAGTTGCGTGGGCCGATGGCGCTGCGCAATGAGGCTGAGCAGGCCACGACCTATGATCAGCGTTTGTTGGAGTCCATGGGGCAGTCTGATGGGTACTGGAAGCACCAGGATCCGTGGCGTGTGATGCGGATCCAGTCGGAGTTTGTGGCTGGGTTTGATGCGTTGTCGGAGTTGCCGAAGGCTGTGACGGTGTTTGGCTCAGCACGTCTTGGCGAGGGCACGCCTGAGTACCAGTTGTCCTACGAAGTCGGCCGCGCGCTGGTGGAGGCGGGCTACGCCGTGATCACCGGCGGTGGGCCGGGTTTGATGGAGGGGCCGAACCGGGGTGCTCACAACGCGGATGGTTTGTCGGTTGGTTTGGGTATCGAGTTGCCGTTTGAGCAGGGCCTGAACGACTGGGTGGATCTGGGTCTGAATTTCCGGTACTTCTTCGCTCGCAAGACTATGTTTTTGAAGTACTCGCAGGCGTTTATTTCGCTGCCCGGTGGTTTCGGCACGATGGACGAGGTCTTTGAGGTGCTGTGCATGGTGCAGACTGGCAAGGTGACCAACTTCCCGATCGTGCTGATGGGCACTGAGTTTTGGTCCGGGCTCGTGGATTGGATTGAGCAGCAGTTGCTCGGCCGCGGGTTGATTTCGCCGGGGGATGAGAAGTTGTACCTGGTTACCGATTCGGTGGAGGAGGCCGTGGCGCACATCGTGGAGGCCCACAAGGTGATGACGGATCAGCGTCTGCGTGATGAGTGAGGTCATGGCGATCGTGAACCGCACGCCCGACTCGTTTTATGACAAGGGTGCGACGTTCGCGATTGAGAAGGCGCTTTTGCGTGTCGACGACGCCGTTTCCGCCGGGGCCAGCATCATCGACATCGGCGGCGTGAAGGCAGGCCCGGGCGACGACGTGTCCGTTGCCGAGGAGATTGACCGTGTCGTGCCGCTTATTGCCGGGGTGCGTGAGCACCACCCGGACGTGACGGTGAGCGTGGACACCTGGCGCGCCGCGGTGGCCGAGGAGGCGATCGCAGCCGGCGCGGACCTGATTAACGACACGTGGGCAGGCTTCGACCCCGAGTTGGTTGAGGTGGCAGGCGCCCACCGCGTGGGGTACGTGTGCTCGCACACCGGCGGGGTCACGCCGCGCACGCGCCCGCACCGGGTGCACTACGACGACGTGGTCGCCGACGTGATTGCGGAAACCACCGCCTTGGCCGAGCGCGCCGTCTCGCTGGGCGTGCCGGAGGAAGCGGTGTTCATCGACCCCACGCACGACTTTGGCAAGAACACCTACCACGGGCTGGAGATCCTGCGGCGTATCGACGAAATCGTCGCCACCGGCTGGCCCGTCCTCATGGCCCTGTCCAACAAGGATTTCGTAGGCGAGACCGTCGGGCGTGGCCTCAACGGTGCCGACATCACCCAGCGCGTGCCGGGAACCCTTGCAGCGACTGCCTGGGCGGCCGCGCGCGGCGTTGCGGCGTTTCGCGTCCACGAGGTCGAGGCGACCATCGACGTCATCCGCATGATCGAGGCGATCCAGGGCACCGCGGCACCGCTGGCAACCGTGCGGGGGCTCGCGTGAGTGCCGACACGCTCGCCGGCATGCGCACCGATGTACGAATCAGTGTGGTGATTCCTGCGCTGGATGAGGAGGCGACGGTGGGTGGGGTCGTCGAAAAGTGTGTGGCTTCGTCAGCGGACGAAGTCATCGTCATCGACTCAGACTCCACCGACCGCACCGCCGAGCGCGCCGCCGCAGCCGGGGCAACCGTGGTGAACTGGCGCGACGTCGACCCGCGCGTACCCTGGCCCGGCAAGGGCGAGGCGCTGTGGCGCGGCGTGAAGGCCGCATGCGGCGACGTGGTGGTCTTCGTCGACGCCGACGTCACCTCACTCGAACCCTGGTGGGTCGACGCGCTCGCCGAGCCATTTATCGACGACACCGTCCACCTCGTCAAAGCCTCCTACACCCGCGAAGGCGCCGGCGGTCGCGTGACCGAATTGACCGCGAAACCCCTCCTGCGCGCCCTCTTCCCGGAGATCGCCGTGGACCAGCCGCTCGCCGGCGAATACGCCATCCGACGCTCAACCGCGCTTTCGCTGCCATTCGTCGCCGGCTACGGGGTGGAAGCGGGCTTGCTCATCGACGTCGCCCGCGCCCACGGCCCAAAAGCCATCCAGCAAGCGCAACTGAGCCCCCGCACCCACCGCAATAGGCCGCTGCATGAACTTGCTGGGATGGCTGATGTCGTCGCAAAGACAATTCTCGCGCGCGCAGGAAAATTCCCCGTCGAGGTCAGCGAGCGCCCCGCCTGGGACGACAGCTAAACTAACCCGCATGCTTTCCTGGATCATCCTCATCCTGGTGCTCGCACTGCTGAGCATCATTGGCCTCAAACTGTTCGCCACCGTCTTCGGCCGCGGCGAGGCCCTGCCGCCCATGCCGCCGAGCGAAGAGGTGAAGGAAGCCAACCGCCGCGCGGTGGAAGAAGGCAACTTCGGCGACATTCAGCTCGAGGTTGTGCACCGCGGTTACCGCATGGATCAGGTCGATGCGCTCATCGAACAGTTGGCAGGCGGCAACCTTGCGCCGGAAACACGGGTAGAATCTCCGGAAGAACACGTTTCGGAAACAAAGCAATAAGGAGTGTTGACGATGGCAGCAATGAAGCCGCGTACCGGTAGTGGCCCGATGGAAGCGGTGGAGGAGTCGCGCAAGATCGTCATGCGTATCCCGTCTGACGGTGGCGGACGCCTCGTCATTGAACTGAGCAAGGAAGAGGCTGGCGAACTTGGCCGCTTGCTCACGGAGGCTGCTGGAGAGTAGTTCCGGCCAAACGCGGTAGTATCACCACATGCTCAACGAGATCGTGGATGTACTCGCGGACCCGGTAGACCTGACCCCGCTTCGGGGCGAGGACGATTTTGGTCGTCTCGTCTCCGAATCGGGGCATTCTTATGACGTAGCCAAGCAGGGTTATGTCACGCTCGCGTCGGGGCGCGGGCTGAATCATGAGGGCGATTCGCTGGAGATGATCAACTCTCGCGAAACGTTCCTGTCGAATGGCCATTTCGCGCCGTTTGTGGAGGCGGTGTCGGATCGTGTGGCGGATGTTGTGGAGCATTCCGCGGGCGATCGGGATCCGGTGATTCTGGAGGCCGGTGCCGGAACCGGCTACTACCTTGCGCACACGCTGGACCTAATTGATGGCGCGCGTGGTGTGGGGTTGGATATTTCGGTGCCTGCTGCGAAGCATTTGGCTAAGGCGCATCCGCGTTTGGGTGCGATTGTGGCGGATGTGTGGGAGCAGCTGCCTATCCGCACGGGGGCGGTTGATGTGGTGACCGTGGTGTTCGCGCCGCGCAATCCTGCGGAGTTTGCGCGTGTGCTTAGCGACGACGGCGAGGCCGTCATCCTCGTCGCCGACCAAGGCCACCTCGATGAGCTGCGCGAGCCGCTCGGCATCCTCGGGGTGGAGGACGGCAAGGTGGCGCGACTGATCGAGCAGTCGGCGCAGTGGCTGACCCCGGTGGCTGATCCGGAGTTGATTTCGTTCCCGATGAATCTGGGCCGTGACGCGATCGCCGCGCAGGTGGGTATGAGCCCGTCGGCGCGTCACCTGGATAAGGACGTGCTGCACGCGCGACTCGAGGACCTCCCGGAGCAGATGGAGGTCACCGCCCGCGCCCAGCTGATCCGTCTGCGCAAGAAGTAGCGCGCCGGCGCTTCGCTCACGCTGCGCTAAAGAAACGGAGAAGGCCCGCGTGATGCGGGCCTTCTTGCTGTGCCTAGCTCATGTGCCGGCTCACGCGCCGGCTGGCTTAGAAGCGGGCGGGGTATCCGCGGCGCCACTCGCCGCTGATGGATGCTTCGCCGGTGGCGCGGCTGCGGATGCCGTTGCAGCCGCCTTCGGGCCAGATGCGCGACGACATGACAACGCTGCCGCCGCCGGCGTAGACCTCGAGGGTGCAGCCGTCGACGATGACGGTGACGTTGTCTTCGTCGTCGTCGTGAAGCGGTGCGGTTGCGGGGGAGCCGTCGAGGCGGTCGAGTGTGAGCTGCTCGCCGTTATGAGTGATCACCGCAGCCGGTTCGTTGTTGCCGTCGAGCACCTCGAGGGTGACCTGGGAGCCGGCCGGGATTTCGCACAGGCCGGCCCACATGCGGGCGCGGTCGGTGGCGCTGACGGCGTCTGGCAGGCCTGGTGCGGGCACTTGGAAAAGACGCCCACCTTGCAGGGTGGCGCGGCGCGGGAGGGTGAGGGCGTTGGCCCAGCCTTCGGTGGCCCAGTTGGGTTCGAGGGTGGGGTCGCCGGCGCGGTCGGTGTTGGTCATGAACCCGAGCAGGTAGGCGCGCTCGTAGCGGTTTTCCGCAGTGGTTTCGTCCAGCGGGTAGTTGGTGTTGCGTGGGCGGGTGAAGTCGTGGCCGTAGTCGAGAAGCGTAAACGGCGTGGTGATGTCGAAGACGTTGCCCCGCAGCCGGCCCACGGCGTAGACGGCGGTGTCTTTGCCGTCGCGTTCGAGGGTGATGAACAGGACGTCGCGGATTTCGCCGTCGACTTCGTCGCGCAGGCGCACGATGCGTGGGGCGACGAGGGAGGCATCGAGGGTGATGCCGGTGTCGCCATTGAACTCGAGCGGGCCTTGCAACTCCCAGTCTCGGCCGTCGGGGGAGGTGAGGACGACCGGCTTGGGGTCGGTGACAGGCCCGGTCACGGCGAGCATGAGCCAGCCGTCGTGGCCTTGATTGCGGTCGGTTTCCGTGTCCCAGGCGGGTACGACGCAAGGCGAGCGGAAATTGGTGTCGCCGGCGGTGTCGTCGACTGCGGTGCCGGTGCGCTCGGCGGCATCGGAGACGTCAGTGTCGTCAGCGTCAGCGTCGTCGGCGTCGAGGTCGTCGTAAAGCCTGTCCACGTGCGCAACGTGGGCGATCTGGATGGTGTTTCCTGCCGGGGTTTCGGAGGAGAAGTACAGGTTGACGCCGTCGCCCGCGGAGGTGACGGATCCTGCGCGGATGTTGATTTCGTCGCCGGAGGGGACGATGACGTCGTTGCAGTCGAGCCAGTTGAATGCGTCGTCTTCGCTGACTTCGTGGCCCCAGCGGCTCGGGGTGTCGGGGGTTGGGCGGTACTGGTAGAACATGTGCCACAGGCGGTTCTCGCGGCTGCCGATGCGGAATACGCCAGCTGGGCCTTCGAGAATGCCGCGTTCTGCGGTGACGTGTAGTTCGGGACGGTAGACCGTCATCAGATCAACCCCTTGTAGATGTCTACGGTTTGTTTCGCGATTGTGCGCCAGGAGAAGGATTCTTTGGCTCGGGTGAGTCCGGCGCTGCCCATGGTGGCGGCGCGGTCTTTGTCGCCGGCGACGGCGTTGACCGCCTCGGCGAGGCGTTGTTCGAAGTCGGTGGTGTCGTCGGGCGTGTAGTCCACAAGCACGCCAGTTTCGCCGTCGACGACGACTTCGGGGATGCCGCCGACGCGCGAGGCCACCACCGCGGTGCCGCACGCCATGGCCTCCAGGTTCACGATGCCCAGCGGTTCGTAGACGGATGGGCAGACGAAGACGTCGGCGATGGTGTAGACCTGGCGTACTTTTTCGGCGGGCAGCATGTCTTGGACCCAGAACACGCCGTCACGCTGCGCTTGTAGCTTTTCGACGAGCCCACGCGTCTCAGCAGCAATCTCCTCGGTGTCGGGGGCGCCGGCGCAGAGGATGAGCTGGACGTCGTCGTCGAAAAGCTGTGCTGCTTTGAGCAGGTGGGCGACACCTTTTTGGCGGGTGATGCGCCCGACAAACGCGACGACCGGCCGCGAGGTGTCTACTCCGAGTTCTTCGGCGATGGTGCCGGTGTCCGGGTACCAGTTGGCGGGGTCGATGCCGTTGAGGACGACGTGGACGCGGGAGTCGTCGATACGCGGGTAGGCGCGCAAAATGGCATCTTTCATTCCGGCAGATACGGCGATGACCGCGTCGGCGTTTTCCATCGCGTTTTTCTCCGACCAGGAGGACACGTTGTAGCCGCCGCCGAGCTGTTCGCGCTTCCACGGGCGGTCCGGCTCGAGCGAGTGGGCGGTGACCACGTGGGGGATCTCGTGGAGCAGCCCGGCGAGGTGGCCGCCGAGGCCCGCGTACCACGTGTGCGAGTGCACCACGTCGAGCCCGGCTGCGGCATCGGCCATGCGCAGGCCTGTGGACAGGGTTTTGATCGCGCTATTGGCCCCCTCGAGTGCGGGGTCGACGCCGTGGACGTATACACCTGCGGCGTCGCGTGGGGCGCCCATGCAGTGGACGTCGACGTCGGCGAATTCGCGCATGAACCGCGTGAGTTCTGTGACGTGCACCCCGGCGCCGCCGTAGACCTCCGGCGGGTATTCGCGCGTGAGCATTCCTACCTTCATGTCCGCCGAGCCTACTGACGTTGCGGAATCCCTGCACGAGCCTTGAATTGGCATTAGCCTTGCGGTTATGAAAAGCCAGCCTCGAGTTCTCGCCATTGTCCTGGCCGGCGGGGAAGGCAAACGCCTGTTTCCCCTGACGGCTGACCGTGCTAAACCTGCCGTTCCGTTCGGTGGTAATTACCGTTTGATCGATTTTGTGCTGTCGAATTTGGTCAACGCCGGCTATATGCGTATTGCGGTGTTGACGCAGTACAAGTCGCACTCGCTGGACCGCCATGTGGCTACGGCGTGGAACATTTCGGGGCCAACGCAGCAGTACATCGCGTCGGTTCCGGCGCAGCAGCGTCGCGGGAAGCGTTGGTACAACGGGTCGGCGGATGCGATTGTGCAGTCGCTGAATCTCATTTACGACGACATGCCTGACTACGTCTTGGTCTTTGGCGCGGACCACGTCTACCGGATGGATCCGTCGCAGATGGTTGAAGATCACATCGCTTCGGGTAAGGCTGCCACCGTGGCAGGCATTCGCGTGCCGCGTGCGGAGGCGAGCGCGTTCGGTTGCATCCAGGCCGACGATGACGGCACGATCACCGAGTTTTTGGAAAAGCCGGCCGACCCACCGGGTACCCCGGACGATCCGGAGATGACGTTCGCATCGATGGGCAACTATTGCTTCTCTACCGAGGCGCTAATCCAGGCGCTGCTGGAGGACGAGCAGAACGAGGATTCCAGCCACGACATGGGCGGCGACATCATCCCGTACTTCGTCGCGCAGGGCGAGGCGAATGTGTACGACTTCTCCATCAACGGCGTGCCGGGCGCAACCGATCGTGACCGCGGCTACTGGCGCGATGTGGGCACGATTGATTCGTTCTACGAGGCCCACATGGATCTGATTTCCTCGCACCCGGTGTTCAACCTGTACAACAAGGCGTGGCCGATCCACGCGACTGACGACGACAACCTGCCCCCGGCAAAGTTCGTCCTCGGTGGTATTGCGCAGGAGTCCATTGTGGCGTCCGGCTCGATCATTTCCGGTGCGACGGTGCGTAACTCGGTGCTGTCCACCGACGTGCGCATCGAAGAAGGCGCGACGGTGGAGGGCTCTGTGCTCATGCCGGGTGTGCGCGTGGGCAAGGGCGCGGTGGTGCGCCACTGCATCCTGGACAAGAACGTTTACGTCTCCGATGGGGAGACGGTCGGTGTGAATACGGAGCGCGACCGCGAGCGGTTCACGGTGTCCGACGGCGGTGTTGTCGTCGTCGGTAAGAGCGAAGTTGTTTAGCCGATTTTGGTGATCAGCGTCAGGCCGCCGTCAAGCGGCAGACGCGCCACCGCGGCGCCGCGCTCGGCTGTCAGCGTATCGACGAACTCATCCGCCTCACGGGCGGCCTCTGTTTCGCGGTCGCGGCGGGTGGGGTCGGCCACGGTGCCGTCGAGAAGCGAACCTGCAAGCACCAACGTGCCGCCCGGGGCCAGCAACGGCCAGGCGGCCTCGATGAGCGGGCGCAGTTCGACGGGGGAGACGTCTGCGTAGACGATCTGGTAGGCGTCGTTAGCCAAGCGCCCCATTACTTCGAGGGGACGTGCGGTGAGGAAACGTACACGCGACGGGCTAAACCCTGCGTTGCGCACCGCTTCCTTCGCGCCGGCCTGCAGTGCGGCTTCCGGCTCGATGCAGGTCATGGTGGCCTTCTCCGGCAGGCCTGCGAGCAGGTGCAAGCCCACAACACCGGCGGCCGGGGTCACCGCAACCGCACCCTGGGATGCGTTCGGGGCTGCCGCCGCGAGCACCGTCAACAGGTCGCCGACCACCGGGCTGGGTGCCGGGGTGCCGTTTTCGGCAGCGTCCTCGCGCGCTGCGCGCAAAGCTTCCGCAACCTGGTCGGAAAGGTGGCCGCCTTCGGTGGAACGGGCGGCGAGGTACGAGTTCATCTGGGTAAATGCGGTCTCACTCACACGCCACATCATAGCCGTGTTGCGTTCACAGGATTCTGTTAACTGGTTGGCTGGCTTTGGGGCAGTGAGTCTGCGAAACTATTGCGCATGAGCACTGACGTTCCACTCACCGGTACCGCAGCGTTTGACGCAGGCCAGGCAGCAATGCCGACCTGGTCTGAACTGGTGAAAGAACATGCCGACAGTGTCTACCGCCTAGCGTTTCGTCTCTCCGGTAATCAGCACGACGCGGAAGATCTCACGCAAGAGACGTTTATGCGTGTGTTCCGCAACGTGAAGCAGTACCAGCCTGGAACGTTCGAGGGTTGGCTGCACCGCATCACCACAAACCTGTTTTTGGACATGGTGCGTCGTCGCGCCAAGATCCGCATGGAGGCGCTGCCCGAGGATTACGAGCGCGTGCCCGGCACCGACATGACCCCGGAAGATGCGTACTCCGTGACCAACCTGGACCCTGCGTTGCAGAAGGCGTTGGACGATCTGAAGCCGGAGTTCCGCGTGGCCGTGGTCCTGTGTGATGTGGTGGGGATGAGCTACGAGGAGATCGCTGAAACCCTCGGAGTGAAGATGGGTACTGTACGATCGCGTATCCACCGCGGTCGCGCGCAGATGCGCGAGTCGTTGGAGAAGCAAGCCCTCCACAGCGCCGCCGCGAAGGAACTTATCCGCGCCCGGTAGCAGGGAAGGAGTCGGCGCCGTGACCAGGTTTAACTCCACCGATCATCTCAATCCGGAGGCGATTGCCGCCTATGTGGACGGCGAGTTGTCCAAGGCTGCCACCGTGCGCGCCGAGCGGCACCTGCGGTTGTGTGGGGAGTGTTGTGAGGAAGTTCAGGCGCAGCGGGGGACGTCGCAGCGTCTGCAGGTGTGTAATTCCTCCGACATGCACGCCCCGGCGTCGCTTGTGGAGCGACTGGCGATGCTTTGCGACGAAGACGTGACCGACACCCCCGAAACCCCCAAGGGGATCCGGAGCCGAGTGGAGTCTGCGATTCGCTCGCTGACGCACCGTGAGTAAGGTGAGTTAGGTGTTTTCTAGCATCGGTTGGGGCGAGATTTTCTTCATCCTGATCATCGGGTTGATCGTGATCGGGCCCGAACGCCTGCCTTCTGTCGTCGAGGATGTGCGCGCCGCGATCTATGCGGCCAAGAAAGCGATCAACAACGCCAAGGCGGAACTCAATGGTGAACTGGGGGAGTTCGAGGAGTTTAAGAAGCCGATCGATACTGTCTCGCGCTATGCGGCGATGGGGCCGAAGCGTGCGATGGCGAAGGTGTTGTTCGAAGACGACGACCCCAGCGAGCCTCCAGCGCCGAAGACACCACCACAGGCGCCGCCGCAACAACAAATGCGCCCCGAGCCGCGGGATTCGCAGCCGGAGCGCAAAGGCTTTTCCTGGGAGGACGTTATTTAACCTGCGGGTTCAGGCTCTTGCCTGCCAGTGAGTTCGGGCGCACCTTTAGCTTGTCGACGATCTCAAGCACCGCCTTGGCCGCCGGCGAATCTGGGTCTGAGATGACAACCGGGGTGCCAGTATCGCCGTGTTCACGCAGCTTCGGGTCCAGTGGCACGGAGCCGAGTAGTTTCACGTCCGAATCGGTGAGCTGGGTCAGGCGCTCGGCGACGTGGTCGCCGCCGCCCTCGCCGAAGATGTTGAGTACCGTGCCGTCCGGCATGGTCATGCCCGACATGTTCTCGATTACGCCGGCGATCTTCTGATCAGTCTGCTGGGCAATCGTGCCGGCGCGCTCCGCGACCTCTGCCGCAGCAGCCTGCGGGGTGGTGATGATCAGCAACTCCGCATTCGGCACCAACTGCGCGACGGTGATTGCCACGTCACCCGTTCCCGGGGGCAGGTCCATGAACAGCACGTCCAGATCACCCCAGTACACGTCGCCCAAGAACTGCTGGATCGCACGGGTGAGCATCGGGCCACGCCACACGACAGGGGCGTTGCCTTCCACGAATTGCCCCACCGAGATGTGGCGCACGCCGTGGGCGATAGGGGGCATGATCATTTCGTCGACAAGCGTGGGGCCCTGGTCCTCAGAACCCATCAACCCCGGCACCGAGTGGCCGTAGATATCGGCGTCCACAATGCCCACCGTCAGGCCCTGGGCGGCCATAGCGGTGGCCAGGTTCACAGTCATCGAGGACTTACCCACACCACCCTTGCCGGAGGCCACCGCGATAACACGCGTGCGCGTATCCGGATCCGCAAATGGGATCGCCGGGCCGGTCTGCTCGCCGCGGAGTTTCTGAGCAAGCGCACGGCGCTGCTCGTCGCTCATCGTGTGCAGCGTGATGCTCACGTCGCCCACGCCGTCGAGCTCCTCGACTACAGCGCGCACATTTGACTCGATGGTGTCGCGCATCGGACAGCCTGCGATTGTGAGATAAATACCGACCGCAACATTGTTGCCGTCGATGGTGACCGATTCCACCATGTTGAGCTCCGTGATCGGTTTGCCGATCTCCGGGTCATCAACGCGCGAAAGCGCTTCGTGGACATCGCTTTCCAAAATCTGATGTTCAGTAGCCATTGCCACGCGATTATACGGCCGTTCCTGGGGGATTTTGGAATCCCGATAGACTACCCAGCATGACTGAACCTATGAACCCATCGTTGAATAAGCGTATTGGTGTCACAGAGGTGCCCACCGGCTGGCCTGTGGGCAGCTTTTCCACCTACGCCGAGGCGCAACGCGCCGTGGACAACCTGTCCGACAGGGAGTTTCCTGTAGAGAAGCTTTCCATCGTTGGTGTGGACTTGATGCAGGTGGAAAAGATTACCGGCCGGCTTACATGGCCGAAGGTGCTGGGCACCGGCGCGCTGTCGGGTTTGTGGATGGGCCTGTTTTTCGGCCTGCTGCTTTCCCTCATCTCGGTTCCGGGTGCTGGCCTGACCATGTTCGTGTGGGCGGTTGTTATCGGTGCGATCTTCGGCACGGTGGCCTCCGCTGTGGCCTACGCGTTCACCGGCGGCAAGCGCGACTTCGCGTCTGCAACCACGATCGTGGCTGGACGCTACGACGTGCTGTGCGAGCCGGATGCTGCACCGCAGGCCCGCGACATGATCGCACAAGCAGGCGGTCGCACTCCCGCCTCTGAAAACGTCATCGGCGAGTAACCGACCATGAAGGCACACCACCAGTTTGTTGCAGCCGCAGCCCTGTGCACGGCCGCGGTTGCGCTCTCTAGTTGCGCGTCGGAGGACAACATCTACACTCAGGCGCGGCCGGAGAAGGCCGATATCGCCATCGCCATCGACGGCGCCTCCAACGAACAAGTCGTACTTGGGGAGATCTACAGCCGCGTACTTAAGGGCCAAGGCCGGCCGACGAGCGTGACCTCAGTGACGGGGCTGGATGACGCGCCGACGCTTGAGGTGTTGCGTGAGCAGCCGATTGACTTCGTCGTCACGTGCACTGGGCGTCTGCTCGAAGAGTCGGACCCTAAGGCCGCCAAGGAGCTAGCGGGCGGCGATGTTACCGATGGCGCATATACTGACGAGGTCTATGGGGCCGCTGTCGCCGCCATGCCGGGGGATATGCGCACCGTCGACCCGTCACCCGCCCAAGCGTGCGGAGAGAGCGAACTGTCGCAAAACGTCATCCCGGTGTTCCATAAAGGCACCTTCGACCGCGGTGAGATCAACCGCCTGAACTTCATCACCCGCGTGCTGTCCACTGACCGTCTCGAGGAGATGGCGGAAGAAGTGGACAAGGGTGCCACGGTGGAGGATGCGATTGCGGAGTGGATGATCGAATACGCCCACATCGACGTCCACCACGACGCCCCGGCAGACCCAGAGGATGTGATCGACCCGGACTCTGCGTCCAAATAACCGAATAACAAAAACTCCGGCCCGGCTTTTCACAAGCCGGGTCGGAGTTTTTAGGTGTGCAGGTTAGTCAGCGAATGCTTCCTCAAGCAGCTGCTTTTCTTCCTGCTGGTGCACCTTGGCCACACCGGTTGCGGTGGTGGACTGTGCACGACGGGACACGCGGACCATCTCCGGCATGTCCGGGATCAGGGTGCGCAGGTGCTCGTTGTAGAACGGCCATGCGCCCTGGTTTGCCGGCTCGTCCTGGACCCAGCGGATCTCCTTGGCGTTCGGGTAGTTCTTGAACGCATCGGACAGGCGGTTGAACGGGATCGGGTGGAGCATTTCCACGCGGATGATCGCAACGTCGTCGCGGCCGTCCTTCTGACGCTTCTTGTCCAGCTCCCAGTAGATCTTGCCGGAGCACAGCATGATGGTCTTCACCTTGTCGGTGTCGCCGATCTTCTTGTTGCCGCGCTCGACGAAGTTCGGGTCGTCGATGACGGACTGGAAGCGGTTGACCTCGGTGAAATCAGACGGCTGGGACACTGCAGCCTTGTTGCGCAGCATGGACTTCGGGGTGAAGACGACCAGCGGACGCTTCATCTCGCCGAGAGCCTGACGGCGCAGCAGGTGGAAGTGGTTAGCCGGGGTGGACGGCTGCGCGATGGTCATGGAGCCTTCCGCGACGAGCTGCAGGTAGCGCTCGATACGAGCAGACGAGTGGTCCGGACCCTGACCCTCGTAGCCGTGCGGCAGCAGGGAGATCAGGGAGGACACTTCGCCCCACTTGGTCTCGGAGGAGGACAGGTACTCGTCGATAATCGTCTGGGCGCCGTTGGCAAAGTCGCCGAACTGTGCTTCCCAAGCGACAACCGCGTCCTTGTTGCCAAGGGTGTAGCCGTACTCGAAGCCCATGCCTGCGTACTCGGTCAGTGCGGAGTTGTAGACCTGGAACTGGCCGCCGTTGCCGGCTTCCTGCGCGTTGTGGTCGAGCGGGTTGAACGGCTCGGCGTTGTCCGGGTTGTACAGCACAGCGTGACGCTGGGTGAAGGTACCGCGCTGGCAGTCCTCACCGGCGAGGCGGACAAACTTGCCCTGCTCAGCCAGGGAACCGAAGGCGAGCAGTTCGCCCCAGCCCCAGTCGATGTCGCCGTCGGTGAACGAGCCGCCGCGCTTGGACAGGACGGACTTGAGACGCTTGTTCGGGGTGAAGTCCTCCGGCAGGTTGGCGTACGCGTCTGCGAGGCGCTTGAACTGCTCTTCGGAGATGTTCGTGTCCAGGCCGCGGGTGAGCTTCTGGGAATCGGTAATACCGGTCTGCTCGCTCGGCTTGCCCTTCTCGGACTTCACGTCGGTGAAGACAGCGTCGAGCTGGTCGTGGAAGTCCTGTGCAGCCTTCTCTGCGTCTTCCTGCGTGATGTCGCCACGGCCGATGAGGTCCTGGGTGTAGCGGGTACGCACCGACGGGTGGTTGTTGATGCGCTCGTACATGACCGGCTGGGTCACGGTCGGGTCATCAGCCTCGTTGTGGCCGCGCAGGCGGTAGCAGATGAGGTCGATGAAGACGTCCTTGCCAAACTCGCGGCGGTACTCGGTAGCGAGCTGCGCAACCCATGCGGCTGCCTCCGGGTCGTCGCCGTTGACGTGGAACACCGGGCAGTCGAAGCCCTTGGCCAGGTCGGTGGCGTAGTAGGAGGAACGGCCGGAATCCGGGGTGGTGGTGAAGCCGATCTGGTTGTTCACCACGATGTGGATGGTGCCGCCGACGGTGTAGCCCGGCAGGCGGGACAGGTTCAGGGTCTCCTGGACGATGCCCAGGCCGGTGAACGATGCGTCGCCGTGGAGCATGAGCGGAACCACCGGGTGGTCCTCGCGGCCCTTGGCAGCCTTGATCTGGTCTTCCTTGGCGCGCGCCATACCGACGAGCACCGGGTCGACTGCCTCAAGGTGGGACGGGTTCGCAGCCAGGGAGACCTTGATCTCGCCGTCGCCGAACATCTGGATGTGCTCGCCCTCGAAGCCGAGGTGGTACTTCACGTCGCCGGAGCCACCCTGCTGGGCTGCGCGCATGTTGCCTTCGAACTCGTTGAAGATCGTTGCAACTGGCTTGCCCACGATGTTGAACAGGACGTTCAGGCGGCCACGGTGCGGCATGCCGATGACAACCTCTTCCAGGCCCTGGCCTGCAGCGGTGTCGATGATGGCGTCCATCAGCGGGATGAGGGTCTCTGCGCCCTCGAGGGAGAAGCGCTTCTGGCCGAGGTACTTCGTCTGCAGGAAGTTCTCAAAGGCCTCAGCGGCGTTGAGCTTCTGCAGGATGTACTTCTGCTCTGCACCGGTCGGCTTCGGCATGCCTGCTTCGACGCGGTCGCGCAGCCATTCGCGCTCGTCGCGGTCCAAGATGTGGGAGTACTCGGAGCCGACCTTCAAGGTGTAGGAGGAGCGCAGGCGCGCCATAACCTCGCGCAGGGTCATCTGCTCCTTACCGCCGAAGCCGCCGACGTGGAAGGTGCGGTCCAGATCCCACAGGGTCAGGCCGTGGGTCTCCATGAGCAGGTCACGCGAATCCGGCTTCGCCAGACCAGGCTGGTGCCAATGCAGCGGGTTGGTGTCTGCGATGAGGTGGCCGCGGGAGCGGTATGCCTCGATGAGCTGCATGACACGGGTGTCCTTGTTAATGCCCGTGTTCGGAAGATCCTGTGCCCAGCGAAGCGGGGAGTACGGGATTTGCAGGGACTGGAAGATGTTGTCCCAGAACTTGTCGTCGATAAGCAGCTGCGAAATATCGCGCAGGAACTCGCCGGACTCTGCACCCTGGATGACGCGGTGGTCGTAGGTGGAGGTCAGCGTGACCAGCTTGCCAACGCCGAGCTCGGCGAGGCGGTCCTCGGAAGCGCCGGCGAACTCTGCCGGGTAGTCCATAGCGCCAACGCCGACGATGGTGCCCTGGCCCTTGGTCAGGCGCGGGATGGAGTGGCGGGTGCCGATGCCGCCTGGGTTGGTGAGCTGGATGGTGACACCGGAGAAGTCATCCATGGTTAGCTTGCCGTCGCGTGCACGAGCGACGATGTCCTCGTATGCGTCAACGAACTCGGAGAAGGACTTCTTCTCGCACTCCTTGATCGCAGCGACGACGAGGGAGCGGGAACCGTTCTTGCCCGGAAGGTCGATAGCCAGGCCGAGGTTGATGTTCTCCGGCTGGATGGCGAAGGACTTGTTGCCGTCCTCCTTGTAGTTCTTGTTCATGTCCGGGTGCAGCTTCGTCGCCAGGACGATGGCGTAGCCCAGGATGTGGGTGAAGGAGACCTTGCCGCCACGGGTGCGCTTGAGATGGTCGTTAATCAGCGCGCGGTTCTCAAACATGAGCTTGACCGGCATGTCTCGCACGGTCGTCGCCGTCGGCACCTCGAGCGACTCGTTCATGTTCTTCGCAATCGCACGGAATGCGCCCTTGAGCTGGAACTCGCCCGGCTCGACCTCGACCTGTGCGATCTTGTCCAGCGGGGAGGCCTTCGGCTTCGGCAGGGTGCGCTGCGGGCGGTTAGAGACCTTTGCTGCGGCCTCGTCGACCTTGGTCTCGCGACCATCCTGCGAAGGTGCGCCGGTGGAACGGGCAACCTTCGGGTCGGTCTTCGCCTGGCTTGCACCTGCCTGCGAAGGGGTGACGTTGGACGTGCCATTAGCGGTCTTCGGTGCACCCTTTTTCTCAAACAGTTCACGCCATTCGGCGTCGACCGAGTTCGGGTCGTCCTTGTACTGCTGGAACATCTCGTCAACCAGCCAGCTGTTCTGGCCGAACGTGTTTTCGCTGCTCACGGCAGGTTCTCGCCTTCCTTCTGTTTCGATTTCGCGGAACGTTTCTTTGACTGTAATCGTCCGCGCTGATATGGCGCGAACTTGGGTTGTTCCTGTCCACGGGGTTTCCGTCTTTCACCCCCGTTAGCGGTTGGCAGCCCACATTTGGGCATACCTACCGCCGGCGGTGAGGAGGTCCTCGTGGCAACCGTCCTCAATGATACGTCCTTCGTCGATGACGAGTATTCGGTCGGCCCTCGCAGCGGTTGCGAGGCGGTGTGCGACGACCACTGACGTGCGCCCCGAGGTTGCACGGTCGGCGGCGTCGAGCACCGCGCGTTCGGTTGCGGGATCAAGGGTGGCGGTGGCTTCGTCGAGAAGCAGCACGGCAGGGGAGAGCATCTCCGCACGTGCGAGTGCGATGATCTGGCGCTGCCCGGAACTCAAGCCTCGGCCGCGTTCACCGACGCGCGCGTTGAAGCCGCCGGGGATCGTATCGACGACACCGAGCGCGCCAATGCGGTTCACCGCTGCCTCGATCTCTTCTGGGGTCGCGCCCGGCGTGCCGTAGGCGATGTTGTCCGCGACGGTGCCGGGGAACAGGTAGGACTCCTGCGGGACCTGGGCGAGTGCGCGGCGCCAGTCTGCAAGCGGGAATTCCACGATGTTTGTGCCGGAGGCGCGCACCTTGCCCGAGGTGGGGTCGTAGAACCGGGCGAGCAGTTTGACCACGGTGGATTTGCCCGCACCTGTTGGGCCGACGAGTGCCACGGTGGTACCTGGCTCGATGGTCAGGTCCATGTGGTCAATCACGGGGGAGGCGTCTGTATCGGTGGAGGCGGAGTAGGAGAAGGTGGTGTCGTCGAAAAGCAATGGCCCACTTGCGGCGCTGTGAGCACCCGGGTTGGTGCCGGTATCGGGGACGGTGGTGCGTTGGGCAAGCAGTGCGCGGATGCGGTCGAAACTGACGGTGGCTTGCTGCCAGGAGTCGAAGATTTGGCCAAGCTGCTGGATGGGGCCGTAGAGCTGGCCGAGGTACATGGTGAATGCGACGAGCACACCGACGGACAGCGATCCGTCGGCGATGCGTCCCGCACCAAAGCCGACGATGACGGCGGTCATGGTTTGGGAGATGAAGTGCATGCCTGGGAAGTACAGCGCGACCAGGGTGACGGAGCGCATGCGCAGGCGGCGGTATTCGTCGCTTAGGGCGGTGAAGTGCGCTTCGAAGTGGGGCTGCGCGCGGTGGGTTTGGGTGGTGCGGATGCCGCCGATGAGTTCCGCGAACTCGCCGTTGACCGTGGAGATCTGTTCGCGTGAGGCCTGGTAGTAGCGCTTGGAGAAGACTCTGAACGCCCAGGTAGCGGCGACAATCACCGGGACGGCGGTCAGCGCGATGAGGGTGAGTTCGCCGTCTGTGGCAACGAGCATAACGATCACGCCCACGAGAGAGCCGACGGCGACAATCGCCTGGGCAAGCCCGGTTTGTAGGAAGCTCGACAAGGTGTCGATGTCCGTGGTCATGCGCGTCATGATCTTGCCGGACAGTCGCGATTCGAAGTAACTCAACCCCAGTTGCTGCAGGTGCGCGTAGGAGCGCAGGCGCAGCCCGTAGAGGAGGCGTTCGCCGGAGCGCGACGACAAAACAGTCATGAGTGCATCCGAGGCCCAGGCGATCGCGACCACACCGAGCGCAATGAGCCCCGCGTTGATCAGGTTCTCCTGGTTACTTGGGGTAATGCCGCGGTCCACGGCGGCGCGCACGATGGTGGGGAAGGCCAAGTCCGCCAGCACGCCCACAATCAGCAGGGCGACGGTGCCTGCGATGAGCCAGCGCACGGCCTTGAACATGTCGCGGATGTGGAATTCGCTCGACGGGGTGCGCAGGCGGGTCAGTGTCTGCTCGGCCAGATCCGGCAGTTCGCGCGCTCCCGGGAGGCGCTCCACACGCGCGAGCAGTTCCGGGGTGGCGTTGATGGTGGAGGCGCGCCCGCTCGTCGGCACGATCACGCGTTCCTGGGGTTCGGTGTCCACTTCGGGCCACAGGTTGCCAATCTCCTCGTACAGCGTTTCGGACTCCGGGTCCATGGAGGCGCGATACTCGTCGGTTGCCATGACCTCGTCGCGGGGCCCTTGCTTGACGACGACCCCACCGCGCACCACCGCTACCCGATCCGCATGATCCACCGTTGATTGGCGGTGGGCCACGGTCAGCACTGCGATGTCGCTGAGTGCTTCGCGCAGGTTGGCCAAGATGTTGGCTTCGTTGATGGAGTCGATGGCGCTGGTGGCGTCGTCAAGCACGAGCACCTTCGGTTTTGACATGAGCGCGCGGGCGAGTGCGATGCGCTGGCGCTGGCCGCCGGAAAGTGTGAGGCCACGCTCACCGACCTGGGTGTCGTAGCCGTCGGGGAGGCGCTCGATAAACTCGTCTGCCAGGGCGAGGCGTGCCGCCTCACGCACCGCGACATCAAGTTCGTCCGGCGACATGTTGTCGGCAGCGCCCATGGCGATGTTGTCGCGCACGGAGGAAGAGAAAAGGAAGGCGTCGTCGAAAACACAGACCACATCGCCACCGGTGACCGTGCTCGTATCCGGGGTGTAGAACCCGCCAGCTAGCTGCACCGCCATGGTTTTACCCGCGCCGGGCGGGCCGACCATTGCAACGGTCTCGCCCGGCGCGACCGAAAGGGTGAAGCCGTTTAAGACGTTGTGGCCACCGGTGGAAAAGTGCACGTCGCTAAAGTGCAGGCCGGGTTCGGCAGGCAAGTTTTCGGTGGAATTCACGGTGGAATTCACGGTGGAGTTTGCGGTGGACTCTTCAGGTGCGAGTGCCAGCACATCCGCGAGCCTGTCGAAGGAGCTCATACCCATCTGCATGCGGACGTACTGGTTGGTCAGCATCGACAGGGTGGACGTCATCGTGGTCAGGTACGCGGTGAATGCGACGAACTGGCCGATGGAGATCCTTCCGTGGATGGCGAGCATGCCACCGGCGATGATGGTGACCACGAGTGCAACCTTGGGCAGCTGGGACAGTACCGGCTGGAAGCGTGCGGTGAGTTTTGCTGCGCGCATCTTGACCGCGTAGAGGTGGCGGCCAAGGTTGTCGAGCTGGTCGATCTCGCGCTGTTCCTGCCCGAACGCCTTGACCACGCGCACGCCGGAGACGGTTTGTTCGACGTGCTCTGCAAGTTCTGCGGTGGCGTGCTGGTTGACCCACGTTGCTGCGTAGAGCGTTTTGCGCGACCGGTTGGCCTCCCACAGGAGCACGGGCAGCAGTGCCAGCGACATCGCGGTCAGTGCGACGTCCATGCTCAGCATGACGATCAAGGTGGCTGCTAGTTGCACGATGCGCGTGAGCATCATCGCCAGGGTGTCCAGGACCATCTGGTACATGTTCAGATCCGAGATCGAGCGCGAGACAATCTGGCCGGTCACGATCTTGTCCTGTCCCGGCCCGTCCAGGCGGTGCAGTGTGCGCAGGATCTTGGTGCGCAACCAGTGTTGCGAGGTCGTAGCAAGGCGACCGGAGGTGGTGCGCCGGATGATGCTTAGGACGTAGGTGGCCGCTGCGACTGCCACCATCAGCCATGCCACGCGGGCAACGGAACCGTCCGCATTCCCGGTGGCAATATCAATCGCTTGGCCAGTAAGAGCGGGCTCGGCCACGCGGGTGAGCGCCGCCAAGATGGCAGCGGCGAACGCGACGGCGGCAGGCGCGCGGTTCGCCTTGAGCGATTGGGTAAGAAGTGGGCTAGTGGTCCTCATGTTCCTTGTCGTTGCTGTCCTTCCCGCTACTGTCCTTACCGTCGCGGAAGATCTTCAAAATCCATGCAGCGAATTCCTTCGGGTTGAAGCCACCCTTGATGCGACCGGTCTCATCGGCCGTGTCTTCGGGCTCGAGCGGGGTGGCAAACTGCAGCGGCACCGGGCCGAGGGCCTGCTGAATGTTATCGATGATGTTGCCGGCCAGCTTGCGGTTCACCGTCGTACCGGCAATCGCACCCAGGCCGAGCGGCAGCATCTTGCCCAGCCAGGCGCGACGCATGGAACGACGCAGCGAACGCATAGCCATGCGCTGCAGCACGTTGTTGGTCTCATTGAGCGTCGGGCCAGAAAAGCGCGACAGGGTGGCCTTGCCAGGCAGCTTGCGGGAGTTTTCGCCGAGCAGCGTATCCACGATTGCTAGACCCTTCGTACCCATCAGCGTGGTCAGCACGATGGCGCGGCGGTGCTCGGGGTCGGAGATGTCGTCGCCACGCAAATATGCCGATGACATGGCGTAAAACGCCGCGAGATCCAGAAAGAGGGCGGACTCGCCGGCCACAGCAGCAGCACCTGTGAACAGGCCAACGCCTGGTACTGCCGCAGCGGCACCCACACCGGCACCGGTGCCCGTGACGGTGTTTTTCAGATGCTTATCCATAATCGCCTGGATCTGTGCCGGCGACTTATCCGGGTTGTCGCGGCGCAACCAATCTACATATCCGCGGATCACAGAGGTCTGCAGTCGCACGGCCTTGTCCACCGCGCCGATGAAAACACGACCGAGTTTGCCCGCGTCCTTTTCCAGCTGCGCTGAATTTTCCTGCAGCGCGACCTTGATTTCCTTGCGGAGCTCCGTCTCGTCGATCTGCGTTGATTTCTTCTTACCGAACACGTTTATCCTCCTGCCGTGAACTGGCGATGGGTAATTGGTACAGCATAGAACGACTTCATATCCCGGGAAGACCGGGCGGAAACGCTCTAGGCTTGAACGCATGAATGCGCGCCGCCAACCAGTCGTACAGACAACGGCCGGAGCCGTGCGCGGTCAAGTCGACCCGCACACCGGAATGCGCACCTGGCGTGGCGTGCCATTCGGCGCCAACACCGCTGGTACTCACCGGTTCCGCGAACCGAAACCCGTCCAACCCTGGCCTGGGGTGCGCGACTGCACACGCTTCGGCCCACCCGCCATGCAAGGCACCTTCGGCATCCGTGGCACGGTGCTTGGTTCGGAGGACTGCCTCAACTTAGACATCGTCAGGCCCGACACTGATGAGGTCTTGCCTGTCGTTGTCTGTTTCCACGGCGGCACTTTTGTCACCGGCGCCAGCCACGAAAAAGTCCTCCAAGGTCATCGCCTCACCGCCGCGACGAACATTGTCTACGTCTCCTTAAACTTCCGCCTCGGCGTGCTCGGCTACCTCGATGTGCGATCGCTTGGCGACGACTGCGTGGCCAACCCCGCTATCCGCGACCAGATCCTCGCCCTGCGGTGGATCCGGGACAACATCGCAGCCTTCGGCGGCGACCCAGATGCTGTGACCATCATGGGCGAATCGGCAGGCGGTGCTGCCGTGCTGCATCTCATGTGCGCACCCGATGCCCGCGGCCTGTTCCACCGCGCAATCGCGCAGTCCCCGCCACCGGCCAGCGTCCACTCGAGGCGCCAAGCCGCCAGGTGGGTCGAAGCCCTCATCAGGAAACTCGGTCTCGCACCAGACACCACCCTTGACCAGCTGCGCGACATCCCCGCAGAAACCCTCGTGCGCGCCGGGCAATCACTGATGTTTAACAGCAAGGAAGCGCTGCAATTCAACATCAGCTTCATGCCCACCCTGGACAGTGCCAGCCTGCCCCAACACCCCATTGACACGTTCAACGCCGGCGAGCAAGCCCGCGTGCCACTGATCGTGGGAACCAACTCCGACGAAGCCAGTTTCACCAAAGCCATCTACCAAACCTCCCGCCAGCGCCAACGTGCTGCGCGCCGGGCGTTGAACGTGTTTGACCCGGACAATGCGCTGGATGTCATCGAGGCGTACGACGATGTCGGCGCACGCGGCGATTTTGCGGAGTTGATGGCAGACGCCGTGTTCTGGGCCCCGAGTGTCATCCTGGCCACCGCGCACCGCATGGTTGCGCCGACCTATATGTATCGGTTCGCCTACGCATCTGCCGCGATGCGCAAGTTGGGCCTCGGCGCGATTCACGCAGCTGACCTTGTGGCGGTCTATGGCGATCCCTTTGCCACAGTGACCTCCAAACTGGATCGCTTCGGGCCGCGGGACACGTTCCAAGAGGTCAGCCGGCTCATGCAGTACCACTGGGGCGAGTTCTTCCACACCGGCACACCTGGTCCGGAGTGGCCCAGCTACGGGTTTAAGCGTGGCGACGACCCGGGGCGTGCGACTGCGGTGTTTGAGTACGGCATGCGTGTGGAATACGACCCGAAAGCCGAACAACGCACCGCGTGGGAGTCGTTTGACATGCGCGAGTGGGGAATTAGCCGGACGGATTTATGACATCCGCGATGATAATTCCAGGCACGCGCCAGCGAACGTGGCTAGGCTGAAGCCAGTCTGAAGGTCAATGCGGAAGGAACCCACTGTCATGAGCTTTTTCGAGGACATCGCGACCGCGTTGGACCGCGACGGTATTGAGTCGCGCGTAGGCGGGGACACGATGTTTGTCCCCATGTCTGCGGCGTTGGAATTGCAGTTTGTGGAAATTGATCCGCACCTGCCGGCAGCGAACGTGTACATCGCCGCGGCTGACGTGGACGAGGACGACGATGAGTTTGAGGCCGTCTTAGTCGCTGTGGTGTTCTCCGTGGAGGCAGCGGTGACTGCTGTTGCTGAGCACATGGCGACCGACCAGGTGGTAACAGTGCTGCGCGACCTGCTGGAAAGCACGGACGAGCGCATTGGGGATCTCGAGTTCTTCCAGGACCACGTCAACCCGCAGCAGGTGCGCGCCGAAGTGGGCGCGAATGCCGAGTTGCAGGTCGTCGTCGAAGCCGTCAACGGCGTACCGAGCGCCACAGTGACCTTCGTTGCACTCCCGGATGACTACGACGATGTCATCGAGGACGCCGAGGGCGAGTTGTGGGAGTCCGACGGCGATGCGGAACTGTCTGAGGAGGACCGCGCACGTCTGTTTGACGTCATCCATGACGAGGCGGTTGCCGACGCAGAGAAGCTCGAGCTGGGCAGCTTCACCGACTTCGACCGCCTCTTTGACGTGCTGTCGCTCGCCGCCGACCAGGCAGAGGAATGGGAGGCGCAGCTGCTTCCAGTCGACGACGAGATTGACGAGCCGGACGTCTACGACATCTTCGGCCAAGACGACGAAGACTACGACGAGGACCTCGATGATGAGGATGATGAGGATCTCGACGACGAAGACTTCGACGAGGACGACGAGGACTAAGCCGCGCTGAGTCCTTCGAACATGGAGGAGGGCGACTCGATCGGGGTGAACGCCCCGTCGACGAGCCAGACGTAACTTGCTGCCTTCGCCCCCGGAATTTCGTGGACGGTGTGGGCAGCATCATCGGGGATGACCGCGCGCACCCAGGACTCGGCAAGCAACGTGTCCACGGGAACCCCCGCGGCATCGGTCACGCGCAGTTCGATCAAGTAGGCCGGAATGTGGCGCTGCCCGTATCCCTGAATACGAGCGCGGGCGCGCGGGCCAACACGCCGCCGCGTGACCGCCAACGACAGCGTCGGACCGTTGTCTATCCGGGGTAGCGATATCACCGGTGGCCGCCAGGTCGCAGCCGGGCGAGACAGCGAGCGCGGGTGGTGGATCATCGCGTTGATGGCGTGCAGCTTCTCGGGGAAGAGGTCTCGGATTTCAGCAGCCAAGGAATCGGCACTGGCGTATGCATCGGCATCCACAGTGGGGGAGGTGCGGAACATGGACAGGGCATTCTTTGCGTTCAACTTCATGGCTCAAACACTAAAAGTGGCCCCGACACCACCCGGTACGTATTCGAACATATGGGCGATACGGTTATTTGACGCGTTGTGTAACCTTGCTGTTTATGAGTGCGAATAAGGTGGTGAAACCGTCGATACCCCGCACCATTTGGGTGCTCACGGGCGCCGCCTTCATTGTTGCGCTCGGGTACGGGTTAATCGCTCCGGTTCTCCCGCAGTTTGCGGGAAGTTTCAACGTATCCATGGCCGCAGCAGGTGCGGTCGTGTCTGTGTTTGCTCTTGCCAGGTTGCTTGGTGCGCCCGGCGCGGGTGTGCTGGTGGACAAACTGGGCTCGCGCCCGATCTACCTCACAGGCTTGAGCATTGTGGCTGTCTCCACGTTCTTCGTGGCGTTTGCCCAGGCGTATTGGCAGATTCTTGCGTTGCGGTTCATCGCGGGTTTCGGCTCGACGATGTTTACGTTGTCGGCGCAGGCACTGATTGTGCGGGTGACGCATCCTTCGATCCGTGGCCGCGCGAACGCGTTGTACGCTTCGGCATTTCTTGTGGGCAATGTGTTCGGTCCGATCGTGGGCGCAGCGTTGTCGTATTTGGGTTTCCGTATCCCGTTTGCCATTTATGGCGTGGCGGTCGCGATTGCGGCCGGCCTCGTCGCGTGGCTTACACAGCCGCGTCCAGGTGCGAAGGCGTTGCCGAAGGCGAAGCCCGCGATGCGGCTGCGGAGCGCCTGGAAGGTGCCCACCTACAGGGGATTGCTGGTCGCGGCGTTTACCAATGGGTTTGTGAATATGGGTGCACGCGTGGCGGTGTTGCCGCTCTTTGCCGCCGCGGTGTTTGAGCAAGGCGGGGCAGCGGCTGGTTTCGCGCTTACGGCGTTCGCGCTCGGCATGGCGATCATGCTGCAGTTTTCCGGGCGTATGTCGGATCATTTTGGCAGGCGCCCGATGATCTTTGCGGGCATGGCAATGTCTGCAGTGTTTACGGTGGTGCTTGGCACGGCGACGAGTTTCTGGCCGCTCATGATCTGGTCGGTGCTGGCCGGCGTGGCTTCCGGCACGATGAGCCCGTCCATTCAGGCAGCGTTGGCGGACATCATTGGCAATGAACGCTCCGGCGGTAAGGTGTTATCCACATTCCAGATGACGCAGGATGCGGGCCAGATTTTCGCACCTGTGGTTGTCGGTGCGATTGCGCAGACCGCAGGCTTTACTGCCGCGTTCGGCGTATGCGGTGCAATGTGTGCGGTGGCGGCTGTGGTGTGGCTGATCATCGGTAAGGAAACGATGGTGAAGGAGCCACGATGAGAGTAATTCTGGACTGCGACCCGGGTATCGACGACACCTTAGCCCTCATCTGGCTGACCGCGGCCACGCAGGCAGGCATCCATGAGCTTGAGTGCGTGACCACGACTGCCGGCAACGTCGACGCCGACCAGTGTGCCAAGAACGCCGCATGGATCCTGTCGTTGTGCGGTTTGCCGATTATCTCTCTCGCCGCTGGAGTACCGGCGCCGCTTGAGGTGGAGCTGACCACCACGCCAGAAACCCACGGCGACACGGGGCTGGGCTATGCCACTGCGCCGCAGCGTCACGTCGAGCACGACTGGGAAGCCCTGTGGATCGACGCGATTGAGCGCGGTACTGACGATCTGCACCTCATCATCACCGGTCCCATGACCAACTTGGCGTTTTTCGCCCACGCCCACCCACAGCATTTCGCGCGCCTGAAGCACATCACGGTGATGGGCGGGGCGGTGAACTATCCGGGCAACACCACGCCGACGGGGGAGTGGAACTTCTGGGTTGATCCGCACGCGGCTGCCGATGTGTTCGACATGACACCGACCCCGATCACGCTGTGTTCACTGGGTGTGACGGAGAAGATGGTGCTTGAGCCTGAGCGGTTGGAGGGGGTCGTCGCAAAGCTAGGCGCGAGCCCGATTGCCCAGCACTTGGGTGACATTGTGCGGTTCTACTTCGAGTTCCACGAGGAGGTCGGGGAGGGCTATCGTGCGCAGATCCACGACTTGCTCACGGTGCTCATCGCGCTTGGTGCGGTGGACGTTGAGCATTGCTTGACGACGATCGCCGTCGAGGCCGATTCCGACCTCACCCGCGGCACCTCAGTGGCGGATCTGCGCGACATTTGGGAGCGCGAACCCAACGCACGCTTAGTCACCGACGCGGACATTAACGCCGCGTGGCAGTCCTTCGACTGGGCCTGCGAGATCCATGCACGCGTGGTGGCGGGTGATGCAAGTCTTATGGAACTGCGCCACCTCAAAGCGGACGACTAACTGCTACACTGCCTGATCTGGACGTTCCTGCCGAGGTGACATAGGCAGGGGCGCAATTGTTCATTTGCCCGTGAGAATTACGGAAAGTTCCATGTCACACACCACTTCTCAAAACTCGCAGAAGGCGCAGTGGACCCCGCTGCGTCGCGTTCTCGTTGCCCTTGGCGCGCTGATTATCGCGGCGACCTGGCTCTACTTCGTTCTTGTCCGCCCCGCTGACTGGGATCAGGTCACTGGCTCCGGTCCTGGCATCACGTTGCTGGCGGGCTACGGCGTGGGCACCCTGCTGCTACTCGTGGCCATCGTCCCGGTGTTGCCGGCGCGCACGCTTGGGCTGATTCCGATTGCGATCATCATCAACTCCGTCATCGGCGAGATCGTCGGCTCGATTGGTCTGCCGCTGTACCTCGACTCCGTGGGTACCGTGCTGGTCGCAGCCCTGGCCGGCCCGGTTGCGGGCATGGCCACCGGTGCGCTGAACAACGTGGTGTGGGGTCTGGTCAACCCGGCCGCTCTGCCGTTCGCCGCCGGTGCGGCCTTGGTCGGCTGGTTGGCGGGTGTGTTCATTCACCGCTTCAACGCGTTCCGTAACCCTGGCACCGTGGTTGGCTTTGGCCTTGTGCTCGGCGTGGTGGGCGGCATGGTTGCAGCCCCGGTTGCCGCATATGTCTACGGCGGTACCGCCGGTGTGGGCACCGGTGCGCTGGTGAGCCTGTTCCGCGAGATGGGTGGGTCCCTGATCGCATCGGTAACCACCCAGGCGTTCATCTCTGACCCGGTGGATAAGCTCATTGTCCTGTTCATCGCCTACGCCACAGTGAAGGCGCTGCCGAAGCGCACCGTGGCTGCCTTCGCGCCACAAGAACCTGTCGCACCAGCATCGACACCTGAGGCGTAAAGCACTTCCGTGGCAGACCGTCTGAGTCCTTCAACCCGTGTGAACCCGTTGACCGCTTTGGCCATCGGGGCGTCGGGCTGGATTCTGGTGCTCGGGCTGAACCGGCCAGAAGTTTCACTCGCAGTGCTGGCCGCGGCAATGGTGCTGGGGACGTGGCGGACCCGCAACGTCGCGCTCATTGCGGCCGCCGCGTTGCTTGCCGCCCCTGTCGCAGCATCCATGGTGCTCATCCACGCGCCCTACGGTGAGCATCGCATCGCGCCGCTGCTTACTAGCGACGGACTTGCCACAGCAGGGGAGTTAGCCGCACGCTTCACCGCACTGATTGCCAGCCTGCTCGCGGCCGTCGCATGGTCGCGCACCCCGGACCTGGCCAAGGCGCTGCAGGCAGCACCGGGTGGCAACCGGATCGGATACATCGCCGGCACGACACTGCAACTCGGCCCCCAAGGTGCACACCGCGCCCGGATCGTTCGCGACGCCAACCGGCTCAAAGGCGAGCGCATCACCGTAAAAACCGTGGTCCCGAACCTGATCATGCCGGTGCTTACAGAGTTGCTCACCCAAGCCGGTGCTCGCGGCCAAGCCTTAGAGACCGCAGGCTACGACCTCACCGGCCCTCGCACCGTGCTGCACCCTGTCCACGACAGCCGCATCCAGCGTGCCGCCCGCATCCTCATCCCGCTTGCGTGTTTGGGGGTCGTGCTGTGGATCTGACATTGCTCACCCAGGCGCTCGACGAGCACCGCGCGGTGCAGGTGATCGGGAACTCCGGCGCAGGCCTGACCACCCTGGCAGCGCAAGTGCACCGCGAGTGGGACAACGCCGCCGTAGTCCAGCAGGACGCCACCGCGCACGTGTCCTACCTTCGAGATACCGTCATCGAGGAAGTTGCCCTCGGTCTCGAACAGCGCGGCGTACCCGCCGACGAGATGCGTCAGCGTTGCCAGGCAATCCTCCACGCTGCAGGGCTGAGCGATCTCGCCGAGCGCAACCCAGCGCAACTCTCCGGTGGCCAAACGCGACGCCTCGCCATCGCAGCTGTTGCGGTGCTTGAGCCGGGCACCTTGCTTCTCGACGACCCCTTCGCCGGCCTCGACCCAACCTCCTGCACCCGCATCACCGAACTGCTGGCTTCGCTGCCGTCGAAGGTGGTCATCCTGGGCACACGACATCGTGATATCGAATCGGCCGTGCTCAGACTTGTCGAAGGCGCCCTCCAGCCGGACGTCCCACCCAACCCGAACCTGCAGCTGCCCGACCGCGTTACAGCAACCGGTGAGCCGATCGACTTCGGAGAAGTCTCCGCGGTGCGCGGCGAAACAACCCGCAAGTGGTGGCAGTTCCGCACCACGTCAGAGCCAGCGTTCACGGCCGGCCCAGTGCACCTGACCGTCCTCCCCGGTGAGGCCGTGTGGCTACGTGGCGACAACGGTGCCGGCAAGACAACGCTGCTGCGTGCGATGGCCGGCCTCGACGACAACCCGGGCCTGGAACAGACTCGCGGCGTGACCGTGTCGCTGGCGTTGCAGCGCGCCGCAGACCAGCTCGCAGAATCCACCGTGGGTCGGTTCATCGGCAACGACGATGCCGTCGCCGCACTGGGCTTGGACCCGGAGGCCCACCCGTTGGATCTTCCGTCGGCCCATTTCCGGCTCGCACAGCTCGCCCAGGTGTTTGCCCAGGGGCGTGATCTTGTGCTTCTCGACGAGCCCGACGTCGGCCTCGACATCCCCTCCCGCGAGCGTGCCCACGCACTCATCGCAGCAGGCCTGGCACGCGGTCAGGCGGTGATCTTCACCTGCCACGACACCAGCTTCGCCGCGGAGGTGGGGGAGTATGCAACGGTTCAGCATGCTTTTCAGCTGTAGGTGCCGGATTCAGTTTCAAACCGGGTCGATCCACCGTTAAAAACGGTGGACGACTACACAGCCCCAGTAATTTCGCTTCTTGATTAACAGGAGGGTAATTCGGTGAGATGCGCAGCGCTTTCGATATCGACCTTCTGCGAAGCGCAAGTAAGCATGAGGCTGCAAAAACTGTCAGAAGTTTTGTAATTCGTACTAGACTAACTCCGAATCTTTGTGCGGAAGAGAAAGGTATTCTGAGAGTGGTTCGGGCTTCAAGCATAGGGGCAATTTGGCGCAAATGGGATATGCATGTGCACGTCCCAAATACCCGAATGAATAACCAATTCGAGAAGGTAGATGGAGAAACGGATTGGGGTCGATTTTGTAAAATCTTAGAAGAATCAGATGTGGAAGTATTTGGCATTACCGATTACTTCTCCCTGGACTCTTATTTTGAGTTCAAGGATCAATTTCAAAAGCTCTATCCGGATTCAAGAAAGGTTTTCTTCGCTAACCTTGAGTTGCGGCTCGATGTCGCCGTGCATCACTCCGAGTCGAACATCAATGCTCACTTGATTTTCCCCCCGGACATAACTCCGCAAACTGTAGATTTGTTGCTTTCTCACATCCCAACTTCGTCTCAAAGCGGCGAAGGTACGCGGAGTAAAGCCTTATTAGAGCATAAGAACTCCTCAGAAAAAATATTGAACGGGTTAACAGTAAATTTCAAAGAATCGTTGCAAGCGATTCAGGCTGCCCTCGATGATGTAAAACCAGGTGAATACGATTCAAAGGTAATGATCGCCCTATCAGGTAATAAGGATGGCCTGTCGCCTGGTTACTTCAACGACCGGAAGGGGCAGCTGATTGATAATTACGACCTGCACAGTCATATCATTTTTAGCAATTCAACCAATGCGCCTCACTGGCTGGATACCTCACGTGGGGAGGGGACTGGCCGGAACTTGAAACCGCATCCAACTTTCTACGGCTCGGATGCACATTCTTTTGAAGAACTTGAAAAAATGCTGGGCAAAAGTGGCAGTGATAATGCTCGTAGTTGGGAGACTACGTGGGTCAAAGCAGAACCCACATGGGAGGGGTTTCGGCAGACGCTCGCCGAACCTGCTGACAGAGTCCGTATCCAGCCCACTATTCCGGATGCTAAGAACGACTACCTGATCATCGATTCTGTCGAATTTACCGACCAAGAACTTTTTCCTGCAAAAATAAAACTCAATCCTAACCTGAACGCCATTATCGGCAGTCGTTCTTCAGGTAAGTCATCTCTGCTCGCGCATATTGCGCACAGTGTTCGTCCCGCTGAAACGGAGGAGCAGCAGAAACTGGCCGGGATGGATAAACCAGGGCCGGCAGCAGGCTTTGTTTGGGAAACCAAGAACAGCCAGTTGTGCAAGGTTAACTGGAGGGGCGACAACAGAGGCCGGGGTAACATCGTTTACGTTCCGCAGAACTTCCTGAATAGTTTGAGCGACAATGCTGCCGAGGTGACTAATCGAATCCGTCCCGCCGTACGGTCTGCAAATGAGGAGCTAATGAGAACCTTTGACTCCCGGGTACAGGAGCGGGACACTATATCTCGGCAAATAGAGGAAATAGTTCAGCAGTGGTTCCAAAAATATCAAGAATTTGGCACACGTGAAGCGGAACTAGAGAATTTCGCAGATTCTGATGCCTTGAGTTCACAACATGAGAAACTCAAATCAGAGATGGCTGAGATGTCCGCGTTCGCCAATTTGGATGAAAAAGAGTTAGAGCGCGTGACAAAGGTGAAAGAGCTGCTCGGCGAGAAACGTAAGTCGATTGAAGATCTCGAGGCGCGTAGGGCGGCGATCCGAGGATGTCTCACCGGTGCCGATCATGTAGGAGCAGGGGTCCAAACGGATGGCTTAGTGCAAGTTAGCGTGGCAATCGAAACCATGCGTGGGGAGCTGTCGGTCGGCCATATTAAGGAGATCGAAGCTTGGAGAGCGGAAAAGCAGCGTCTGCTTAATAGCGAATTCCGAAAAAAATTGGATGCGATGTCGGAAATTACTGACTCCACGCTTGTAGGCCTAAAGGCGGACGTGGCGCGAATTCAGAGTGATAATAAAGAGCTTTTCGAAAGATTCGATAAGAATGCTGATTTAGTTAATCTCCAGAAACGAATATCCAAGATTGAACTAGACCTTAGTGGCCGGGAAAAAAGTGCTGGCAAAGTCGATGATCTTAGAAAAGAGATGGGGTACCTTGAGCAGGAAATCGATTCGAAGATTATCGAGCGTAGCGCCAAGGAATCACTTCTAGAGAAGGAGTTTAATTCGGGAGTCACGCCGTTTGTCGATGGGTTGATATTCAAGATAGAAAAAGCCTTCTCATCTGAGCAAATTGATAGGTGTTCGGCAGGCTTTAACGCACGCAGCAAATCCGATTTCATTACGGAAGACAGATGCTTAGATGTTCCCTTAGCGCAGGCGAAGGCTGCTACTTTTCTGCATGAGGTCGCTTCAGGACGTCTCAAGGCTCGAAAAGAATACGAACCCGAGATGCTCGCTCGAATGGTTCTATCGGCTAAGCCGGAAATTAGATTTGCAGCAGAAATGGATGGAGATACCATCGGAGGGTTCGGCTCCTCCACAATGACTCCAGGCAAACAGGCATTGTTCGCCCTCACTCTTATTCTGAGTGACGTGGGGGAAGACTGGCCCCTGTTAATTGATCAACCGGAAGATGATCTCGATAGTAAATCGATTTACGAATCGGTGGTTAAGTTTTTGCGTCGGCAGAAGCAACGGCGGCAAATTTTAATGGTGACTCACAATGCGAATTTGGTCGTCGGAGCGGATGCGGAGTTGGTCATTGTAGCTAACCGACACGGAGCCGATCGGCCTAATGAAGATGCGAGGGTGTTCGATTACGCTTCCGGGCCATTGGAGTCAATTGAGATTGTTGAGAATGCAGAGTTTGAGCTTGATCGACTGAGTACTCGAGATCACGTTGTGGAAATCTTGGATGGTGGCGAGGAGGCCTTTCGTAAACGCCAGCAGCGTTACCAGCTGCCCGCTGTTTAGGAAAACTTACTGTCTGATTGGTTTGTCGTCCTGGCGTTTTACGTCCTCCGTTTAACCGATGAGGTCTAGGGGTAAATCCGATATGTCTCGAAGTCGGTTACCTTCGGTCAACATGGTTAGAAGTTCTTTTGCATCTTCAGACCCCTCGGCTTGAACTGCGGCACTCAGCTCAGGCAGCGCTGCGTGGTAGACCATGTCGATATCACCGGTTCCCAAAGCCAGTGAAGAAATCCTTGAAAGCATTGGCTCAGCAGTGACTGCGATGATGTGCGGTGAACGTCCTTTGCGGTTTCGAATTAAGTTAAGTGCTTCCGCGCGTGTGTTCTGTGCTCGGTCACTTCGCATAGTCAATTTGCAGCTGATAACTGCATGAAGAATTTCAATCGGTTCGGAAGAATTTGCCGCTCGAAACGGGGAAGCGAGACCTGAGAGCGAGTCGACCATAACGTGTTGGCTATTTAGCGATTCATCATTGATTGCTGTTCGGGTGACGAGAATATCCGGGCTAATGGTGTAGGAATTGCCAAGCGCAGCAGCTAGTTCTGGCGTTTCGCGAACTGCCTGGGTTAGGTCCGCTAGATGACGATAAGGTTCATAGTTTTCTACATGTCCGCTACGTCGCGAGCTGCCAATCGCTTCAGCGCTCCAATCACCCGGACGAACTGATTGAAGAAAAGGAAACGTTCCTCTGATAAAAGAAGCGACGGCTTCTTCGAAGAGCGAACCTGAGGATTGGCCCTTCATTTTCGCTTGGGTTTTGGCGCCCAGAGTACGAGCCATGTGAAACGCGATTTTCTTACTTGCGTTGCTATTGCTGTCTGCGATGGAGGCGACTCCTGAAGGTGAAATTGACACAATTCCCTGGAGGACAAGCCGCTGATGGAACAGCTCGCGGTTAGCTGTGATTATGGACTTGTTGGCTTGGCCATTTGCGGTCATGAGGGGAACTCTAACAGAGCTAAATCTGGTCGCTCGGGTTGTGCAGTGAAATTGGAGGACGATACCGACTGCTTGTTTAGTGCGGCGGTAATAGACCGTCCGACAGCAGCGGCGACTGGCGGCGGAAAAGCATTACCTACTTGCTTCCAAGCTGCAGTTTTACCGCCTTGCCATTTCCAATCCTCAGGGAATCCCTGTAATACTCCTCCCATTTTGACCGTTAGCCGCGGCATCTCAATCGCGGGGTCGATGGGAAAGTCATGTCCCGGTGCGTCTTCTGCGATGGACGAACCTTTGATGCCGAGTTTGGCCCATGCTTCACGTGCGCGAGTTGGTCCCACATCTGGGCCACCATGCTTCTTGCTTCCTCCGACAAGCGTTGGCCCAATATCTTGGGCATTTTCTGCCCACTTCTTGGCTCCAGGCCAGCCATTGGCGGCCATCAAGTCGTAGAGAGCGTTTCCAACCGTGAAAAATCGGCCGACAGGTTCGGGCCAATCGAAAAAATCCGCATACTCAGTTTTTAGAGCTACCAATATGAAACGAGGGCGCAATTGTGGCAAACCGTAATCAGCGGACGTAATGAGTTCCCAAAATACCCTGTATCCTAATGTCTCAAATTCGCGAATCAATTCACTGCGGTAGGCAGCAAATCTTGGTTGAGACAAACCTCTGACATTTTCCAGCATTACGGCCTTGGGATGCGCGATTCGCGTCAGTTCGAGCGCACGTGGGAACAAATCACGCTCGTCATCTCTACCAAGTTGTTTGCCTGCAATGGAAAACGGCGGGCATGGGACCCCTCCGGCAAGTAGGTCTAGATCCTCGGAGTAAGGAGTGATATCGAAGTTGAGTACGTCACCCTCAATCACGTTCCAGGATGGTCGGTTTGCTCGGAGAGTCGCCGCGGCATGCGGATCAAGTTCCACCGCAGCGCGAAGGTTGAAACCTGCTTCTTCAAGTCCGAGTGCCTGACCACCTGCGCCGGCGCAAATCTCAACGGAAGAAAACGGAGTGTTCATTAAGCATCAGCCTATAGGTTGAAAGCGTATTAGAGAAACGTCATTACGTTTTGTGGGCGAAAAACACGTTAGAGAGGTTGGGGGACAAGGAAACGAATATATCGAAAATGTGTGCGATGGTGAATTTTCGGTCCCACGCAAGAAAAGGGTCCGCGGTAGCCCCGCGGACCCTCGTCCATACGCAAATGCTCTTAGATCTCTGCCTTGTCGATCACGTCGCGCAGGGTTTGGGCGGAGTGGTGGAACTTGGCGGTCTCGGTGTCGTCGAGACGGAGCTCGACGACGTTGCGCACGCCGCTGCGGTTGAGCACGGTTGGGGTGCCGATGTAGATGTCGTTGAGGCCGTACTCGCCCTCGAGAAGCGCGGAGACCGGCAGGACGACGTCCTCGTTGCGCAGGATCGCGCGCGTGATGCGGGCGAGCGCGTTGCCGACGCCGAAGGACGTGTTGCCTTTGCGTTTGATGATGTCGTAGGCGGCGTCGCGGGTTTGCACAAACATCTCGTCGATCTGTGTGTAAATATCCGGATTGCGGGTGGCTTCCGTCTCAAGCAGAGCGGGGAGGGGAACGCCACCGATGGAGCCGGAGGACAACACCGGCAGTTCGGTGTCGCCGTGCTCGCCGATGATGTGGGTGTGCACCGCAGAGGGAGCGATGTCGAAGTACTGGCCCAGGTTGTGGCGCCAGCGCGCCGTATCCAGCACGGTGCCTGCGCCGATGACCTGATTCGATGGCAGCCCGGTCTGCTTCCAGGTCACGTACGTCAACACATCGACCGGGTTGGTGGCCACGACGTAAATGCCGTTGAAGCCGGCGGCCATGACTTGTTTGTTGATTGAATCGAAAATCTTCACATTGCGCGCCACAAGATCCAGACGCGTCTCGCCATCGCGCTGCGCAACACCCGCGCAATTGACCACGAGTGCCGCATCCTTGCAGTCCTCATACGTGCCAACCGTGACATCCATGTGGTGGCCAGAAAACGGGATCGCGTGATTGAGGTCTTCTACCTCTGCCCAGGCGAGGTCCTCGTTGATGTCGATGATGGCCAGGTGGTCTGCCAGCCCTTGGTTCAAGACTGCGTAGGCGTATGCGATGCCGACAGCGCCTGCACCGATGATGACAACTTTCGAACCTTGAGTGACAAACATACGACCATTATTCCATGTGTTGATTACGGGGAGCGGGGTGGGTTGGCGGCTTCGAGGTTACTTCGTCAATCCGCTTTTTAAAGGGCGAATGCTGGATAACATCTATTGATGTCCACGACAATCAAAGGAGCATCATGCTAAACGTGACAGACCTGCGAGGACGAGAGACCTCGGTACGAGAACTGCGTGCAATTCTTCCTCGTGCAGGTACCGATGTCGGCTCCGCAGCAGAACAGGTCGCGCCGATTGTCGACGACGTCCGTCGCCGCGGTGCCGAGGCAGCACTTGAATACGGGGAACGTTTTGACGGAGTACGCCCAGAAGCGGTTCGAGTTTCTTCGGATGCCATGCGGGCCGCGTTGGATGGTTTGGATGCTGATGTTCGCGCTGCACTGGAAACCTCGATTCAGCGGATCCGACAGGTGCATGCTGAGCAAAAGCCAGCTACGCGCAAAACCGAACTCGCGACAGGAGCAGTTGTTACTGAGGTGTTCCGCCCGGTACGTCGTGTGGGGCTTTATGTCCCGGGTGGTAAGGCTGTGTATCCGTCGAGTGTGCTGATGAACGTGATTCCGGCCCAGGAAGCGGGTGTGGAGTCAATGGTGGTGTGCACCCCGCCGCAAGCAGAGTTTGACGGTCAGCCGCACCCGACGATCCTCGCCGCGTGTGCGTTGCTGGGGATCGACGAGGTCTGGGCCGTCGGTGGCGCACAAGCAGTGGCGCTCATGGCCTACGGTGACGACGACCTCGAGCCCGTCGACATGATCACCGGCCCGGGCAACGTGTTTGTCGCAGCGTCGAAGCGCCTCGTCAACGGCGTGGTAGGCATCGACGCGGAAGCTGGCCCGAGCGAGATCGCGATCATTGCCGATGACACCGCCGACCCCGTCTACCTCGCCTACGACCTGATCTCCCAGGCGGAGCACGACGAGCAGGCCGCATCGATTCTGATTACGGATTCTCCGGAGCTGGCTGAGGTCGTCGACAAGGAAATCGCGAAACGCTACGGCATCACGCTCAACGCTGACCGCGTGCGCGACGCGCTGGAAGGCCCGCAGTCCGGGATTTTGATTGTGGACGACATCGAGACTGCCGTGCACGTGACCAACGTCTACGCGCCCGAGCACCTGGAGATCCACACCGCGAATGCGCAGGCTGTGGCGCGCGAGATCAACAATGCCGGCGCTATCTTCGTCGGCCCGTACTCGCCGGTGCCGCTGGGGGATTACTCAGCAGGTTCGAACCACGTGCTGCCAACGTCAGGTACCGCAAGGTTTGCCGCGGGGTTGAGCACGCACACCTTCCTCAAACCGATGAACATCGTCGAGTACTCCGCTGAGGCACTGGAAGAGGTCGCGGATGCCGTGATCACCCTTGCAGACGAAGAAGGCCTCCCCGCACACGGGGAGGCCATCAAGGCAAGGCGGGGCTAGCCGCCGGAGGCGAGGTACGTACTACTTCGCCTCGTACTCATATTCAGTCTCGGCGACAGCCTGTGGACGACCGGTGACGAAGTACAGGATGGTCATCACGATCAGGAAGCCCACACCGACGGCGAGTGCTACGTGGTATTCAGGCAGCCACACCATGGTGCCGAAGGTGAAGAGGATGAAGGCTACCGCGAACCACTGACCGTACGGCCAGAACGGAACCGGGAACTTCAACGCCTTGACCTCTTGGGCGGTCATCTCGCGGCGGGATGCGATGTGTGCGATGAGGATCATCAGCCACACGAAGATGGTGGCAAAGGTTGCAAGTGCTGCAATGGTGCCGAAGATGTCCGGGTAACGCTGGTTCAGGTACACACCGACGATCAGGGCGACGATAAGCATGGCCACAGTCATCACCGGAACATCGCGGTAGGTCTTTGCCATGGACTTCGGCGCCAGGTTTTCCTTGGCCAGACCTGCAAGCACACGACCGGTGGAGAACAAGTCAGCGTTAATCGCCGACAGGGAAGCGCTGAGCACAACCACGTTCAGCAGAGCTGCGGCCCAGCTCACGCCGAGAGTGTCGAAGATCTGAACGAACGGGGAATCATCACCGTTAATCGTGCGCCACGGGTTGATCATCAAGATGACCAGAATGGACAGTACGTAGAAGATCAGGATGCGCATCGGGACAGTGTTGACTGCCTTCGGGATAGAGCGGTCCGGATCCTCAGCCTCAGCACCTGCGACACCGATGATCTCAGTACCACCGAAGGCGAAGAGGACGAGGATGAAGGAAGCTGCCATGCCGGAGAAGCCGTTAGCGAAGAAACCACCGTCGTTCCAGAGGTTGTCAATGCCCATTGCCTCCGGGGACTCACCAAGGTTGAAGATCAGGATTGCGGCACCGCCGACGATCATCGCGATCACGGCACCGACCTTGATCAGGGTGAGCATGAACTCGAGCTCGCCAAACAGGCGGACAGCGGCCAGGTTAGCTGCACTGATGATCAACAGTGTGACGGTGATCCAGACCCATGCGGGTGTTGTGGGGAACCAGAACTTCATATAGATCGTGATTGCCGTTAAGTCAGCCAGACACACGATCATCATCTCGAAGGCAAACATCCAACCGGTGATGTAGCCACCGAGGCCGCCCAGGTACTCGCGGCAGTAGACCGCGAAGGAGCCACGCACTGGGTGACGGACGCTCATCTCGCCGAGAGCTCGGAGGATGAAGTACATCACCGCGCCACCCAGGAGGTAGACGAGGAGCACAGAAGGACCAGCCGCCTGGATTGCGCCGGCGGAACCGTAGAACAGGCCGGTACCAATCGCTGAGCCCAGAGCGATGAAGTGGATGTGGCGGGCCGTTAGGCCCGGCATTTTCGGTTTGGGAGTGTCTTGTTGCGTAGGTGCAGTCATGGTGGACATTAACTGTGCTCTTTCAAATGACAATGTGCGAATCGAAGTGCGAATCGAATCGCTACGGGAAAATATTGGTGATGACATTGCCCATGGCTGGGCTGCGTCTTCCCGGTTTGACCTTCCGGCGGTGGCACAGTGATTGGGGGCTCGCCGCGGGGGAGGGTCTCCGGGTGCGCGGCGTGTTCCGACGAATCCTTGACGCTAACGAAAAATCCCCCGCGCTTTGCTGCGAAGGGCAGTTAGCGCAGGGGCGAAAAAGTCGGCCGACACCGCGCTACAGATGATGATGCAGGCGGGCCGGCTGGGTATTCGGCAACGCGAAAGCGACGGCCTGGTCGGCCGTGGCGGAAAATGCGTTGCGGTTCATCACGTGGAGAACCATAACACGGCTGTCTTGAGTTTGGGGCGAAAATGCCAAATTAATTTTTCAGGCGGTGTGCTTCGGAGGGGTTGAGCAGGATCACGCCGCCTGAGCCCTCGAACGCTTTAGCGCCGTTCATCTGCGAATCTGTGCAGGCGGTTCTGCGGTTTTCGGGAAGGTCCTCGTCGTCGCCAAGTCGGTAACGGCCAATGCAACCCCAGCCGTTCTTCTCATTCGTCCATGCGGACACACTGCCTTGGATCTCACCGTTCTTCGCGGCTTCCTTGTATCCCTCAAGCGTCATCATTGCGACATCGCACGTGGTGTTGTCCTCCAGGGCGTACACGCCCATCTCAATGCCAAGAATGTCGGAGGTGCCGCACTGTTCGCCCTTTGCCACCGTGTGTTCTTCGGTGATGCTCTGGGTCTTGCCCGGGCGGGAGTACACGCCGTCGTGGACCTCGAAGGTGTCGTTGCCATACTCGACGCGGACACCGCCACCGTTGAGGTTGGTGATCACGACGTCATTGATCGTGACACGCTCGCCTTCGTTGAGATGGTTCGGCTGGATGTCGTAACCCTGGGAGCCGGGAGAGACTGCGGTGATGAATCCACCGCGGTCCGGCTTGTACCAAATGACATTGGGGATTTTGGTGTTCGGATCGCCACCGGTGTGCTCTACGGGAGGAATCGGATCGACGAACGCGGCCTGGCAGAACACTGGAGTGTCATCCGGGTTCCTGCCGATCCGACACCCGAACACCCCTGAGTCGAGCCCAACAACATTGTGTTCGAACCGCGAAGGATCGACATCCGTGTAGTTGTCTTGAGTGTCCTCGGCCGACGTTTCCGGTGCGTCGGAAGCGGTCGTCGTGGATTCGGTGTCTTGTGCCGAATCCGAAACGGTTGGCTCAGGCAGGGCCTGCTCAGAGCTATCGCCGCAACCGGTCAAGGTTGCGGCGGTGACGAGTACTGCGGCGAGAATCGATGTGGTGCGGTGTGCGCGGGAAAACTGCATACCGCCTAGTTTAGGAACACCACGTGGTGCTCATAGGGAATTACGCCCCTGGTGTGAAGTGGTCGGAGGAGTATTGCCCGTCGGGGGAGATCTCAAACCAGGAGTTGTCGCGCTCGCCGCGAATTGTGCCGTCGGCCCCGTGGGTGAAGGTGTAATAGCTGATGGTCACCTGTTCACCGGGGTGAAGCACGTCGCCCACGGGTTGTGCGTCACCGCCGCCGACATCGTGGGTCGTGGCAAAGCCAATCTCTGACACCCACATCAACCGGTCAACGGGAGTGCCCTGGCTGTTGTCAATGTCTAAGGGCGGCATCTGCCCAGCCGGTGCGATTACGCACCCCAGATACCCGTCGTCATCTCCGCCGGCGGGGAAGTACGAACAGGTGGTTTTGGAGTCGAACTCCACGACGTACGCCGGGTACTCGCCGCCTTCTGTGAAGTCGGCGGGATCACGCTCGACGAGGGCAGCTTCTGTTGCTTGGGCAGCTTCTGTTGCTTGTGCGGAGGGGTCCACTGAAGATTCGTTCAGTTCCGCCTCCTGGACGTCGTCGCTGGTGGAGCATGCAGAAAGCGCCAGTGAGGCAACAAAAGCAGCGGCGAGGGCTGTTGCAGGCGTTGCGCGTTGTGTGTTCATGCACACGACCCTATTAGGCGAAGACGCCCACCGCCCAGGAACCGAGCACCAAAATCACCGAGAACACCCAGCAGATCGGGAAGGCGATGCGCAGGTACTTGCCCATCTCCGCACGCGCCAGGCCGAGCGCGAGCCACAGTGCAGGGGAGAAGGGGCTGACGAAGGTGCCGATGACGTTACCCACGATCATGGCAGACGCTGCACCCATACCGGAGACGCCGAACGCCTCTGCGGTTTGCTGCACGATCGGCAGCACGGAGAAGTAGTACGCGTCCGTCGACGTTGCCAGATCCAGCGGCACGCCGAGCAGACCGATGATCACGTGGATGTACGGACCGACAGACGCCGGCAGGATGGCGATCAGCGACAGTGCAATCTGCTCGAGCATGCCAGTGCCGTCCAGGATGCCGAGGAACATCGCGGCTGCGAGGATGACGCCGGCCATGGACAGGGCGGTGGGGGCGTGTCGTCGTAAAGCATCGCTCTGATCTTCCAGCGTCGGGAAGTTCAACGCCATGAGCAGCGCAGTGCCGACGAGGAACGCGGGCGCCGGCGAGGCCAAACCCGCCACCAGCACGCCGATGAGTGCGAGCGTGATCAGGGTGTTCGCCCACGTCACCCACGCGCCGCCGCGCTGGGTGAACTCCAGCTTGGAGCGCTCTTCTGCTTGACGACGAGAAAAGTCTTCTGCAACCGCGTGAACATCCACCAGCTGGTGGTCACCATCCTGCTTGGCAGTACGGCGCTGTTCGATGATGCCGAAGATCGCGGCAACGACGAACACGAGGACAATGGCCACACCCTGGACCGGCAAGAGGTGGGCCCAGATCTCGTTCGGGGAAGGGCCGATGACGGAACTTGCGCGGCCAACCGGGCCACCCCACGGCAGCATGTTCATCACCGACGCCGACAGAGCGACGAGCGTGAGCAGGACGTAGCGCGACATACGCATCGCCTCGTAGAGCGGCAGCAACGCGGGGATGGTGAGCAGGAATGTTGTGGAGCCTGAACCGTCGAGGTGCGCCACGACCGCGATTGCGGCAGTGCCGAGCGTGACCAAAATCGGCTTGCCGCGGGTCGCGCGGATCAACGCCTTAATCACTGGTTCGAACAGGCCGACGTCCGAAAGAATGCCGAAGTAGATGATGGCGAAGATGAACATCACCACGACCTTCATGACTCTGTCGAGTCCGTCGAGGTAGAAGTCCGAAATCTCCGCCACCCCAGCGCCTGTCAGCACAGCACCGATGATCGGAATCAACGTCATCGCGACGATTGGGTGTGTTTTGCCTTTAAGGAGCAGGCCGACCGTCACCACAATGATGGCAAGGCCCAGCACAGTCAGCGCGAGGGGAGAAGTCATGGGTGGATACTAAATGATTGCTGAGAAAGCCGGGGCTAATTTTTTCAGAAACACTGAAATAGCAGATTGTCGGGCTGATGCCGTAGTGTTAGCAGGCGATGAGCATTTCCGAAAACGCCACCGGCGGCGAGAACGAGCCGGATAAGAATGTGTCGGAAAATCAGGAAAACCCGCAGGATGTCGCGGCCGAGATTGTTGAGGCCGTAGTAGAGGACACCAGGGATGCGGAGATTTCTGAGGTAACCGGCGCCGCACAAGAAGACGCGGCCATTGAAATTGAAGACAACGTGGTAAAGATCGTCGATACGGACGAGAAGTCCGAAGACAACGGCGATGACACTGCAGATACCGCAGAGGAAAAGGCAGAAGAGGTAAAGCCGGAGAACGGTTTTGAAACTCTTGGCTTGCCAGACAAGGTTGTAGAGGCCGTCAAGCGCGTCGGTTTCGAGCAGCCCTCGCCGATTCAGGCGCAGACGATCCCGCTGCTGATGGAAGGCCGCGACGTCGTTGGTCTTGCGCAGACGGGTACCGGCAAGACCGCAGCGTTCGCGCTGCCGGTGCTGTCCCAGATTGATCCGAAGAAGCGTCACCCGCAGGCACTTGTGCTCGCACCGACGCGTGAGCTGGCACTGCAGGTGTCGGACTCCTTCCAGTCGTTTGCCGATCACCTGGGCGGCATCAACGTGCTGCCGATCTACGGCGGCCAGGCCTACGGCATTCAGCTCTCGGGGCTGCGCCGTGGCGCACAGGTGATCGTCGGTACGCCGGGTCGCGTCATCGACCACCTGGAGAAGGGCTCGCTGGACATCTCCAACCTGCGCTTCCTCGTGCTTGACGAGGCAGACGAGATGCTGAACATGGGCTTCCAGGAGGATGTCGAGCGCATCCTCGAGGACACCCCGGATGAGAAGCAGGTTGCGCTGTTCTCGGCGACGATGCCGAACGCGATCCGCAAGATTTCGCGCGACTACCTGAACAATCCGGAAGAGGTCACCGTTAAGTCGGAGACCCGCACCAACACGAACATCACCCAGCGCTACCTGTTTACGGCGCACCGCAACAAGCTCGACGCGATCACCCGCATTCTTGAGGTGACCGAGTTTGAAGCGATGATCGTGTTCGTTCGCACCAAAAACGAGACCGAGGACGTTGCAGAGAAGCTGCGCGCACGCGGTTTCTCCGCCGCTGCCATTAACGGCGATATTCCGCAGCAGCAGCGTGAGCGCACGGTGGATCAGCTTCGCGACGGCCGCCTGGACATCCTCGTGGCCACCGACGTCGCAGCCCGTGGCCTGGACGTCGAGCGCATCTCTCACGTGCTGAACTACGACATCCCGAACGATACGGAGTCGTACGTCCACCGCATCGGCCGCACCGGCCGTGCAGGCCGTACCGGTGAGGCAATCCTGTTTGTCACCCCGCGTGAGCGCCGCATGCTGCGCTCGATTGAGCGCGTGACCAACGCGACCATCGAAGAGATGGAACTTCCGACTGTCGACGAGGTCAACGAGAGCCGCAAGACCAAGTTCATGGACTCCATCACCGAGTCGCTTGAGGCTTCTGAACTGCAGATCTTCAAGACCATGGTGCGCGAGTACTCCGCGGCCAACAACGTGCCGATGGATGACATTGCCGCAGCGCTTGCTACCCAGGCGTTGGCTGGCGACGAGTTCCTGATGAAGGAGCCGCCGCGCGACAAGCGTGACCGTCGTGATCGTCGTGACCGCGATCGTTTCGACCGCGACGACCGTCGTGGCCGTGACCGATTTGATCGTGGCGAGCGTGGTGGTCGTGGTCGTCGTGGTGACAGCGAGAACTTTGATACCTACCGTCTCGACGTGGGTAAGCGCCAACACGTGCGCCCGGGTGCCATCGTGGGTGCCCTGGCCAACGAGGGCGGCCTGAGCTCCAAGGACTTCGGTCGCATCACCATCGGCGGTGACTTCACTCTGGTGGAACTGCCGAAGAACCTTGACCGCGCTGTACTGGACCGTCTGGAGGACACCCGCATTTCCGGTCAGCTGATCAACATCCAGCGTGACCATGGTGCACCGCCGCGTGATCGTGGCGGACGTGGCCGTGGCGGCTACCGCGGTGGGCGCGACCGTGACGATCGTGGGTACGGCGGCCGTGGCCGCGGTGACCGTGACCGCGGTGGATACCGTGGCGGGCGCGACCGTGATGACCGCGGTTACGGCGGCCGTGGCCGTGGCGACCGGGATCGCGGTGGATATCGCGACTAGTTCTTAGCGCGTCAACGACACGGGGCCATCTCGGAACCGGGTACAGTGTGGAAAGCATTTGCCCGGCCGGGGTGGCCCCGTTTTGTTTGTAAAGAGAGCACGCCTTCATGCTTCAACCGCGCCTGTTGTCCACCATCGCTGCATTCGTGATTGCGCTCGTCGCTGGGGTTGGGGTGCTTCCAGTGGAGGCGTCAGCGCAAACCCGCACTGTCACGCAGGGTGGATCTGTAGTGGTGCATGGCACCGGTGTGTGCACGGTGGGTTACAACGATCCGGCACGTCACCGCAGTTTTGTTGCGGCGCACTGCGGACGGAACGGAGCACGGGTGGAAATCGTCGACCCCGCTACCAATGCACGCAGCGGGGCAGTGGGCACCTTGTACCGTTCGCGGGCGTACGACGGCCACCTGGGTAACGACTGGGCTGCAATCCAGTGGGATCCAGGTGTGCGCCTTGACGGCAACCGCATCACAGGCGATGCCTGGGTGCACCCCAACGACATTCGAATGGGAGAGACCGTGTGCTACTTCGGTCGAACCTCGCATGCGGGTGGTGGACGCACCTGCGGTTCTTTTGGCGGGTCGGCGGATAACACGTTTCTCCTTAACGCACCTTTGACTCGCCCCGGTGATTCGGGCGGGCCGATGTGGGTGCCCGGTCGTGGTTTCGTTGGAGTGGTTTCCAGCATGTGGACCTCGCGTCAGTTGCCGCTCGTGCAAGGCAAGAACTTCGTCGTCGGGGTCGTGCCGCAGGACGGTCCGCCGGTACCAGATGCGCGCCTTGTCGGACTGTGGGCGCAGAACACGTTCCTACCGGGGCTGACTGGTCCTGTCGCTGAGGGGATCCGGGCAGTTATCGACGCCATCTTGCGCCTGTTCACCGGGCTTGGCTTTCATGGTCCTGCGTCGCTGCACTACGGCTAGGTGTTTCGCCGTGCGATTGAACGTGGAATTTGCCTGCGTGATGCGGTGTGAGCAGGTAATCTAATGCGCGTCACCCGTGCCCTAGGAAAGTCATACAAATGAGAAAATTGGGATTCGCCGCCACGGTGAACACCGAGGTCCGTAGCCTCGTAGCCGCCGCTGGTGCAGCCGCGCTGGTGCTGAGCCCAGCGGTTGCAACCGCGGCAACGCCGACCGTTGTCGAGCAAGGCAAGGCCATCTACATCGAGGGCCACGGGGCCTGCACCATCGGCTATAACGATGTGGCAAACCGAAAGAGCTACACCGCTGCACACTGCGGCAGCGAGGGCGCGCGTGTGTCCCTCATGGACCGCGCGACAATGGAATTTAGCGAAGAGATGGGCACGTTCCACCCGTCGAAGAACTTCACCCGCCTGCCTTACAACGACTGGGGCTGGATCGAATGGGACGCCGGTGTGGCAATTGCCGGTAACTCGTATTCCGGCGACAAGGTGCTGACCAAGGACGACGTGAAGATCGGCGACGAGGTCTGCTCACACGGCGAAACCAGCCACATGGGCACACGCAACATCTTATGCGGCACGTTTGCCGGATGGTCTGCGGAATCCTTTGGCGTGCAGCTCGAAGGCTGGCAGCAGGGCGATTCCGGCGGACCAGTGTGGGTACCGGGACGGGGCTTCCTCGGTGTGATGTCGGCTGCGGCACTAGGAGAGGCCAAAGCACCTTCGATCGTGATTGGCGGGAAGAGGCAAACGGGCAAACCGGTGGGCTGGGCCGCGTCAATCCACGACGGCGAGACGCTGTCGGATCGTCAGTTCCAGATTGATTTTGCCAAGGCAGGCGGGCTGGACACCAGTATGTTTGAGGGCACCCCCGGAACACCAGGCACTACACGCCCGCCGATTGCTGTGCCGAATCTGCCAACGAAGCCAGCCCCGGCCCCAGTGCCTGGGCATCCAGGCGCCCAACAGGACAACCAGGCAGGCACCCCGCCGGGTGCGCAGCAGGATGTCCAGGGGGAGAAGGGGTCGTCGACAAGCAGTAGCTCGCTGTCTACCGGCGAGATCATCGGTATCATCGTCTCTATCTTGATCGCCGCCGTCCCTGTTGCGATGCAGTTTCTCTAACCTGCGCACATGAAAATCGCCCCGGATCCGCGCAGTACGGATGCGGGGCGATTGCTTGTGTCGAGGAGGTTTAGAACAGGTCCGTCGGCAGGAACATCAGGACAAGCACCAGAACCCACAGCACGTTGAACACGCCGGCGCCAGCGTTCGCCTTCGCCTTGGACTTCTCAAAGTCCTCGGTGACATCAGTCGGATCGGCCTCATCAGGAGAGAGCGCACCGATCGTGCCCAGCATCTTGCGCTGCTGCGGGATCACCATAGCCAGCAGGATCGCCCATGCAATCACGGACAGGACAATGGCCGAGTGCAGCCAGTAGTTGGTGCTGTAGCTCGCCCAATCTGCAAACATGACAACGCCGCCGAGCAGCGGAACAAGCGCGGATAGCAAGCCGTAGGTCTTCGTGATGCGGTACAGCACCGACGCGCGACCCATCGCTTCTTCGCCACCGTTACGGGCTTCTTCAGCCTGGCGAGGGAACATGGAGGCGGAAACGACAACTGGGCCGAGCAGTAAAATGGCAGAGGCCACGTGCAGGAAGACAAGCAATGTATTCATATGGCGCTACTCTACCTCACAGTTGTTGATTGGCGACGAGTCCCATAACGCCGGAACATGCACGTTTGATCACTTTCACATCTTCTGCCGGTAACGGAAGGCGGTACTGGGTGGCCACCTCCACGATACGGGTGCCGTACGCGCAGCGGGCTCGGCGATTCGGCGGCATCCACTCGGAGGGCAGTTTGTCGGACTTGGCCTGGTTCGCTGCGGAAGATACGGCGATGAGGTTGAGCGGATCGTTGTAGAACGCGATGCGGGTGGCGTCGTCCCAACGGTGCGCACCGAGGTCCCACGCAGCGGAGACAGGGAGGATGTGGTCGATCTCGATGTCTTCGCGACGCATCACGTCCCCGGTAAACGGGTCGGTGCCGGTAGCGCCGGCGCCGGCACGCGCTTGGGCGACGGGCAGCATATCCGGTGAGCATTGCGTGCTGTCAAGGTCGCGGACCACGATGCGCTCGCGTGTCGTGCACCCGGTGCCATCAATGGCCCAGCCGGAACCAAACGCGGTGCGGTCGTAGCCCAGCACAGTCGCGCGCTGAGGGAGAGTCGGGATAGAAAAACGCGATCGTGCCGTGGGAAACGGCACGATCGCGAGGGTGAGAATCACCAGGATTGTCAGGTAGGTACGCATACCTCCTTAGACGGCGGTTGAGCCTGCCTGGTTCCCACGGGTTGCCTCAAGGGCCTCCTGGAAGGTCGCGTCCGGGTGTGCAAGGGCGTAGTCGGTAGCAGCGATAGCCTCATCGAACTCTTCTGCCACGCCCTCCTTCGGGCGGGTAGCCAGGGACACGCCGACCATGGCGATGGTGGCAAAGGCGACGCCCGGGACGATCTCGTAGATGATGTCGCTGAGGTAGGTACCCCACACAAACACGGTGACAGCACCGACGATCATGCCGGCCAGTGCGCCCGGCGCGGTGAGCTTGCGCCAGTACAGCGACGCCAGGATTACCGGGCCGAAGGAGGCGCCGAAGCCGGCCCAGGCGAAGCCGACGAGCCCCAGGATCGTGTCGGACGGGTTGAGCGCCATGACCATGCCGATCGCGGCAACGACGACCACCATCGTGCGCGAGAGCACGAGCAGGGTGGTGTGGTTCGGGTTCTTCTTAAAGATGCGGTAGAGGTCCTCGATCAGCGCCGAGGAGGTGACCAGCAGCTGCGAGGACATCGTGGACATAATCGCCGCCAGCACGGCGGTGAGCACGATACCTGCGATCAGCGGGTGGAACATGATGCGAGCCAGGTCGAGGAAGACCGTTTCAAAGCCGGACTGGTCGGTCACCGATGCGGACTTCTGGCCGAAGTAGGCGGTGCCCACCAGGGCGGTGATTGTTGCACCGGCGAAGCAGATGAATACCCAGATGCTGCCCGTACGGCGAGCGGCCTTTGCCTGTGCAGGGGAGCGCAGCGCCATGAAGCGGGTGACAATGTGCGGCTGGCCGAAGTAGCCAAGACCCCACGCCAGGTTGCCGATAATCGTTGCTGCGGAGACACCAGCGACCATGTTGAAGAAGTCGGGGTTACCGTTCTCCCACGGACCGTACGGCTGGGAGGTCGGCCACGTGAGGACGTCGGACGGGCTATTGAGTGCAAACAGCGCGAGCACCGGCACAATCAGCAGAGCCAGGAACATCAAGGTGCCCTGCACGGCATCGGTGTAGCTCACAGCCAGGAAGCCACCGATGAAGGTGTACAGCACGGTGACAGAACCGACGATCAACACACCGGTCAGGTAGTCACCGTCGAAGGTGGACTCGTAGTAACGGCCACCGGCGACCATGCCGGAGGAGACGTAGAACGTGAAGAAAACGATGATGATCACTGCGGAGGTGAAACGCAGCGCGCGAGACTGGTCGTGCGTGCGGTTTTCAAAGAAGCTCGGCAGCGTGATCGAGTCGTTGGACACTTCCGTGTAGGCGCGCATGCGGGGTGCGACCCACTTCCAGTTCGCCCACGTGCCAAGGAAGAGGCCGATGGCGATCCAGAGCTCACTGAGGCCGGAGACGAACAGCGCGCCGGGCAGGCCCATCAGCAGCCAGCCGGACATGTCCGAAGCACCGGCAGAAAGCGCCGCGACGAACGGATTGAGGCCACGGTCGCCTAGTACGTAGTCGTCGTACTTCTCGGTCTGTAGCCATGAGTAGAATCCGATGGCTACCATGACACCGAAGTAGAGGACGATCGCGAGGACAAGCCAGAAACTCTCTGACATAGTTTCTCCAATCTTCTTGTAACGTTCGCCACACTTTAACGCAAGGGTGCTCTACGTTGCACATAATCCTTAAAAACTTTTAGGGGTCAATTTCGGGGTGAGTGGTATAAGGGTGGGTATGCCTAAATACGTTTTGCACGGGCTCTGGACGTCCGACGCTGGACTTGTCATTTGGGCTGAGCAGGTAGAAGGCCACAGAATTGTGACGATTGGTCAAGTTCCGGAAGGGACTTTTCCGCCAATTGTGCATTCGCTTCTCGACGATTCCCGGTTCCGTCATCGAGAAATCCTGCTCCTGCAAACTCCGAAAGGGCGCCAGGTAACGCTACGCGCTCCCGTGGCAAAGTTTGCGCCCGAGGATGCGATCAGGTTCTTGGAGAGCATCGCGCATCTCGACGGGCCATCACCGGCGGCAACCCCGTCGCAGCGCCAATCGATCGCACCAGATCTGTATTGGCTCATTCGTATGTATGCGGGGTTGACCAAGTTCATCCGCGCCGGGCGGGTGTCCATCCATGTGCCGTACCGGGAGAACCAGTGGTTTGCACAGTGGCAGTTGGGCACAGGTCTTGAGGAGCGTGGCTGGCTCGCGGAGATGATCGCCGTGGCCCCCGGCGTGCTCACGGCCAATAACCACAAGTTAAGCGAGGATTGTGCGACGACGTTTACGCACTGGATTGCCTCGACTCGTCTGCGTGATACGGCGACGTCAGAAGCTGGCCGTCCGTTTCCGCGCCACGACTTTGTGCTGTCGCTGATGTTCGACACCCCGCTTCGTCGCGGCGGACCGAGCCTGGCACAGCAGATCGGTGATTGGAACGGCACGATCACCGCGGCGAATCTGCAGCTGGTCTTCATTGCGGAAGACCCGCAAGAGCCGTTGACAGATCTTGACGCCAACCGCGACGGCGACGGCAGTAGCAACAGTGACGCCGCTGCAGCGGAGCCGTTGTGGCCGGTGCGGATCCAGGTCCGCTCGCAGGCGGATTCACCCCGCCCGGTTCGCATGGCGGATTTTGATAGCGCGTCGGCGGATCACCTTCGTGGCCAGTTGCGCTCCGCGATCGCAGTGTCGGAGCTGCTCGATCCCTCACTGCATGGTGCCCAAGGGCGTACTGACGGTGATTGGGATGTGCTGCTCACGGCTGATCAGATCGTCGAGTTTGTCCAAAACGTTGCGCCCGCGTTGCGTGCGGAAGGCTTCGTCGTCATGCTGCCGCGAACGTGGGCGACGGCGGAGACATCGTCGCAACTGAAACTTGCCCGACACGAGGACCCGCACGATTCCGCCACGGTCACTCGCATGGGCTTTGACACGCTGGTCAAGTACGACTGGCGCCTGTCCGTCGGCGGCGTGGAATTGACCGACGATGAGATGGCGGAACTTGCGCGCTCCAAAACCGGGCTGATCAAACTGCGCGGGGAGTGGGTGCTGGCCGATACCAAGCATCTGTCTAAGTCCGCGAAGTATCTGAACAAGCTCAAGGAAAGCACGCTGAAGAACGCGCTCGCCGAGGCGGAAGCCGCCGAGATCCACGCGCGTCTTGCAGAAGCCGGTGGCAGCGAAGATGCCGAACAACTTGCAGAGATCGCACGTGCGGCTCGCGCGGAGTACGAACGGCTAAAAGAAGCGCAGGGCGAGGGCGTGGTTTCCGCTGCGGAGCTGCGTCAGCTCGCCTTGGAAACTGGCGACGATAGCCCGATCGCGTTTACCGGCTCACCCTGGTTTACCTCGCTTGTCGGCGGCACCGACCGCCCCGCGCCTGAGCGCGTAGAGGTCCCTGAGACTGTCAACGCCGAACTGCGCGAGTACCAGCGCCGCGGTGTGGATTGGCTGTACTACATGTCCCGCAACAACCTAGGGGCTGTGCTTGCAGACGATATGGGGCTCGGCAAAACTCTCCAACTGCTGACCCTGCTTGCGGTGGAAGAGGCGAACGGCAGGAAGACCGGACCAACGCTTGTGGTCGCACCGACCTCAGTAGTGGGCAACTGGGCGCGCGAAGCAGCCCGCTTCGTGCCGGGTATGAAGGTGCGGGTCCACCACGGCACGGGACGGCTCAAAGGTGACGAGCTGTTCGCTGCGGCCGAAGAAGCGGACATTGTCATTTCCTCCTACGGCACGGTCGCCCGCGACGTGAAAGACCTGGCCAAGGTGCGTTGGGATCACGTGGTGCTGGATGAGGCGCAGGCGATTAAGAATTCGGGCACGCAGGCGTCGAAAAGCGTGCGCGCCCTGCCAGCACGCCACCGCATCGCGCTGACCGGCACGCCGATTGAAAACAAACTGTCGGAGCTGCGTAGCATCCTCGACTTTGTTAACCCCGGCATGCTTGGCTCCCAGTCGTTTTTCCGCAACCACTTTGCCAAGGTCATCGAGGCCCGCAGCGAAGATCCTGTCGCGCTCGAGATGAGCGAGCGGCTTCAGCGTCTCACCGCGCCGTTTATCATGCGCCGGCTGAAAACTGACACGGCGATTATCAGCGACCTGCCCGAAAAGGCCGAACATGTCATCGCCGTAGACATGACAGCCGAGCAAGCCGCACTGTACAAGGCGCTCGTGGACACGATGCAGGAAGAACTGCAGAACCGAAAAGGCATTGCGCGCAAGGGGCTGGTGCTGTCCACCATCACGCGCATCAAGCAGATTTGTAACCACCCGGCGCACTTTCTTGGCGATGGTTCCCCAGTCACCATCAAAGGCGTCCACCGCTCCGGCAAAGTACAAAAACTCATGGAACTGCTGGACAACGCTATCGAAACCGACCAGCGCGTCCTGATCTTCACCCAGTACAAGGCCTTCGGCGACATCCTCCAGCCCTACCTTTCGGAGCGCCTCGGCGGGAAGATCCCATTCCTCCACGGCGGCGTGGGCAAAACCGCGCGCGACAAGATGGTGGAAGATTTCCAAACTGAAAACGGTCCGCGCGCCATGATCCTGAGCCTGAAAGCCGGCGGCACAGGACTCAACCTCACTGCGGCCTCTATGGTCATTCACCTCGACCGCTGGTGGAACCCAGCCGTAGAAAACCAGGCGACCGACCGCGCATTCCGCATCGGACAAGACAAAAACGTTACCGTGTACAAGATCATCACCCGCGGAACCATGGAGGAATCCATCCAAGACATCCTCGACGGCAAAACCCAACTCGCAGGCACCGTCGTCGGCCAAGGCGAAGGCTGGATCACCGAACTGGACACCGATGATCTGGCACAACTGATCAGCTACAGGGGGCAAAATGACTAAACGCCCACGCGAAGACAACGTCATCTACGCCAACTTCGGCGCACGCACACGCGTCTCCAGCCCAGCCGAAACCGGGGCGCAGACCAGCGAACCCTCGCGCGTCAACAGGCTATCCGCACCAGCGATGCGCATATTCAACGCTGCAGTGCGCCAAACCGACGTCGCGCGCGCCAAACGCGGCCGCACCTACGCCGACGGCGGGCACGTCCTTGGGCTGACCGCCGTAACCAACGGAATGCACGCAGACGTTGCAGGCAGCCAAAACGAGCCCTTCCGCACCACACTCGTCCTGCCACACCGCAGCCGCGAAGACATCGAAACAGCCATCGGATCGCTTGTGCGCGAAGCAGGTTCCCTCGAGCGCCTCCGTGCCGGGGAACTCAATGACGACGTCCTTGACATCCTGCTCTGCTCCTCACCCGACGAGGTGCGGTTTTACTGCGACTGCCCGGACAACGCCCAAGTTTGCAAGCACGCGGTCGCGCTCGCACAGTGCGCTGCCGAACTTATCGACGACGACCCGAGCCTCATCCTCTCCATGCGCGGCATCACGCTTAACGCGCTCGAAGACCGCAAACGGCGCGAATCACACAACATGGCGCTCGAGAACTCCGCGCCGGGTTCGCCGTACTTCTGGGATGGCCACGACCTGCCCGATCTGCCACGCCCGAAGATCGCGCCGATGATCGAGGACTCGGACATCCACTTGCTGCACCGTGCGATGCAATCTGTGTCGTTTACCAACATCGACCAATTGCGCGCGGTAGCAGATATCGAGGATCTTTACGACGACCTCACGCGTTCATAGTTCATATGTTCGAATATATTGTGTGCTGTGTCATGATGGGGTGGTAGTTGTTGTGGGTATGACGCGCACGACATTCATTCACACCTCCGACCTGCAGTTGGGCATGACAAGGAAGTTCCTGTCCGCCGACGCCCAATCGCGTTTCAATGAAGCCCGGCTCCGCGCGGTAACGCGCCTCGGCGAGATCGCCGAAGAGCGCGGGGCTGAATTTATCGTGGTTGCAGGCGACGTGTTCGAACACAATTCGCTCAAGCGCGAAACGCGGGGGCGCGCACTCGAAGCATTGCGGCATCTCCCGGTGCCGGTGTATCTGTTGCCGGGAAACCACGATCCGTTGGTGGCGGATTCCATCTTTAATTTCACCTCTGACATTGAGGGGGTGACGGTTTTGGGAGACTCCACACCCGTGGAGGTCTCAGATGGCGTGGAGATTGTCGGTGCGCCACTGCTGGCCAAGCATGCCTCCGAGGATTTGTGCGCGAAGGCGATTCGGGATCTAGAGCCGACAGAAAACGTGCGCATTTTGGTGGGTCACGGCCAGGCGGAAGGCTATGGCACCGAGGAGACGGCGGCGCTTATCGACATTGCCAAACTAGATGCGGCAATCGGTCGCGGCGTGATCGATTACGTGGCGTTGGGAGATACCCACTCCACGCAATCACTGTCGGACTCAGGTCGAGTGTGGTTCTCCGGCTCCCCGGAAACCACCGACTACTTCGACCGTTCACCTGGCGCGAAGGGCGGGGAAGTGGATTCCGGCAACGCGCTAGTCGTGACCGTGGAGAAGGACAGTCTGACATCCACGGTCGAAGTTGAGAAGGTTCCGGTTGGCACCTGGACGTTCGAAGCACGCTTCTGGGAGGTCAACGATGCCGACGATGTTGCCGCGGTTATCGACGATCTGAAGGCCTATCCTGCGAAGGATCGGACTGTGATCAAGTATGCGCTCTCCGGCACGCTTGGCCTGGAAGCAACCCGTACGTTGCAACGAGAGTTAGACGAGTTAGAGCCGGTCTTTGCCGCTCTCTACGAGCGGGAGCGGTTGATGAGCCTGCACCTCGAGCCAGACGAGGAAGAGCTAGAGAACTTGCCGCTGACGGGTTACGCCAAGGAGGCGATGCGCGAGCTTATAGGTGTTGCTGGCGATGAGGCTACAGCGCGCGATGCCGTGAACTTGTTGTTCCGTCTGTCTAAGGAGGTCCACTAATCATGCGTATCCATTCGCTGACCCTCGACAATGTTCGTGCGATTGAGCACCTGGAGCTGCGTGACCTGCCGGATACAGGCGTCATCGTTGTCCACGGACGCAACGAGGCCGGCAAGTCGACCATCTTGGACGCGCTTGATGCAGTACTCAACGAGCGTCACACTGGCGGCGGCAAGAAGATTCGCGCTCTTGCACCCGCAGGACGTGACGAATCACCAGAGGTAGAACTCAACGCCACGATTGGCGGCACCACGTTTACCGTGCGCAAGCGATGGCTCAAGGGAAAGAAATCAGAGCTGACGGTGCACACGCCGGTCCGCGCTAACTTCACCGGCCGCGAAGCCGACGATGAGCTTTTGCGGATCCTGGACGAGCACCTGGATACAGCGCTTACTCAGACGCTGTTTCTCCGCCAGGGGGACCTCGATCCAGCGATCGCTGCTGCCGGTATCCCGACGATCTCTCGTGCCCTTGACGCGGAAGCCGGAGAAGGCGAAACCGGTGAGGAAGATTCAGACCTCGCCCGCGCCATTGATGCCGAATACGGAAAATATTGGACCAACGCGCAGCCACCGAAGAAGAAAGCACCCTATGCGGCGTTGTTTACCGCCGTAGAGGATGCCCGCGAGAAGCTGCGAACACACGAAGCGGAAGTGCAGCAGCTGTCGCAGTACGTCGATGAGGTTGAGCGACGCAAGAGTGAGATCGACAGCATCGACAAGGAACTGCCTGATGCCGAGCAAGAGTTGCGTGAGCGCGAGCAGGCAAGCGCTGCGGCGAACCAGGTCCGCGATAAGGCAGCTACCGCCCAGGAGCGCCTCGAGCGAGCGACGATCACTCGCAAACGTGCTGAGCAGGATGTAGCAGACCGCAACGCCCTGAAGAAGCGCGTGGAGTTGGTCAAACATGAGGAAGCTCAGCTCCGTGAAGAGATTGAGCCTGCACGAAAAGCCCGTAACGAGGAAGGGGAGAAGATAGCAACCCTTCTTGCGGATGTCGAGGGCGCGAAGACACGACTTACAGACGCACGCACTGCATCCAAACATGCAGAGACCTTGCGGGATCTTGCACGGGCGAAGCGTCGCCTCAAGACCATCAACGAGCAGCTCGAACGCATTGGCACGGTAGAGCAGGCGTATAAAGAACTGCTCTCCAACGCGCCAGAGCGCGACGTCACTGACAAACACATTCGGGACCTTGAACAGGCAGAAAACGAGGTCACACTCCAGCGCCGTCTGCGCGACGCATCCTCGGCAAAACTAGAGATCACCGCAGATCATGCGACGATCACTGTCGATGGCGATGATCGCCCCATCAACGGTACGGAAACCGTCGCGGTCTTCGAGGGCTCCACGTTGCAGTTGGGTGAATTCGGCGTGGTGTTCCGCGCAGCCCAAGGCACCGCAGATCCCCAAAGCGCCGTAGAGAAGGCAGAACGCGCATTTGCTGATGCACTTGCCGCCACCGGTTGCGACAGCGTTGATGAGGCCCGTGCCGCCCGCGACGCCACTCAGGAGTACGCCTCCGAGCTCAAGGTGGCGCGCCAGCGTCTCGACGACACCCTCGCCGGTGCATCCGCCGACGAACTGCGTGCCGAGCGGACCAAACTGTCGGCACAGGCTGAAGAGTTTGCGGCAGCGCTGAAAGACACTGCTGCATCCGATGCCGTAGCGGAGGTGGACGAAGCAGACGCAGAGGAAGCGTTGCGCGAGGCGCAAAAGGCGCTCGCTAGCGCAGAACGTGACGTGGACGCTGCCGAAGCCGCACTGAAACCCTACGCAGACAAAACCGCAGCACACACGCTGACCGTCCTGGAGACCCGTCTGGAGGCAAAAACAGCAGAAGCCTCTGCAGCAGCCGCGGAACTGTCCCGTGCGGAGGAAACAACACGTGCCGAAGATTTGGACAAAACTCTCCAGCAAGCGCGTGAAGACGAAACCGAATCCCAACAGGTTGTTGACGCGCTAAAGGCGGAATTGGCGGAAGCGGATCCCGAATTCGCCGCATCCCTGCTGGAGGGAGCCACCACACGTCTGAGCAATCTGGAGAAGCGCAAGAACGATGCACAGAACCGAATCCGCGAGCTCACCGGATACATCGACATGGCCACCGGTACTGCCGAGCAAGCCGACCATGCTGCTGCGGAGCTCGAGATCGCCCAAGCCGCCCTTGACCGTGCAACGCGACGGGCAGAGGCGGTGAAACTCCTACGCGAGACTATGCACCGCCACCGCGACGTTGCCCGTTCGCGCTACGCGGCGCCGTTTAATGCCGCAGTGCGCGAGCGTGCCCGAATCCTGTTCGGCCCGAGCGTAGATTTCAACTATGGCGATGACCTGACGATTACGGACCGCACCGTCGATGGCGTCACGGTGCCACTCGATCAACTCTCGGGAGGCACCAAGGAGCAGTTAGCAATCCTGACCCGCTTTGCCATCGCAGACCTGGTGTCCGGAGAGGGGACAGGTGCTCCTGTGCCGGTAGTTGTTGATGACGCGTTGGGTGCGACCGACCCGGAGCGCCTCGCTCGCATGAACTCGCTATTTAGCCAGGTAGGCAAGCACTCACAGGTGCTCGTGCTCACGTGTTTCCCGCAACGATTCGACCGCGTATCGGCTGCACGGACCTACGCAGTGGATGACTTAAAGGGGATTCATAAGGGGATTGGATAACATCATCGGTTATGGCTACTCAACCGCGCTGGCTTACTGAGGACGAGCAACACCTCTGGCGACTGATCCTGGCTGCCTCGAAGAAGGTAAATAACGCCATCGATGAGCGGCTGCAGGAAACCGCAGCCATGTCTGCTCCCGAGTTCTCAATCCTGGTGGTGCTTTCCGAAGCCCCAGAACGGACAATGCGACTGCGCGAACTGTGTGCCGAGCTGCAATGGGACCGCTCGCGTGCGTCGCACCAGGTCACACGCATGGAAAAGCGCGGATTGGTGTCGAAGAAGGTGTGTCCGGGCGATGCGCGCGGCGTATTGGTGACTATCACCGATGAAGGCTTCACACGCCTGGAATCTGCAGTGCCGGATCACGTCGAAACCGTCCGCCGTCTGATCTTTGATCAACTGACAGACGAGCAAAGGGACGTGCTTCAAACCTGGCTGAACGATGTCATTGCGGCCGACCCACGAACCCCTGACGGTTCGTAAAAATATCGCAACATGTTTCCAGAACCATTGCCGGAGCGAGGGAAGCGGAGTTTGATGGAGGCATGTCTTATATGAATAGCTCCCAGAACTTTAGTAACACTCCGAAGCGACTTGAACGGTCAATGACTGATAAGTACATCGCGGGCGTATGCGGTGGCATAGCGAAATACTTCGGGGTGGACTCCACCCTCGTTCGCGTGGTCTTCATCCTGCTGGTACTCGCCGGGGTAATGCCGGGCCTGTTGGCATACATCGTTGCTTGGATGATCATGCCGGCAGAGTTCTAAAACACAGAGTTTTAGAAAATAATGCAGCCCGTGATGTGGTTCGTCGCTACGAACTCCATCACGGGCTGACGCCTATGCGCGGGGCTATCCCTGGTTGAAGTACCCCGGCTGATCAACCGGTCCAAGGTTGCCGGTGCGCAGGTATTCGACAACCTGACGGTCGACAGCCTGGTTGCCGCGCCCGACGTGACCGTGGCCCGGGCCGTGAACCGTCACCACGTGCGAGCCCATCGGCTGGGCGATGCCGAAGCGTCCCGCATACATGGTTTGCGGATCACGCGTGGCGTTGATCTGCAGTGGACGAGTCTTCAGCTTCGAACCGTTGAGCGCCACCTTGCCCGTGACTGGCGCTGCGCCGTTGCAGGTCACACCAGAGCCGAACTGCAGAGCAGGGGCGGTGATGACCTCGCCGGTCTGGTTGGCCCAAAACGCTTCCGGAATAAGGCCGTAGTCCGGCGCAGCGATGTTCTCGTTGCAGGTCTGCACGGCGAGCAACTCGTTGCGGGCGATGGACTCGTCTTGGAGGAACTTCATCAACTCAGGCGCCGGCTTGGCCTGGTCTTGCTTTAGCGAGCCATTGGTGAGCCGTGCAAGCGAGTCCCAGTCCGCAGGCGAGGGCAGCACATTGCGAGTGGCCAGCAGCAGCGGTGATGACACCTGGTTCGCACCCGGGTTGAGCATGCGGGAGATAATGCCTTCGCCCTCTACACGGGCCTTGCCGGCAGCCGACATAGCGTCTGCGCCCGCTTGGCCGGCAAACGCGAGTGCAGGCGGAAGGTCGCCCACACGGGCTGGCGGTGGGGTCACGGTCGGGTTAGTGCCGGACTGTGCGACGACCACGTTCGACCAGTACTGGTACGCCTTCAGTGGGGTATTGCCCATGCGGTACTTTGCGTCGTTTGCGGCGACCCACGCGAAGTACTCGTTTAGTGCACGTTCGTAGCCGCCCTTTTGGTCCAGCAGGATCTTCGACCACTGGTCGTTCGGGTTCATCGCGGAGTCGAGGACGACCTTGTCGGTGCGGTTGGGGAACATCGACGCGTACGCCGAGCCCAAGTACGTGCCGTACGACAAGCCCATGATTGAGATGGTGTCGTATCCAAGCGCCCAGCGGACCATGTCCCAGTCACGGGCGTTGTTGTAGGTGGTGATCGTCTTGGTGTAGCCCGGACGAGGCTTCTCGCACAGTTCGCGGGTGAGTCCGCCTTGGGTGACCGTGGCGTCCCATGTCAGCTTCGCTATGTCGGCAGGGCCGTTCATTGCAGGGTCAGCGCACTTCAACTGAGTAGAACCAATCAGGCCACGCGGTTGTACCGCTACGAGATCCCACTCGTTGCGCATCTCCTGCGGCCACTTCATGCCTTCGTTCATGCCGAAGAAGCTGTAAGCATCGCCACCAGGCCCGCCTGGGTTGCCGAAGATCGCGCCACGACGTGCACCCGGATTTTGAGCCGGGATCTTGATAAAGCCAACGGAAATGTCGCCAGCCTTGGGGTTGTCGTAGTGCATGGGCACCAAAATGCGGCCGCACTGTGCGCCCTTGGCATCAACGTAGAACGGGCACGACTCCCACGTAATGACAGGGGAAGTCGGCTGCGCGTGAGCAGGGGTTGCGGTCAGTGGTGACAAGGTGAGTGCCAGCGCGCCGAGTGCTGCAGCACTTCGCTTGACGACGCGTCTCGTGACCGACTTCAACATAGCCAGGCTCCTTTTCTCCATACCTAAGGTTTCGCTTAACCGAATCTACCGGAGTTGTCAGCTATCGCCACGCTACGCGCCGATTCTTTCGCGAATTGCACGCTGCACGTGGTCTTGATCCGCCACGGCAACGAGGCAGTCATCTGCATTGCGGACACAGATGCGCACCGTGGGCCCGCCGAGGGTGAACGCGTCCGCATCGGCGTAGCGGTCCGGCTGGTCGGTCAGCATGGCAATACCGGTGAAGTGGATCAGGCTGGGTTCTTCTCCGGGGCGCACGTCCTTGATGTCCGAATATGAGATGGTTCTGGATCGGCTGCCAAGGGTGGTGGTGAGGGAGTCGTGGTCAAGAACCAGCGCCACTTTGCGGGAGAAAATCCAGAGCCCCCAAAGCACCACCACGAATCCAAACAACAGCGCACCGTAGAGTTCGCCGCTCAACGCTGCAACGACGACTGCCACAATGACGAAACCCGCGACGAATGCCGCGGGTAGACCGCCTGGATGGCGGGTAAACACTTTCCGCTCCATGGCGGCGAGTATAAGGCCTACTGCTTGATGCCGGAGCCTTCGATCTCGATGCCGACCTTCTCGCTGACCAGCATGCCGCCGGAGTTCAGCGGTGCCTGGAAGTCGATGCCGAAGTCCGTGCGGTTAATGGTGGTGCGAGCTTCGAAGCCGATGCGTGTGTTGCCGAACGGATCCTCTTCGACGCCAAACGTCTCGACGTCAAACGTGATCGGCTTGGTGGTGCCCTTGATGGTGAGGTCGCCAGTGACGGAGCCGTTTCCCGACTCATCGATGTTGAACTCGGTGGCGGTGAACGTCATTTCCGGGTGCTTGTCGACGGCGAAGAAGTCGTCGCCACGCACATGCTCATCACGATCAGCGTTGTTCGTATCGACGCTCGCGGTGCGCACAGTGCCCGTCGCGGTGCTCTCGGCCGGGTTCTCGGCGATGGTTAGTGTTGCATCGAAGTCGGTGAACTCGCCGCGGACTTTGGTCACCATCGCGTGGCGCACGGTGAAGCCGATGGTGGAGTGGGCAGGGTCGAGGTTGTAAGTACCGGTCAGGTTAGTCATTGCGTCTCCTTTATTCGATGTCGTTACGTGTGGCGCCGACTGTAACGGAGTAATGGTGACACGTCAACAATTGTTTGACCGGCAATTTGCTGGTTGAGAAGTAGCTCGCTTAATGAGCAGATACGCTCCGGCGGTCGCCGCCACGGTGGCCACTACAGAGATCGCAAGATCGCTTGACGACGACACCGCCAAGTCAACCCCGTCCACACCGAATGCGTCCGGCGCGTAGGCGAACGTGTTGCCAACGGCGTGCACCGCAGCCGCCGCTTCAATACCACCGGTTGTGTGAGTGAGGAAGGTGGCGCACAGCGCGAACACGGTAACGCTGACCATGCCTTGCCATTCGTAGTGGTGGCCTGACAAGAAAAACAGCAGCGGAATCAAGTACGCAATCACGGCGAGGGAGAACCACTGGCCGGTGATCTGCACAAGCGAGCCGCGGAAAAAGAGTTCCTCGGACAGCGACTGGAGCGGTGCCATCGCGACGATGACGGCCAGTGCAGCGACATTCATAGGAGTAAAAGTCGCCTGGGACCGGTCCGAGATAACCACCGCGTAGATGCCCTCGGCGCCGAGGAACAGCAGGGCGGGTAGCAAGGCGAGCCCGAAGTTGCGCCACCTAAAGCGCAGTTCCCTGGACCACAGCGCACGGGGGTCGCGGCCTGTCACTCGGGCAGCGATGAACCCCGCGGGGATCATCGCCACCCACCCAATAAATGTTGCAGCTGCGAGATACGGATGCTCCAAAAACGAGTATTCCGCGAACGCGCTGACCTCAGGATGGGCGATCTTCTCGTACAGGTAGAACAGGCCGATCGCCGCGCTCGTTAGCGTGACCAAAAGCACCAGAGCGATGACGAGTTCAATCAACGGACGCCACCATGCCGGCCGGGGTGGAGTGGGGTTGTCAGTGTTGGGCGGTGTGGCGGGTCGTCGATACGCGCGTCCGAGGAGGTGGTAGGCGATGGATGTCGAAGCGTTCAAGATGTCACCTTTATTGCTACTCGTCGTGTTTCTTATCCCAGCGATACCTGCGGAGGTCAAAGATTGGCAAAATGACGATGTAGTAGACCCCCAGTGTCCACGCGGCCGGTTTGAGTAAGTTGCTTAGGTTGAAATTATCCCTGTCAACAGGAAACACGATATACATGGCGGGGACGGCCAAGGGGACGATCACGAATCTCTGCCACCATGGCGGAACCCATGGCGCTCCATTCTCTTCTCTTGCGGCAAGTGCGCCGCCAAAGCCCATTTCGAACCGAGAGCCCATTCCGAAGCCTCCTGACAACAAAAAGTCTAATACCGCCCGCGTGTCAACGGGCGCGACAAGGAGAGGGCTGCGAACTTGCACTCCCGGAACGACCCCACGAACAAAAATCTCGAGACACCGAAGGAACGATGTCTCGAGATAACACAGCGTGTCCCCGACAGGATTCGAACCTGCGACCTTTGGTACCGGAAACCAATGCTCTAATCCACTGAGCTACGGAGACAATGCCGATCACACTAGCACCCCGTGTGTGGGCAGAAGAAATTGGTGCAGCGCTTCACGACGAAACCCTCAGGACACTCTCAGCCACACGCCATGGTTTCTCAACACCGGTGTTTCATAATGATTGTGCGCCGCGGGAACGGCGTGACACGGGAAACAATGACAGCGAAATGGCCGGCCCCAAAAGGGACCGGCCATTTCGTGTATCTCGCCCCGGCGAAGGCGCCGGGGAAGAGGGAGTGTTACTTCACGACCATGACGATGAGGTCACGCGGGCCGTGCACGCCTTCGACGCGCACGAGCTCGATGTCAGAAGTAGCGGACGGGCCAGAAATCATCGTGGCCGGGTGCTCCGGGTTGATACGGGCGATCATCTCTGGCACACCGTAGACCACGGAATTTGCACGCACGATGCAGATGTGGCGGTCCGGAACCAGAGACAGCGCGCGGCGGCCGCACACGTCGCCAGCCTCCAGCACGATCGAGCCGGTCTGCGCGGAGGTGACGTGGGAATCCGTCACCACGGCGTCCACATCGCCCAGCGCACGCGGATCCGACGTGACGTCATCCGGACGGGCAGTGCCGGAGAAACCGTCGAACAGGGAGGCATCCAGGCCCGGTGCGTAGACAACGTCCTTGCACTTGCGGTCTGCAAGCACCTTCAGCAGGTCGTCGCCAAGCGTCTGCTCGGTGGTTTCCACAACGTCAGCCTTGTAGTCCACAAGACGGTCGATAAGGATTTCGCGCAGCTCGTCGCCCTTGATGTCGGACGTGGTGCGGTACTCGCGGACCACCTCGACATGCTCCGGAACATTAGAGAGCTTGTGGGCGTTGCGGATGCGCTTGAGAATCTCGCGCTTCGCAGCCTCGTTACGGGAGTCGCGGGCGGGGGAGCCTGCAGCATTACCAGTAGTGGTAGTCATTTACTTCTCCTCCTCGATCGGCTTGGTGTTGACCTTCTGGCCGTTCGGAATGCCCTGCTCACGTGCCTCGGACAGCAGACGCTTCGCCTCGTCCGTCTCCCACCACTGGCGGAAGGACTTCTTCGGCGGCACCGCAACATCGCGGTAGCCAGTCCAGCCGGAGATTGGAGGCGGCATGGTCTCGATCTTGCCGTTAAAGCCGCCGAGCACACGACCAAGCGCAACCATGCGGACCAGACGGTTCCACACATTGCTGCGACCCCAGACCTGTGCCAGCGACGCGAACGCGGCCTGCTCCATGCGGTTCGGCTCGTTCTTCGCCTTCTGGTAGCGCAGCTCCAACAGAATGTCGGTGATCGGGATCTTCACCGGGCAAACCTCGTTGCAGCGACCACACAGCGAGGATGCGTACGGCAGGGAACCGTTCGGGTCATCGGACGAGTCGATACCTGTGAGCTGCGGGGTCAGGATTGCACCAATCGGGCCCGGGTAGGTGGAGCCGTAGGAGTGGCCGCCGGCACGCTCGTAGACCGGGCACACGTTCAAGCAAGCCGAGCAGCGGATGCACTTGAGTGCCTCGCGGCCGATCTCGTTAGACATTGCGGCGGTACGACCGTTGTCCAGCAGAACAATGTGGAAGTTCTGCGGGCCGTCGCCCTCGGTCACACCGGACCACAGGGAGGTGTACGGGTTCATGCGCTCGCCAGTGGAGGAGCGTGGCAGCAGCTGTAGGAACACACCGAGGTCATCGAAGCTCGGCAGGAGCTTCTCAATGCCCATCACGGTGATAAGCGTCTCCGGCAGCGTCAGGCACATACGGCCGTTACCCTCAGACTCGACGATGGAGACGGTGCCAGTGTCGGCGCAACCGAAGTTAGCGCCGGAGATGGCAACCTTTGCCTCCATGAACTGCTGGCGCAGGTACTGACGTGCAGCCTCTGCAAGCTCCGCAGGTTCCTGAGTCAGCGTCTCGTCAGTGTTCGGCATCTTCGCGGCGAAGATGTCGCGGATCTCCGCACGGTTGCGGTGGATCGCCGGGACGAGAATATGGGACGGGAAGTCCTCGCCGAGCTGCACAATAAGCTCAGCCAGGTCGGTCTCCTGAGCGAAGATGCCGGCTTTTTCCAGCTCGTCGTTCAGAGCGATTTCCTGGGTTGCCATGGACTTGATCTTGACGACCTTGTCCTCACCAGTCTCCTTGATCAGGCCCTGGATGATCTCGTTGGCTTCCTTGGAGTCGCGAGCCCAGTGGACGTGGCCACCGCGCTTGGTCACGTTCTCCTCGAACTGCTCAAGCAGCTCGGGCATACGTGCCGCAACGTCGCGCTTAATGGTGGAGCCTGCTTCGCGCAGCTGCTGCCAGTCATCCAGCTCGTCGACAACGTTCTGACGCTTCACACGAATGGTCGTGGTGGCGTACTGGTAATTACGGCGCTTGGTGACGTCGTTAAGTTCGTGGTGCGCAGCCTTCTGGAACTTCTCCTTGCCGCGCAGGTGAGCCGGGCCGTTGGCAAACGGCGGCATCGTGGGCTGTCCGAGTGCAACCTTCACAGCATCTTCTCCTTCGTGTACACCGCAGACGTCGGGGTCAGCGGGTGCTCCTTGGTGGAGGCGAGGATCTCAGCCATGTGCACGGCACGAATGCCTTGGTGCTGGCGAGACAGTGCACCACCAATGTTCATCAAGCAAGAGGAGTCACCAGCGGTGACAAACTCCGCCTGGGTCTCCTTGATGTGGCGGACCTTGTCGGACACCATCGCGGAAGACACCTCAGGCATCTTCACAGAGAATGTGCCGCCGAAACCGCAGCACTCCTCGGAGTTCGGCAGATCCACAAGCTCAAGGCCCTCAACGTGGCGCAGCAGCTCGGTCGGACGGTCGCCGACCTTAAGGAAGCGCAGGGAGTGGCAAGAGGAGTGGTAGGTCACGCGGTGCGGGAAGAATGCGCCCACGTCGTAGGTGCCGGCGACATCAACGATGAATTCGGAGAGATCGTAGGTCTTCTTCGAGGCGATCTTTGCGCCGTCGACAAGCGCCTTGGAGCCGAAACGCTCCGCAAGCTCGACGTGCTGCTCGCGGACAGCGCCCGCGCAGGAGCCCGAAGGAGCCACAACGTAGTCAATCGACGAGTCTGCAAAGGCATCGACGTACGTCTCAATGATTGGGACGGCTTGTTCTTTGTAGCCAGTGTTGACGTGCATCTGGCCGCAGCAGGTTTGTTGCTCGGGGAAGACAACCTCATAGCCGAGACGGGAAAGCACAATGGCCGAGGCCTTATGCGCGTCAGGGAAGAGGGCGTCGCCGATACAAGTAGAAAACAGAGCTACTCGCATTTCGGGCTCCTATCATGGGAAATCTCAGGGAAAACGACGAAACTCCCGAGGTCACTTGGACCTCGGGAGCACCGTAAAAGGATGGCAGTTACGGAACGACCGGAGCAAGGACCTCTAGAACGTTCGACTGCAGAAAGACTATCACGCACACTGCGAGCAAGAAGCCGAAGGACCAGCCCACGACCTTCTTGAAAATCTCGGACTCCTTGCCCTCCATGCTCACCGCGGTAGCGGCAATTGCGAGGGACTGCGGGGAGATCATCTTGCCCACAACACCACCGGTGGTGTTAGCAGCCAGCATGAGGTCCGGGTTGAGGCCAAGGTTGTTCGCGGCGGTGACCTGAAGGTTGGCGAACAGGGCGTTGGCCGAGGTGTCGGAACCAGTCACAGCCACGCCGACCCAGCCAAGCATCGGAGCGAAGAACGCGAATGCCGGGCCGAGGTTGGCAAAGAACTCACCAATGGTCACGGTCTGACCCGAGTAGTTCATCACGTATGCCAGTGCGAGCACCAGCATGATGGTGACGGCGGACCAGCGCATCTTCCATGCGGTGTCCACGAACTCCTTACCAACTTGGCCCCAGGTGAGGCTGTAGCGACCGTTGTCGTTGAACACCATGTAGGCGATGGAGACGATGATGGCGGAAATGACCATCAGCGAGCCCGGGTTGTTGATGTAGGCGAATGAGTAGTCGGTGTTGACCGCCTCGCCCGCAGCATTGAGCAGCTGGCCATCGATGACTGGCCACGGGAACGAGATCTTGAACTGCTTGAGCCAGGTCGGAATCGTGGTGCCCAGGTTTGCCAGGCCGAACACGACAACGACGATTGCGTACGGCATGAGTGCCATCCAGACGCGGCTGCCGGTGAGCGCTTCAGTGTCGCCATCTTCGTCAGCGTACGGCTCGAGGCCGAGGCGCTCACGCATGGCTTCCACACCGCGCGGCTGCCAAAAACGCAGCAGCACAAACGCGGCGCCAAGTGCGACGATGCAGGCGATAACGTCAGTGAGCTGGTAGGCGAAGTGGTTGGAGGTCCACCACTGGGCGATCGCGAAAGCCAGACCGATGACACCTGCGGCCGGGGCAGTCTCCTTGACGCCACGGAAGCCGTCGATAAGCAGCGCAATGATGAACGGCACGAAGAACGCCAGAACCGGGGTCTGGTGGCCGACGATGGCGGCGATGTTCTCGGTCTGCTCCAGCGTACGACCACCCACGTCACCTGCGGTGGTAATCGGAATAGCGACGGCGCCGAATGCCACCGGAGCGGTGTTCGCAATAAGCACCACGGTGGCGGCCTTCAGTGGCGGGATGCCGAGCGCGAGAATCATCGTCGCGGTAATAGCAACCGGGGCACCGAAGCCGGCGAGGGCTTCAAGCAGGCCACCGAAGCAGAAAGCGATGAGCATCGCCTGGATGCGAACGTCACCGTTGCCCATCTTGTCGAACACAAGACGAAGGTCCTCGAAACGACCCGAAGCGACCGTGATCTGGTAGAACCAGATGGCCGTCAGGATGACGAATACGATGGGGAACAGGCCGAACAGGCCACCGCGGAACGCGGAAGAGATAGCAAACGCGGTCGGCATATGGAAGCCGAAGATGGCCACGAGAATTGCAACGATAAGTGCAACAAAACCCGAGGTGTGAGCGCGAGCTTTCACGCCGAGCAGCATGATGAAGAAGGTCAACAGCGGCAGGGTAGACACCAATGCCGACAGACCAGTGCTGCCACCGACTGCGTCGGTGAAGATTTGGAATTGGTCCATAAAACAGGGCTCTTTCGAGACAGGAACGGAAAAAGAAACGGGTGACCGTGGCCTCGGCGTGCGAGACCCGATGGGCTAAATATGCCAAACAAGGCAGCGAAGTGAAAAGATTTGCCCCTCAAGGGGGATGTGAATTAGCGCACTTTGCGTATCGACGACCATCCGTATGCGCCCGTGTCAAAGCCCTCAATTACACTGCATGCCCATGACGCCAGCAGAACTTGCCACCACCGTAAAAGCCGCCGCAGAGCGCGTGCTTGCAGACCATGATCTCGACGCCTCTGTTGTCCCCGACACCGTGACTGTAGAGCGCCCGCGCAATCCGGAGCACGGCGACTACGCCACCAACATTGCACTGCAAGTGGCGAAGAAGGCGGGCACGAACCCGCGCGAACTCGCAGGCTGGCTTGCAGAGGTCTTGGCAGAGGACCCGGCCATCGCCGCCGCTGAGATCGCAGGGCCCGGCTTTATTAACCTGCGCCTCGCCGCAGACGCCCAGGGCCAGCTGGTAGCCAAGGTGCTCGAGGAGGGTGCCGCGTTTGGCAACTCCGACATCTACGCCGGCGAGAAGGTGAACCTGGAATTCGTCTCGGCGAACCCGACCGGCCCGATTCACCTCGGCGGTACCCGCTGGGCTGCGGTGGGTGACTCGCTGGGCCGCGTGCTTGAGGCTTCGGGCGCGAAGGTGACCCGCGAGTACTACTTCAACGACCACGGTGGCCAGATCGACCGCTTCGCGCGTTCGTTGGTTGCTGCTGCCAAGGGGGATCCAACCCCGGAGGATGGTTACGGGGGCGATTATATTCGCGAGATCGCTCAGGCGGTCGTCGAAAAGCAGCCCAATGCTCTCGAAGGCACTGATGCTGAAGTGCAGGAGACCTTCCGCGCTGCTGGCGTGGAGATGATGTTCGCGCAGATTAAGCAGTCGCTGCACGATTTCGGCGTGGACTTCGACGTGTACTTCCACGAGAACTCGCTGTTCGAATCGGGTGCGGTGGATAAGGCGATTGCCACCCTGAAGGAAAACGGCAACCTGTATGAGGCTGACAACGCGTGGTGGCTGCGCTCCTCTGACTTTGGCGACGACAAGGATCGTGTGGTGATCAAGTCCGACGGCGACGCGGCATACATCGCCGGCGACATCGCCTACGTTGCGGACAAGTTCGACCGCGACCACACACTTGCCATTTATATGTTGGGTGCGGACCACCACGGCTACATCGCACGTCTGAAGGCTGCGGCGCAGGCGCTGGGCTACAACGCGGACGCCGTCGAAGTGCTCATCGGCCAGATGGTCAACCTCGTGCGCGACGGCCAGGCGGTGAAGATGTCCAAGCGTGCAGGCACCGTGATCACGCTTGAGGATCTTGTCGACGCCATTGGCGTGGATGGCGCGCGCTACTCGCTGGTGCGCTCCTCTGTGGACTCCTCGCTGGATATCGACCTAGATCTGTGGACGAAGCAGTCCTCCGACAACCCCGTCTACTACGTCCAGTACGGCCACGCGCGCCTGTGCTCGATTGAGCGTAAGGCCAAGGAAGCCGGCGTGACGCTGCCCGACGTCGCGGACATCGACTTGGGCCTGCTGACCCACGAGAAGGAAGGTGACCTGATCCGCACGATCGGTGAGTTCCCTGCAGTCGTGCGCGCCGCCGCAGAGCTGCGCGAGCCGCACCGCATTGCCCGCTACACCGAAGAGTTGGCCAGCGCCTTCCACAAGTTCTACGACTCCTGCCAGATCCTGCCGAAGGCCGGCGAGGCGCCGGAGCCGATCCACACGGCACGTCTCGCACTTGCGATGGCGACACGCCAGGTGATTGCAAACGCGCTGGGCCTGATCGGCGTGAGCGCCCCGGAGCGGATGTAATGACTGTTTTCGTATCCACCCCGTACAGCACCGACGAGGGCGACTTCAACGAACTGCCCACACACGTTTGGCCGCGAAACGCCAAGCGTGAAGAAGACGGGGTAGTGACCATCGCTGGTGTGCCACTGCCTGAGATCGTCGCCGAATACGGCAGCCCGGTTGTCGTCGTGGATGAGGACGATTTCCGCTCTCGCTGCCGCGACATGGCGGAAGCATTCCGTGCGCCGGAAAATGTGCACTACGCGTCGAAGGCCTTTTTGACCCGACACATTGCACATTGGGTGGATGAGGAAGGTCTTGCCCTCGATGTGGCGAGTGAAAACGAGCTCCGCATCGCACTTGCAGCCGATTTCCCGCCGGAACGCATCACTGTTCACGGCAACAACAAGTCCGACGAGTTTCTGCGCCTATGCGTGGATTCGCGCGTGGGGCATGTGGTCATCGACTCTCACCAGGAGTTAGCGCAACTGGAAGCTGTCGCCCGCGAGGCCGGTGTCATCCAAGATGTGTTCATCCGAGTGAAGCCCGGCGTGGACGCGCACACGCACGAGTTCATTGCGACGAGCCACGAAGACCAGAAGTTCGGCATTTCCCTGGCCACTGGCGACGCACTTGCTGCGGCCGTGGCAGCAATTGACTCAGATTCGCTGCAGTTGACCGGCCTGCACTGCCACGTCGGCTCCCAGGTCTTCGACGCTGAAGGCTTCAAACTGGCTGCAGAGCGCGTGCTCGGCCTGTACGCAGAAGTGTGGAAGACCTGCGGTGTCGCGCTTGGCTACCTTGATCTGGGCGGCGGTTACGGCATTGCTTATATGTCAGGGGAGCAGCCGCTCGACGTCGCAGCGGTTGCGCGCGACCTGCTTGCCTCCGTGCAGGATGTCGCTGACGAGCTCGGCATCGCCGCGCCGACTGTGGTTGTGGAGCCGGGACGTGCGATTGCTGGTCCTTCTGCGGTGACGGTGTACACCGCGGGTGTGATTAAGGACGTCGATACTTCGTTCACTACATCTCGTCGCTACATCGCGGTCGATGGTGGCATGAGCGACAACATTCGCCCTGCGCTCTACGGGGCGCTTTACGACGCCCGCGTGGTCAACCGCTTCGTCGACGGTGACAACACCGATACCCGCCTGGTTGGTTCGCACTGTGAGTCCGGCGACATTCTCGTAGAGAATGCGAAGTGGCCGAATGATATTTCCTCCGGCGATCTCATTGCGTTGGCTGCGACTGGCGCGTACTGCTACTCCATGGCTTCGAATTACAACGCGTTTGGACGTCCGGCTGTCGTGTCTGTACGCGGCGGACAGATCACCCCGATGGTGCGCCGCGAGACCGTGGAAGACCTGTTGGCCCGCGAATATTAATTGACCTGAGTGCTTGCTTAAGCGATAGTAGACCAAGCGGTTCAAACTTGTACTTTGCAGCAACGAAAAGGAGCATCCTGACCATGACAGTTGCCAGCGCCGAAGGCGTCAACGGAAATTACCCCGGCAAGGGCATCGGCACCCCGGTGGGTATTGCCGTGTTGGGCAAGGGCACCGTGGGCACGGAAGTGCTGCGCCTGCTCAGCGAATTCTCCTCGAACTTGGAAAATCGCATCGGTGGCCCGATCGAGGTCCGTGGCGTGGCTGTCTCCGACGTGGACAAGCACAAGAACGCGCCTGAAGTCCAGGGACTTTACTTGACTGCGGATGCGAGCGAACTGGTCACACGCGACGACGTAGACATTGTCGTTGAGCTCATCGGCGGTATTGATTATCCACGCAAGCTGGTGCTTGAGGCTCTCAACGCCGGCAAGTCTGTCGTAACTGCGAATAAGGCACTTGTCGCGGCACACGGCTCCGAGTTAGCAGACGCGGCGAACGCAGCCGGCGTCGACCTGTACTACGAAGCAGCCGTCGCTGCCGCGATCCCCGTGGTCGGCATGCTGCGCCGTTCGCTCGCGGGCGACCAGGTGCAGCGCATCTCCGGCATTGTTAACGGCACCACGAACTTCATCCTGGACGCGATGGCTTCCACCGGCGCGAGCTACGAGGAGGCGCTGGCTGAGGCAACCCGTTTGGGCTACGCCGAGGCTGACCCGACTGCGGACGTCGAAGGCCACGACGCGGCCTCCAAGGCAGCGATCCTTGCGTCCATGGGCTTCCACACCCGTGTGACGTTCGACGACGTCCACTGCGAGGGCATCACCAAGATCACCGCAGACGACATCGCGGCAGCGAAGAAGTCCAACCAGACGATTAAGCTGCTGGCCATCTGTGAGCGTCTCTTGGACGAAAACGGCAACACCACCGGCATTAACGCGCGTGTGCACCCGACGCTGGTGCCGAACGAGCACCCGCTGGCAACGGTGGACAAGAGCTACAACGCCATCTTCGTCGAGGCAGAAGCAGCCGGCCGCCTGATGTTCTACGGCAACGGCGCCGGCGGTGCCCCAACCGCTTCCGCCGTGTTGGGCGATCTTGTCGGTGCAGCCCGTAACAAGGTCCACGGTGGCCGCGCGCCAGCGGAGAACCCGTACGCGGACTACCCGATTGTGGCGTTTGACGATGTGACCACGCGCTACCACATCAACATGACCGTCAACGACCGCGTCGGCGTGCTCGCAGACCTCACGGCTCGCTTTGCTAAGGCAGGGGTGTCGCTTTCCGCGGTCCGTCAGGAGGAATCTGGCGACGAGGCACACCTGATCGTCGTCACGCACGGCGCACGTGAAGCTGCCCTGAACGGCATCGTCGAAGAGCTCACCGGCCACGATGATGTGAAGGCCGTCAACTCCGTCATCCGCCTCGACGCTTAAAGGAGCACTCCGTCATGGCAACCGATCTTGAAGTAGGCCTGAAAGCACGAGTGAAGGTTCCGGGCTCCTCGGCGAACCTTGGTCCCGGCTTCGACACCCTCGGCCTGGCGCTGAGCATCTACGACACGCTCGAGGTAGAAGTCATCGAGTCTGGCCTCGAAGTGGAGATCTTCGGCGAGGGAGCCGACGATCTGCCGCGCGATAGCTCGAACCTGATCGTCAAAGCGATCAACTCTGGCCTGATTGCCGCGGATGTGCGGGCGCCGGGTCTGCGCGTGGTGTGCCACAACCAGATCCCGCAATCGCGCGGTCTGGGCTCGTCTGCTGCCGCGGCAGCCGCAGGTGTCGTCGCTGCGAATACGCTCGCGGGCTCGCCGCTGGATGAGGACACCGTCGTGCAGCTCTCGTCTGAGTTTGAGGGCCACCCGGATAACGCGGGTGCGTCCGTGCTCGGCGGGGCAGTGGTGTCCTGGACCGACATTCCGGTCGATGGGCGCTCGAAGCCGTCCTACCGTGCCGTGCGCATTCCTGTCGACGAGTCCATCAAGGCCGTAGCCCTCGTCCCGGACTTCCACGCATCCACCAATGCGGTGCGCCAGGTCCTGCCGAGCCACGTCACCCACACAGACGCGCGTTTCAACGTCTCGCGCACCGCTGTGATGACGGCTGCGCTGCAGCACCACCCGCACCTCCTGTTTGAAGGCACCCGCGACCGTCTGCACCAGCCGTACCGCGCCGACGTCCTTCCGGTGACTGCGGAGTGGGTCAACCGCCTGCGCAACCGCGGCTACGCGGCATACCTGTCTGGCGCAGGTCCCACCGCGCTCGTGCTCATCACCGAGCCCATTGAGCCTGCGCTTCTCGACGACGCCCGCGCCGCCGGCCTCCGCGTCATCGAACTCGACGTCGCAGGGCCGGTGACCGCAGAACTGCTGCGCGACTAGCGCAAATGCTTTGATGCCCCGGGGTGCACATGCGTACCTCGGGGCATCGTTTTTGTGCGGCATTATGATGTCGCCTTCGGCCGGCTGCCTGGGCCGGGCAAGGCGATGATGTCGAACTCCTCGCGCTGCAGGTGCTTGCGCAGGTCCTTCTTGTCAAACTTGCCTACGGACGTTTTGTCGATTGAATCCACAAACGTCCAATACTCAGGCGCCATCCACTTCGGCAACGTGTCTGCGAGCGATTCGCGGAGTCGTGCGGCAGTCTCCTTTGTCGGCTCAATGCCCGAGAGAAGCTTGGTTACCGCCAGCGGTCGCTCACCCCACTTGGGGTCCGGGATTCCGATCACTGCGCATTCGACGACTTCCTCGGACTCCATAATGAGGTTTTCCACCTGTGCGGAGTAGATCCACTCGCCGCCGGAGCGAATGACGTCGCGGGCACGGTCGTAGAGCGTCATAAACCCGGCGTTGGTGACTGTGCCTACGTCGCCGGTACGCAGCCAGCCGTCGGCAGTGAAGTGTGCGCGCACGTCATCAACTTCTTCGCCCCGGAAGGTGGAAGCGATCTCGCCCGGTTCTTGCGTGGGTGAGTGGTAGTAGCCTGCGGCGACCATATTGCCACGGACCTGAATCTCACCCTGGGTCAAGTCGTTAAACGCCATGACTTGGCCATCGTTGACCACGCGGTATTCCAGTGACGGGGCAAAGCGTCCCTGGGAAATGCGGTAGGACCAGCGCGCCTCACCAGAAGCGCCCGATGGCGGACGCGCCACTGTGCCGACCGTGGTGGTTTCCGTCATGCCCCAGCAGTGGACGATATCCACGCCGTAGCGTTCCTCCCACACCTTGATCAGCGCCGGTGGGGCAGGGGAACCGCCGACGAAGATCTCCTGCAGACTCATTCGCTCTGGGCGATTGTGCAGGTAGTGGACCATCAGCTGGATCCACAAGGTGGGCACGCCGTGTGCCACGCGCGGGTGCGTGCTTGCGATAAGTTTTGCCAGCGTCGGGGCAGATACGTCTGAATCTGGAAGGACGAGGGGAGTGCCCGCGAGAAATGCGGCGAAGGGTACGCCCCAACTGAGCACGTGATAGATCGGGATGCAGCACAAAAACGTCTCACCGTGCGTGACCGCTAGTGAGTCCGTTGCGCGAAGGCCGGTCGCTTCTAGCCACAACGCGCGGTGGGAGTAGGCGACGCCCTTCGGTGCGCCGGTCGTTGCTGTTGAATAGACCAAGGCAGCGGCGGTGTTCTCCGGGAGTTCGGGCCAGTCGTACTTTGTCGAGCGGCCGTCGAGAAGCTCCTCGTAGCTGTACACAGCGACATGCTCTGGCAGATACGCCGCGGCGTCTGTAATCGGTTCGGCACCTGTAAATGCCACCGCGCGAACCTTGGGGCAAAGCTCCACAACGTTGCCTAACTTCTCCGCAAGCCGCGGATCGGCAACGATCAGTTCAGCCTCGGAGTGGTTGGCAACGTAGGCGATCTGGTCCGTCATCAACTGGATATTTAGCGGCGTAAACACAGCGCCCTTGGCAGCGACGGCGAACATCACCTCGAGGTGCTCAGAGCAGTTGTACAGCATGGTGGCGACGCGTTGATCGCTATCAATGCCGAGGTCATCATGCAGGGCGTGGGCGAAGGCCGAAGCGCGGGCGCCGATTTCGGCGAACGTCGTTTCTTCCGCGCCATCAGTGCGCCATGTGGTGCACTTCGTTGTCGCGTGCGCAGTCCTGCCGTATTCGAGAATGCGTGCGACGGAAAAGGGCACTTCCTGCATCGTTGAAAGCATGTTGGCAATGTTAGCGAAGCAATGCGACACGCCCCGGATTAAACCGCGGACGCAAATGCGCTACACTTTGCGCAGGATCGTGCGAACCGCACCCGGCAGGGGTTGTCCCAGGTGGGGATGCGATGGCGGGCACAGCGGCGATTTTTGCTCCCGCACCCCGTGAGATCCGGCAGGGCTACAAAGTTTTACTTCAGTCCAATCCCGATGAAACGCACCGCTTCCAGCATGCACCGTCGCGTGTTAACTACGCGAGAACCTGCTGGTTGAGCGACGAAAGGACACACGTGACCGACACCGGTACCGCGGCAGACTTGGCCGCTATGAAGATTCCGGAGCTGCGCAAAATTGCCGCCGAGAAAGGCCTGAAGGGCGTTTCGGGGCTGCGTAAGGGGGAGTTGATCCAGGCAATTACTACCGGCCAGGTTCCCAAGAAGGCTGCACCGCAGAAGGCGGAGGCCGATAACGCGGAGGCGCCAGCTGCTTCTGAGCGTGCAGAGCGCAAGGCCGACAAGGCTGACAAGACCGACAAGCCTGCAGAAAACGCTGACAAGTCGGCCGACAATTCTCATGACGACGATTCGCGGGGAGCTTCGCGTTCCGCAGCGCGCCGTGCTCGTCGAAACCGTGCGCGTCACCAGCATGAGGACAATGCGCAGGGTGGCGACGCGAGCGATGCCAAGGACGGCAAGGACGAGAAGTCCGAGAAATCCGAGATCACGGACAACCGCGACGAGAACCGCGACAATCGCGATAACCGTGACAACCGTGACAATAACGACCGCGGTGGCCGTAACAACGGCAACAACGGCAACAACCGTGGCGGCCGCAACAACCACCGCGACGATAACGATGACGACCACCAGGGTGGCGGTCGTCGTGGGCGTCGCGGTCGTCGTAACCGTAACCGCAACCGTGACAATCACGGCGGCAACAACAACCAAGGTGGCGGCAACGAGCAGCACTTCGATCCGGAGGACCTGCAGGAGGTTGCGGGTATCGCGGATGTGCAGGACAACGGCTCCGCGTTCATCCGCACCACCGGCTACCGTCAGTCCAATTCGGACGTGTACGTGCCGCAGCGCCTGGTCCGTCAGGCGGGTCTGCGCTCCGGCGACGCGGTAACCGGTCAGGTTCGCGCCAACGGGCAGTCGCACCAGCAGGGCAACGGCCGTAACCGTCGTAGCTACAACCAGGTTGTTCGCGTCGACACGATCAACGGCCAGACTCCGGAGGATGCGAAGGGACGCAAGGAGTTCCACAAGCTCACCCCGCTGTACCCGAACCGTCGTCTGCGTCTGGAAACTGAGCCGAAGATTCTGACCACGCGTGTGATCGACCTGGTCATGCCGATCGGTAAGGGTCAGCGCGCACTGATCGTGTCGCCGCCGAAGGCTGGTAAGACGACGATTCTGCAGAACATCGCCAACGCGATCGCCACGAATAACCCGGAGTGCTACCTCATGGTTGTGCTTGTCGATGAGCGCCCGGAGGAAGTTACCGACATGCAGCGCAGCGTCAACGGCGAGGTCATTGCCTCGACGTTCGACCGACCGCCGTCAGAGCACACTGCTGTCGCCGAGCTTGCTATCGAGCGTGCGAAGCGTCTGGTGGAGATGGGCCAAGACGTTGTGGTGCTGCTCGACTCGATTACTCGCTTGGGTCGCGCATACAACAACTCCTCGCCGGCATCGGGTCGCATTCTCTCCGGTGGTGTGGACTCCAACGCCCTCTACCCGCCGAAGCGTTTCCTCGGCGCTGCCCGAAACATCGAGGAGGGTGGCTCGCTGACGATTATCGCAACGGCCATGGTGGAAACCGGTTCCGCTGGCGATACCGTCATCTTCGAGGAGTTCAAGGGCACCGGCAACGCCGAGCTCAAGCTCGACCGCAAGATCGCGGAGCGTCGCGTGTTCCCGGCTGTGGACGTCAACCCGTCCGGCACCCGCAAGGACGAGCTGCTGATGAGCCCGGAGGAGGCGCGCGTCATGCACAAGCTGCGCCGCATCCTGTCTGCGCTTGATCCGCAGCAGTCCATTGACATGCTGATCAAGCAGTTGAAGAAGACCAAGACGAACGGCGAGTTCCTCATTGGTGTGGCGAACTCGGCACCAATGGCGCAGGCCGAAACTGAGGAGGACTACTCCTAATGGCAGAAAAACCGCATGTTTCGCTTGTCGACGACTACGTCGCCGAATACGAAGGCATCCAGGCCCAAATGGGCGATCCGGAGGTCGCTGGTGACCAGGACCGCTTCCGTAAGCTCTCCAAGCGCTACGCGGAGCTGCAGCCGATCATCAACGTCAATAACGCCCTGAACCAGGCGCGCGATGACCACGAGGCGGCATCCGAAATGGCCTCCGAGGACAAGGAGTTCGCGGAGGAGGCCAAGCGCTTAGAGGACGAGATTGTGCGCCTCGAGGAGGAGTTGGCTGACCTGCTGGCGCCGCGCGACGAGCACGATGGTGATGACATCATCATGGAGCTCAAAGCAGGCGCAGGCGGTGAAGAGGCCGCGCTGTTCGCTGGCGATTTGGCTCGCATGTACCAGAAGTACTGCGAAAAGCATGGTCTGACCTGGGAGGTCCTTGACGTTGCCGAGTCTGACCTGGGTGGTGTGAAAGACATGACCGTCGCGGTGAAGGCGAAGACCCCGTCGCGTGACGGTGCGTGGTCGATGCTGAAGTTTGAAGGTGGTGTGCACCGCGTCCAGCGTGTTCCGGTGACGGAATCGCAGGGCCGCATCCAGACCTCCGCTGCAGGCGTGTACGTCTTCCCAGAGCCAGACGAGGTTGAAAGCGTCAATATCGATGAGAAGGATTTGCGCGTCGACGTCTACCGTTCTTCCGGTAAGGGTGGCCAGGGCGTGAACACCACCGACTCAGCCGTGCGTATCACGCACCTGCCCACCGGCATTGTGGTGACCTGCCAGAACGAGCGTTCTCAGATCCAGAACCGTGCCCGCGCGATGCAGGTGCTGCAGGCTCGTCTCGACCAGATTGAGCGCGAGAAGCAGGAAGCCGAAGAGGCCGAGGGCCGCGCATCGCAGGTGCGCACGATGGACCGCTCGGAGCGCATCCGCACCTACAACTGGCCGGAGAACCGCATTTCGGATCACCGCATTAACTACAAGGCCAACAACCTTGACTCGGTGCTCGACGGCAACATGGACGATCTGATCACGGCGCTGCAGACGCACGAGCGCCAGGAGCGCCTTGAAGCCGAGTAGCCTCCGCGACACCATCGCCCGCGCCACGCAGACCCTTGCTGGCGCGGGCGTTGCGTCGCCTGAAGTCGACGCACGCCTGCTCGCCGCGCACTTGATCGGGGTGCCGCCGATGCAGCTCATGTTCGCCGACGCGCCTACGGACTTCGACGAGGCCTACGCCAAACTCATTGCCCGACGCGCGGCTCGCGAGCCGTTGCAGCACATCATCGGCACAGCACCGTTTGTTGACATCGACCTCGCCGTCGGGCCCGGGGTATTCATCCCGCGGCCAGAAACGGAAGTGCTCGCTCAGTGGGCGGTGCATTTGCTTAGCGACGACACCACCTCGCCCGAATCCCCAACCGTCGTGGACTTAGGCTCCGGCTCGGGTGCGTTGGCCATCACGATCGCCCGGGCGTGCCCGCGCGCACAGGTGATCGCGGTCGAGCGTTCGCCTCAGGCGCGGAAGTACTTGGAGCGAAATGTGGGGGACTACGCGTCGTCGATACGCATTGTCCCAGGGGATATGACCGATCCGGAGTTGCTTCGGGAACTCGACGGTGCCGTTGACCTCGTCGTCACCAACCCGCCGTACGTGCCAGAAACCGGTGACTTAGATGTGGAGGTCTACGCCGACCCCCATGAGGCGGTGTTCTCCGGCGCGGACGGGATGCATGCAATTCGGGGGCTCGTTCCGGTCGCCGCAAGGCTGCTGCGTCCGGGAGGGCACCTCGGCATTGAGCATGATGATTCCACGTCGGAGGCCGTACAAGATGTGGTGCGCGACCACGGCGCATTCGGCCCGCCGAGTGTGGTCGAGGACCTGACCGGCCGAGCCCGGTTTGTCACGGCGAGTAAGCTAGCCCGGTAACTTTCAGAACATGAAGGAGCACTATGTCCGCGATTTATAACTGCCTTGATCCGCAGGTTCGCGACGACGCGGTGCGCGCGGCCGCGGACGCTGTGCGAGCCGGCCGTTGCGTCGTCCTGCCGACAGACACCGTCTACGGAATCGGTTGCGACGCTTTCAACAACGACGCCGTAGCCACGCTGTTGGCTACCAAGCGCCGTGGCCCCGACATGCCTGTGCCGGTGCTCGTGGGCAGCTGGTCGACGATCCAGGGGCTCGTGCGGGAGTTTTCCGACACCGCGAAGACACTCGTGGAGGCGTTCTGGCCGGGTGGGCTTTCCATCGTCGTGCCTGAAGCGCCGAGCCTGCCGTGGAATCTTGGCGATACACGTGGCACCGTGCTGCTACGCATGCCGAACCAGCCGCTCGCACTTGAACTGTTGCAAGAAACCGGACCGATGGCGGTGTCGTCTGCCAACATCTCCGGCAACCCGCCGGCACAGACCGCAGCAGAGGCCAAGGCGCAGTTTGGCGATGCGATTGGTGTGTACCTCGACGGGGGAGAGGCCGAGGTTGGCACTCCTTCGACCATCATTGATATTTCGAAGCCTCAGCCGGTGATTTTGCGCGAAGGCGCGATCCCGGTCGAGCGCATTGGTGAAGTCTTAGGGCTTGACCCAGAGTCGTTGCGTCGAAAGTAGCGGGGGAGTTTTCAGGGGATGTCCGGAGCTGGTGTGCCGCTTCGCGAGCTCGCACTCGTGCTACTCGTCGCGGCTGTGATCACGTACCTGGCCACAGGTGTGGTGCGTTCAGCTCTCGTGCGCACAGGACGCGTCGCGGAGATCCGCCAGCGCGACGTTCACACCCAGCCAACACCGTCGCTCGGTGGACTGGCCATGTTTACAGGGTTCGCTGGCGCGTTTGTTCTCGCGCAGCAACTGCCCGCACTGACCCGCGGGTTCGCTCCAGTCACCCCAGAGATGACTGCAGTGCTCGTCGGCGGTGCCGCCGTCGTTGCTGTCGGAATTGTTGACGACCTCTACGAGCTCGGCGCGTTACCCAAACTCATCGGGCAATTCGCTGCTGCGATCATCATGTCCATCTTGGGGATTGCCTTTACGGTGTTTTACGTACCAATCGGGGAGGGCACCACCCTGATTTTGGACGAAGTCCAGGGCATGGTCTTGAGTGCGCTGTTTACTGTGCTGTTGATCAACGCAGTGAATTTCGTTGACGGCATCGACGGCCTCGCCGCGGGGCTGGGCATGATCGCCGGGATGGCGATCCTCGTCTATTCGCTGTCAGTTCTCCATGACCAGGGCGGGGCGGTCTCCGCGTACCCGCCGGCGATTATCTGCACGTTGCTCGTCGGTATCTGCGCGGGCTTTTTGCCCCACAACTTCGAACCGGCGCGCATCTTCATGGGGGACTCCGGTGCCATGCTCATTGGGCTGCTGCTTGCCGCAGCGTCGATCTCCGCATCGGGCAAGATCAACATGTCGCTCTACGGGGCCGCGGACCTAGTAGCACTCATTAGCCCGATCATCGTCGTGCTCGCCGCGATTGCCCTGCCGGTCCTCGACCTGATTTGGGCCGTTGTGCGACGAACAGCCCGCGGCCAAAGCCCGTTCCAGGCAGACGCAGGCCATATCCATCACCGTTTGCTCCGCCTTGGGCATACGCACCGCCGTACTGTTCTGGTGCTGTACCTGTGGGTCTCCGCAGTCGCCTTCGGCGCGGTCAGTTTTTCCGTCGTGCCGGTGCGCATTGCCGTGATCTTCACCGTTGTCGCGCTTGTTTTTGCTTTCGTGCTCACTCTGGTTCCGCTTGCGGAAGGCAAGATTGGCCCGCGGCGTGGTGGGGACGGTGCGGTGGCGTCGTCGAAAAGCAACCCTGCTCAGTCTGTAGGATGACCCAGCATGGAACCGCTCGAAGTCAATGACACGTCCCAGGTCAGTGATCATCGTCAGCCGCTCATCCGCGCACTGAAGGTCGCGGGATGGGCCCTCGTCGTGCTTACCGTCGTCTCGCTTATGGCATGGGGCGCGACCCGCGAATTGCCCGGCATCTGGGCCACGCTGATGGGAGTCGCCGTCGGCGGTGCGTTCGTACTCGCAACCACGGTGTCCGTGCTCGCAACCTCAAACTCATCCCCAAACACCACCATGGCAGTTGTCCTCGGTGGATGGCTGCTCAAGATGGGGCTGCTCGCAATCTTCCTGCTGTGGATCCGTGGATTCGACTTCTACGACCATCGAGCATTTGGCGTGACGACGATCGCAGCACTCGTCGTTGCACTCGCCGCCGAAGCCTGGGGTGTGCTCACCACACGCACCACGTACCTCAACTAACACAGAGTGTGGGGACCCTGTGACAGACCTAACAATCCGCTAGAAAGCCGTGCAAGCTGGGTGATTAGGGGTAAAAACCCTTAAAAGTCACCTTGGTGGGGGGACAATGGCACAGGTAAAACCCACATTCTCCTGATGTCCTGTTAGGATATCCGCTGGGTTTGTTCCAGGCTGGCGTTACCCCTGATACGCAGGCGAAACCGGCCGGGGAACGACATCCCCTGCCCCGCGGAAGCAGATGTGCGACGGAGTCCGCCGCGGAGGCAGCCTGATGAAGACGTCCATCGCACCGCCCTCCGGGGAACCGGGGAGCGGCCCGAGAACGGGAGAGAACGCTGAGCGTTACAACTTTGGCCATGAAGGGTGAGTTTCACGCACCTGCGCTTGGTCCAGAATTTTTCCCGGGGCAAACGTACGGCCATATCATTGGTGAGGAATTTGCCAATGGGTGGTTCGCACTGGACCGCATCATGCTCGTCCGCCTCTTGATTGCGGCGATCCTGGTGCTCCTCTTTGTTATTGCCTTTAGGAACCCGAAGCTGGTTCCGAAGGGCCTGCAGAATTTCGCCGAGATCGGCGTCGACTTCGTCCGCATTCACATTGCGGAAGACACTCTGGGTAAGAAGGACGGCAAGCGGTTCCTGCCGCTGCTGTGCACCATCTTCTTCTCCATTTTGTTCATGAACGCGGCGACGATCATCCCGGGCCTCAACATTTCGCCTAACGCGCGTATCGGCATGCCGGTCGTGCTGGCAGTTGCGGCCTACATCGCAATGATTTACGCCGGCGTCAAGCGTTACGGCGTGGCGTACTTCAAGCACTCGACCGTGATCCCCGGCCTTCCGCCGGTGCTCCACCTTCTGGTGGTGCCGATCGAGTTCTTCTCGACGTTCATTCTGCGTCCGGTCACCCTGGCACTTCGTCTTATGGCGAACTTCCTGGCTGGCCACATCATTCTTGTCCTGCTCTACTCCGCCACGAACTTCTTCTTCTGGCAGCTGAACGCATGGACGACAGTGAGTGGCCTGACCCTGATCGCAGCACTGCTGTTCACCGCATACGAGTTGATCATCATCTTCCTGCAGGCGTACATCTTCGCGCTGCTGACTGCGGTGTACATCGAGCTGTCGCTGCACGCGGATGCGCACTAACAAAGCGCGACCACACACGGCCAACTGAATAACCCCCAACATCTGTCACACGCTTTCCCGCGGCCTAGCGGGGAGGCACCTAGAAAGGGAACGACTTTCACATGAACGACATCATTCTTGCTCAGGCAGCGGAGACCGTGAACCGCTACGAGGGTCTCGGCACCATCGGCTACGGCCTTGCAACCATCGGCCCGGGCCTCGGCATCGGCATCCTCGTCGGCAAGACCGTCGAGGGCATGGCACGTCAGCCGGAGATGGCTGGCCAGCTCCGTACCACCATGTTCCTGGGTATCGCCTTCGTTGAGGCACTTGCCCTGATCGGCCTCGTTGCCGGCTTCCTGTTCTAAAAACAAGAACGAATAACCCCGTCCATTTTTAGATCAGGAGCAACCAATGACTAACGTCACTGCATTCCTCGCAGCCGCAGAAGGCTCCGAGAAGCTGCCGTTCGAGAATGAACCATCCATTCTCTTCCCGGCCGCGTACGACGTGGTTTGGTCTCTTGTCGTTTTCATCATCATCGGCCTACTTTTCTGGAAGTACGTTATTCCGAAGTTCCAGGAAGTGCTGGCAGAGCGCGAAGACCGAATCAAGGGCGGCATCGAGCGTGCTGAAGTCGCCCAAAAGGAAGCCAAGGCTGCCCTGGAGAAGAACAACGCTGAGCTTGCGGAGGCGCGCCACGAGGCCGCTGAAATCCGTGAGGCAGCGCGTGCCCGCGGCAAGGAAATCGAGGCAGAGTCCCGTGCCCGTGCCGAGGAAGAAGCCCGCCGCATCATCGAGGCAGGCGAAAAGCAACTGCAAGCAGCTCGCGACCAGGTTGTCGCAGAACTGCGCAACGAGATGGGCCAGAACTCCATCTCGCTGGCAGAGCGTCTGCTGGGCACCGAGCTGTCGGACACGACCCGTCGCTCGAACACGATCGATGAGTTCCTCTCCGAGCTCGATCACGTCTCGACGAGAAAGTAGGCGAGATGAAGGCAGCTAGTCGCGAAGCACAGTCGCACGTCACCGGTCAGCTTGAATCGCTGATCGGCAGCGCCGACAACGCAGTCGCCACCGCAGCACAGATCGGCACCGAACTGTTCCTCATCGTGGACCAGCTCGACACCGAACGTGCCCTGCGCGTGGCAATCGCCGACACGTCGCTTGAAGCAGGCCAGCGCGCCGGCATTGTCAAGGACGTTTTCGGCGGCAAGGTGGCGGAGCCCACCCTGAACATCCTCACCGCAGCAGCGGAGCAGGAGTGGTCGACCCCGCGCGAGTTCCGCGCAGGTCTGATCAACCTGGGTCGCATCGCACTGCAGAAGGGTGCACAGGAACAGGGCCAGTTGGAGCAGGTCGAAAACGAGCTCTACCAACTGTCCGTCCTCCTCGAGGACGAAAAGGAGCTCACGCAGCTCCTGTCCGACCGCACCGCAACCGCTGCGCAGAAGCGCGGACTGCTAGCTAGCGTGATTTACGGCAAGGTGACAATGTTCACCGAGGCCCTGGCCCTGCAGGTCATCGGCCGGCCGCACCACAACCCTGTCGACGATCTCGCCGCACTGGCGGAGAACGTTGCAGAGATGCGCGGCAAGTCGGTTGCACGTGTGAAGACCGCTGAGGCGTTGAACGACACTCAGCGTGACGCACTGGCCCGCAAGCTGGAGCAGATTTACGGCCGCGAGATCGCCATCCACTCTGAGGTTGACCCCAGCCTCCTCGGCGGAATGGTGGTTCGCGTGGGCGATGAAGTCATCGACGGTTCGACGCGCGGCAAGATCGAGCGTCTCCGTACCGATATGGCAGCCCAGGCGGCTAAATAATTAACAATATGCTGGATAAAACTACCGAGAGCAGGAAGAACATGGCGGAGCTGACGATCTCCTCCGATGAGATCCGTAGCGCGATAGCGAACTACACCTCGAGCTACTCTGCGGAGGCCTCCCGTGAGGAGGTCGGCGTGGTGACTTCGGCCGCAGACGGTATTGCCCAGGTTTCTGGGCTGCCGGGCTGCATGACGAACGAGCTGCTCGAGTTCCCCAACGGCGTCATCGGCGTCGCCCAGAACCTTGAGACCGATTCCATCGGTGTCGTGGTGCTGGGTAACTTCGAGACCCTTTCCGAGGGCGACGAAGTCAAGCGGACCGGCGAGGTCCTCTCCATCCCGGTCGGCGAGAACTTCCTCGGCCGCGTGATTAACCCCCTGGGTCAGCCGATTGACGGCCTTGGCCCAATCGAATCTGACGAAGAGCGTGCACTGGAACTCCAGGCCGCAGGCGTTCTCGACCGCCAGCCGGTCGAAGAGCCGCTGCAGACGGGCATGAAGGCGATTGACGCCATGACCCCGATCGGCCGCGGCCAGCGCCAGCTCGTCATTGGTGACCGCAAGACCGGTAAGACCGCGGTCTGCATCGACACCATTTTGAACCAGAAGGAGTTCTGGGAGACCGGCGATCCGTCGAAGCAGGTGCGCTGCATCTACGTCGCCGTCGGCCAGAAGGGCTCCACCATCGCTGGCGTTCGCCAGACGCTGGAGGAGGCCGGTGCCCTGGAGTACACCACGATCGTGGCTGCTCCGGCATCCGACTCCGCAGGCTTTAAGTGGCTCGCACCGTTCTCCGGTGCAGCACTGGGCCAGCACTGGATGTACCAGGGCAAGCACGTCCTGGTGATCTACGATGACCTGACCAAGCAGGCAGAGGCATACCGTGCCATTTCGCTGCTGCTTCGCCGCCCGCCGGGCCGCGAGGCATACCCGGGCGACGTGTTCTACCTGCACTCCCGTCTGCTGGAGCGTGCCGCAAAGCTTAACGACGAGCTCGGCGCAGGCTCCCTGACCGCACTGCCGATCATCGAGACCAAGGCGAACGACGTCGGTGCCTTCATTCCGACCAACGTCATCTCGATTACCGACGGCCAGGTCTTCCTCCAGTCCGATCTCTTCAACCAGGGCGTGCGCCCGGCTATTGACGTGGGTATCTCCGTGTCCCGTGTCGGTGGCGCCGCACAGACCAAGGGCATGAAGAAGGTTGCCGGTAACCTGCGTCTGGACCTCGCGGCATACCGTGACCTCGAGGCCTTCGCTGCGTTCGCTTCCGACCTCGACGCCGCTTCCAAGAAGCAGCTCGAGCGCGGCCAGCGCCTGGTCGAGCTGCTCAAGCAGTCCGAGCACGCGCCGCAGCCGGTGGAGTTCCAGATCATCTCGATCTGGGCTGCCAACGAAGGCGTCTTCGACGTCGTTCCCGTTGAGGACGTCCGCCGCTACGAGACCGAGCTGCACGAGGCCATCAAGGCCAATGCACCGCAGGTCTATGACCAGATCGCTGGTGGCAAGCAGCTTGACGACGACTCGCAGGCCGCAATCCGCCGCGTCAACGAGGACCTGGCACGTAACTTCCAGGCATCCTCCGGCGAGCGCATTGTCCGCGAGGCCGAGCACGAGCCGCTCGACTCCGGCCAGGTTGCGAAGAACCAGCTCAACGTCAGCCGCTCCTAGTGCCAGTCGGTTCTAGGACTACTACATAAAGGAAGGGAGGAAACACCATGGCAACGCTTCGCGAATTGCGTGACCGCATCAGGTCCGTCAACTCCACGAAGAAAATTACAAAGGCCCAGGAACTGATCGCCACCGCGCAGATCACCAAGGCCCAGCAGCGCGTCGAGGCGGCTAAGCCGTACGCCGACGAGCTCAAAGACGTCATGGAACGCCTCGCGTCCGCGAGCTCCCTGGCCCACCCCATGCTCCACGAGCGTGAGAACGGCCGGGTCGCGGCAATCCTCGTGGTCACCTCTGACCGCGGTATGGCCGGCGGCTACAACCACAACGTGCTGAAGAAGGCTGCGCAGCTTGAGCGCATGCTGACCGACGCAGGTTACGAGGTGGTTCGTTACGTCACCGGTAATAAGGGCGTGACGCACTTCAAGTTCCGTGACATGGATGTCGCGGGATCATGGACCGGATTCTCGCAGCAGCCGTCTTGGGAGGACACGCACGACGTGCGCCACCAGATCATCGACGGCTACATGGCTGGCTCCGAAGCCACCGTCCCGCTTCGCCAGAACGGCGAAACGGGCGAATCTGTCCGCGGGTTCGATGTTGTCCACGTTGTCTACACCGAGTTCGTATCTATGCTTTCCCAGGAGGCACGCGTCGATCAGCTTCTGCCGATCGAGCCGGTCCTGGAAGAGTTCAAGTACGAACAGGAAGACATGCTGACCAACTCTGGTGAAGTCAGCCCGGACATGAACTTCGAGCCGGACCCGGACACGCTCATGGATGAGCTGCTGCCGGTCTACGTTTCCAGGTTGCTCTACTCGATCTTCCTGGAAGCAGCGGCCGCCGAGTCGGCATCGCGCCGCACGGCAATGAAGAATGCGACCGATAACGCCACCGAACTGGCCAACGATTTGTCTCGCGAGGCAAACCAGGTCCGTCAGGCGAAGATCACCCAGGAAATCACCGAGATTATCGGCGGCGCTGGTGCGCTGTCCGGTAGTGGAGAAAGTGACTAAATCATGACTACTGCTCACTCTTTTGATGAGCGCAACGACGATCTGGCGGGTGCGGCGCTTCCTGAGGCCGACACCCAGACCGCAGATCGGGTCGAGAACACTCAGAACCCGCGCGGTTCTGAGAACGGCCGTGTCGTGCGCGTCATTGGTGCAGTCGTCGACGTGGAGTTCCCGCGTGGCGAGCTGCCCGCTCTGTACAACGCTCTCGAGGTCGACATTGACCTCGGCGAGATGTCCCGCACCATCGTGCTCGAGGTCGCCCAGTTCCTGGGTGACAACCTCGTCCGCACGATCGCCATGGCCCCGACGGACGGCCTCGTCCGTGGCGCCAAGGTAGCGGACTCCGGCAACCCGATCTCTGTCCCGGTCGGCGACCAGGTCAAGGGCCACGTTTTCAACGCACTCGGCCAGTGCCTGGACGACCCGTCGGTCGGCCAGACCGGTGAGCGCTGGGGCATCCACCGCGAACCGCCGGCCTTCAAGGACCTCGAAGGTAAGACCGAGATCCTCGAAACCGGTATTAAGGTCATCGACCTGCTCACCCCGTACGTCAAGGGTGGCAAGATCGGCCTGTTCGGTGGTGCAGGTGTTGGTAAGACCGTTCTGATCCAGGAGATGATTACGCGTATTGCACGCGAGTTCTCCGGTACCTCGGTCTTCGCCGGCGTCGGCGAGCGCACCCGTGAGGGCACCGACCTGTTCCTCGAGATGGAGGACATGGGCGTGCTTCCGGATACCGCGCTTGTCTTCGGCCAGATGGATGAGCCGCCAGGGGTCCGTATGCGCGTGGCCCTGTCCGGCCTGACCATGGCGGAGTACTTCCGCGATGTGCAGAACCAGGACGTGCTGCTGTTCATCGACAACATCTTCCGCTTCACCCAGGCAGGTTCCGAGGTATCGACCCTTCTGGGCCGTATGCCTTCCGCCGTGGGTTACCAGCCGACTCTTGCCGACGAGATGGGTGTGCTCCAGGAGCGCATTACCTCGACCAAGGGCCGTTCGATTACGTCGCTGCAGGCTGTTTACGTGCCGGCTGACGACTACACCGACCCGGCTCCGGCAACCACCTTCGCCCACCTCGATGCGACCACCGAGCTTTCCCGTTCGATCGCGTCGAAGGGCATCTACCCGGCAGTGGATCCGCTGACCTCCACGTCGCGCATCCTTGAGCCGGGCATCGTTGGCGAGCGTCACTACAACGTCGCTCAGAAGGTGATCGGTATTCTGCAGAAGAACAAGGAACTGCAGGACATCATCGCCATCCTCGGTATGGACGAGCTCTCTGAGGAAGACAAGATCACCGTGCAGCGCGCACGTAAGATCCAGCGCTTCCTGGGCCAGAACTTCTTCGTCGCAAAGAAGTTCACTGGCGACGAGGGTTCCTACGTCCCGCTCGAAGAGACGATCGACGCATTCGACAAGCTCTGCGAGGGCGAGTTCGACCACTACCCAGAGCAGGCATTCAACGGCCTGGGTGGCTTGGACGACGTCGAGGCTGCATACAAGAAGCTGCAGGCGTAGGAGGAAACATGGCTGAACTTACCGCTCAACTGGTCTCGGTTGACCGCCTGCTCTGGAAAGGTCCGGCAAGCATCGTCACCGCTCAGACTACGGAGGGTGAGATCGGTATCCTTCCTGGGCACGAGCCGCTCTTGGGGCAGCTCAAGGACAACGGTGTGGTAACCATCCGCCCGATCGACGGCGAGCGTATCGTCGCGGCCGTACAGGGTGGGTTCCTCTCCGTTGTCGGCGACAAGGTGACAGTCCTCGCGGACTACGCCATCTTCGCCGACGAGGTTGACTCCGCCGTCGCAGAGTCCAACCTCGACAACGAGGACAGGGTCGTACAGGCTCGCTCGGAGGCGGAGCTGGCGGCCGTTCGTCGCAACGCGCACTAGTCGCTGCGCCGAGGAAGGCGTAACGCCGGCCTGACCAGCGCCCCCATCCGGATACATATCCGGATGGGGGCGTTTTTCTATGCCCCCACTCGCGCAGCGTGCGCATAAAAGACACAAAGGGCGTTAAGATATTGCGCATTACCCGCTGTCTGGAGGTTGAAACAATGGTGTTCGTCGTTGCCGTGGCTGTGCTTGTGGTGGCCACGTTTGCGGCGTCTGCCATTTGGCGGTTCAGCATGGTCCGCGGTAGCGGTTCCCGTGCAATGATCCGCCAGATGCCGGCCGAAGGCATCCATGGCTGGCGCCATGGTGTCTTGAGGTACGACGGGGAGCGCATGCTGTTTTACAAGCTGCGCTCTTTGTCGTTTACGCACGATATGGTCGCGGACCGACGCCTGCTGCAATTCACAGGCTTGCGGGACGTGACGGCAGATGAGCGCCAGTTTATGCCCGATATTGCGAAGATTCTGCAGGTCGATTCGCCCGATGGCGGTATCGAATTTGCTGCTGATCGTCGCACGCAGATGGGTTTTATCTCGTGGATTGAATCGGCCCCGGACGTACGCGCCGAGCGCACCGATATGCGCTCACTTGAGGAGCGCGCCCAGCGAGAGACCGAGCGTTAGAGGCGTTCGTCGCAACGGTACCCTTGGGCGCATGCGTCTAGTCATCGCCCGTTGTTCTGTTGATTATGTGGGTCGCCTCGATGCCCACCTGCCTGAAGCGCTGCGTCTCATCCTGGTGAAAGCGGACGGCTCTGTGTCCGTCCACGCCGATGACCGCGCGTATAAGCCGTTGAATTGGATGATGCCGCCGTGCACGCTGCGGGTGGAAAACGTTGTTGATATGGATGGCGAGGATACGGGCGAAGAGCTGTGGATCGTCGAGAATTCGAAGGGCGAGCAACTGCGTATCACCATCGCAGAGGTGCTTCTCGACGAATCACGTGACCTCGGCGTCGATCCCGGCCTGGTCAAGGATGGCGTCGAGGCACACCTGCAGGAGTTGCTGGCTGAGCATATTTCGACGCTCGGCGAGGGCTACGAACTTGTCCGCCGCGAGTATCCAACTGCGATCGGCCCGGTCGATATTTTGGCCCGTGACCCGCGTGGCGGAACGGTTGCGGTGGAGGTGAAACGTCGCGGTGGCATCGACGGCGTCGAGCAGCTCTCCCGTTACGTCGAGTTGCTCAACCGCGACGAGTTGCTGCGGCCTGTGCGTGGCGTGTTCGCCGCCCAGGAGATCAAGCCGCAGGCGCGCACGCTTGCCAGCGACCGCGGATTCGATTGCGTGACCCTCGACTACGACGAACTGCGCGGCATCGAATCGAACGAACTGCGATTGTTCTAAATGCCACGCAAGAATCGCCGCCAGTACCAGTCGCCGCGCTACGTCCTGCCGCGTGACGGGTCGACCTTTATCGGCACCCAGGAGATGGAGGGGCCGAAATGGACTAACGGCGAGATATTCAAGGTCCGCCAGATCGGCTCGGCAGCCGCAACGAAGTTCTACATTTGCCCAGGGTGCAACCAGAACATTCCTCCCGGTGTGTCGCATGTGGTGGCATGGCCGCGGGATTCCGGCAGGGGAGTCGATGATCGGAGGCATTGGCATAAGCATTGCTGGGGTCGTCGATAAGCGGGCGTTAGACTGGGCCGCATGATTGCAGCGTTTTCGGTCGCACCGACTTTGACGGAAAATTCCAACGCCGAAATGTCCGACATCGTGGCACGCGCCGTGAAGGTCGTCCGGGAGTCCGGGCTGGCGCACGAGACCACCGCCATGTTCACCACCATCGAGGGCGAGTGGGACGAGGTCATGGACGTGATTAAGCGTGCCACCCAGGCGGTGGAGGAGGTTTCTCCACGCGTGTCGCTGGTGGTCAAAGCTGATATCCGCCCCGGCTACACGGACATGTTGCACCAGAAGATCGAGTCGCTGAACAAGCACCTGGAGGATTAGCATGACCAACCCGCAGTTCACCGGCGGCGCTATTGACTTAGGCGCGCTGGCGCAGCAGCCTGAGCCTGGCGACTTTCAGCCGTTTGTCACCGTCAACGCCACCAACGTTGAGGCGGTTGCGTTTGAGCGGTCCAAGCAGATCCCTGTGATCCTCATGGTGGGCACGGACCGTTCTGAAGATTCTGTCGCGCTCAAGGCCACGTTCGAGCGGCTCGCGGCGGGGCAGCAGCAGTTTATGGTCGCCTACATCGACGCGGATGCTACCCCGCAGGTGGCACAGATGCTCGGCGTGCGCGTGCTGCCGACCGTGGTTGCGCTTGCCGCAGGACGCCCAGTGGCCAACTTTGAGGGCAACCAGCCGGCCGACCAGTTGGAGCAGTGGATCGGCCAGATCGTTGCCCAGCTTGGTGGCCAACTCCAGGGGCTTGGTGGCGAGGAGCCTGCGCAGGATCCGCGTCTCGACGACGCCACCGCCGCCCTCAACGCCGGCGACTTCGATCGCGCAACTGCGCTTTACGACGCCATCCTTGCCGACGACCCCACCAACTCCGATGTCAAACAAGCCAAGAACACTGTCGCTGTGTTGAAGCGTCTCAACGAACAGGGCAGCGAGGGCGAGCCGGTAGACGAGGTAGAACAGCAGCTGCTCGTCGCGGATGCTCAGTTTGTCGGTGGGGATCCGGAAGGCGCCTTTGATCTGTTGCTCGGCATGGTGAAGACGGAGCCGCGTGCGAAGGAGCGTCTGCTCGAACTGTTGACGTTGCTTGCTCCCGACGACCCGCGCGTGATTTCAGCGCGGACGAGGCTCGCTAGCTCGCTGTTTTAGAGTTATCCACAGGGGCGTTTTTGTAAATTTC